>NZ_JASLAW010000048.1 GCF_030147005.1 Pseudomonas sp.
GACCCGAGCCCCCGATAGCGTCTGTATCCGGCTGCCTTTGACCTTGTCAAAGTACGCACTATTCAGTAAGATCCGCCGTCTAATTTACAGGGCGGCCCCTGAGGCTATTAAAGAATGACAACTTTTACTGCAAAACCGGAAACAGTTCAGCGCGACTGGTTTGTCGTCGACGCCGCTGGTCAGACCCTGGGTCGTCTGGCCACTGAAGTCGCCAGCCGTCTGCGTGGCAAGCACAAGCCTGAATACACCCCGCACGTTGATACCGGTGACTACATTGTCATCATCAACGCTGAGCAGGTACGTGTTACCGGCAACAAAGCGCAAGACAAAATGTACTACCGTCACTCCGGTTTCCCAGGCGGTATCAAGTCTTCCAACTTTGAAGGCCTGATCTCCAAGAAGCCTGAAGCCCCGATCGAAATCGCGGTCAAAGGCATGCTGCCTAAGGGCCCACTGGGTCGCGATATGTTTCGCAAGCTGAAAGTCTATGCGGGCGCTGTACACCCTCATGCTGCTCAGCAGCCCCAAGAACTGAAGTTTTAACGGAATAGTTCATTATGTCGGCGACTCAAAATTACGGCACTGGCCGTCGCAAAACCGCAACCGCACGCGTTTTCCTGCGTCCGGGCACTGGTAACATCTCGATCAACAACCGCACTCTGGAAAACTTCTTCGGCCGCGAAACTGCCCGCATGGTAGTTCGTCAGCCGCTGGAATTGACCGAGACCGTTGAAAAGTTCGACATCTACGTCACCGTTATCGGTGGCGGTGTAAGTGGTCAAGCTGGCGCAATCCGCCACGGTATCACTCGCGCTCTGATGCAGTACGACGAAACCCTGCGTGGCGCTCTGCGCAAAGCTGGCTTCGTAACTCGCGATGCTCGTGAAGTTGAACGTAAGAAAGTCGGTCTGCGTAAAGCGCGTAAGCGTCCGCAGTACTCGAAGCGTTAATTCGCTTTACGTTCCACAAAAACGCCCAGTCTCCTCACGGAGCTGGGCGTTTTTTATTGCCTGCGATTTATGCAGATTTTTCGCCGTGACAACTTGCCACATCCGTAGACCCCCTATACTACAAGGCCTGGGGGGAGAGGCCCGGGCAATTCCCTTGTCATACGTGTGGCTTTTCATTACCATCCGTCAAAATTTTTATAAGTAAAAGATTCAATACTTAGTAGACGCCTGATTTAACAGGCCAAAAAGCTGATGGGAGAGGACTGAATGAGCAATGACGGCGTGAATGCAGGCCGGCGTCGCTTCTTGGTAGCAGCCACATCCGTGGTGGGTGCTGCAGGAGCGGTGGGGGCTGCGGTCCCGTTCGTGGGGTCATGGTTTCCCAGTGCCAAGGCGAAAGCCGCAGGTGCACCGGTGAAGGTGAATGTCAGCAAGATCGAGCCAGGCCAGCAGATGATTGCTGAATGGCGCGGCCAGCCGGTGTTCATTGTTCGTCGTACGGAGGAAATCCTGGGGAATCTCAAGAAGATCGAAGGCCAGTTGTCTGACCCAAAATCCGAGAAGTCCGACCAACCCGCCTACGCCAAGAATGAAGCACGTTCGATCAAGCCGGAGATCCTGCTGCTGGTCGGTCTGTGTACCCACCTGGGTTGCTCACCTACCTTTCGCCCGGAAGTCGCTCCCGTCGACTTGGGTAAAGATTGGGTCGGCGGTTATTTCTGCCCCTGCCACGGTTCGCATTACGACCTCGCCGGCCGCGTCTACAAGTCTCAGCCCGCACCCTTGAACCTGCCGGTTCCTCCGCATACCTACGAAACTGACGACATCATTGTCATTGGCCTCGATAAGGAGAACGCGTGATGAGCAAGTTCATGGATTGGGTGGATGCGCGCTTCCCCGCCACTAAAATGTGGGAAGACCATCTCAGCAAGTATTACGCACCGAAAAACTTCAACTTCTTCTACTTCTTCGGCTCCCTGGCACTGCTGGTGCTGGTAAACCAGATCGTCACCGGTGTCTGGTTGACGATGAGCTACACCCCGTCGGCGGAAGAGGCGTTCGCCTCCGTCGAATACATCATGCGTGACGTCGAGTACGGTTCGATCCTGCGCCTGCTGCACTCTACCGGCGCATCGGCGTTCTTCATCGTCGTCTACCTGCACATGTTTCGTGGCTTGCTCTATGGTTCGTACCAGAAGCCGCGCGAGCTGGTGTGGGTGTTCGGCATGCTGATCTACCTGGCGCTGATGGCTGAAGCCTTCATGGGCTACCTGCTGCCATGGGGCCAGATGTCGTACTGGGGCGCCCAGGTGATCATCTCGCTGTTCGGTGCGATTCCGGTGATCGGCAACGACCTGACTCAGTGGATCCGTGGTGACTACCTGATCTCCGGCATCACCCTGAACCGCTTCTTCGCTTTGCACGTCGTCGCCTTGCCGATCGTGATCCTGGGCCTGGTGGTGTTGCACATCCTGGCACTGCATGAGGTGGGCTCCAACAACCCGGATGGCGTGGACATCAAGAAGCACAAGGACGAGAACGGCATCCCACTGGATGGCATCCCGTTCCACCCTTATTACACCGTCAAAGACATTGTCGGCGTGGTCGTGTTTCTGTTCGTGTTCTGCTCGATCGTGTTCTTTTTCCCGGAGATGGGTGGTTATTTCCTGGAGAAGCCTAACTTCGAACAAGCCAACGCTTTCAAGACGCCCGAGCACATTGCGCCGGTCTGGTACTTCACGCCGTTCTACGCAATCCTGCGTGCAATCCCCGACAAACTCATGGGCGTGATCGCCATGGGCGCGGCGATTGCGGTGCTGTTCGTGCTGCCGTGGCTGGATCGCAGCCCGGTCAAGTCCATGCGCTACAAGGGTTGGCTGAGCAAGATCTGGCTGTGGGTGTTCTGCATCTCGTTCGTGATCCTGGGTGTGCTGGGCGTATTGGCGCCAACCCCTGAGCGTACGTTGCTGTCGCAGGTCTGCACCTTCCTGTACTTCGCCTACTTCATTCTGATGCCGTTCTACACCCGGCTCGAGAAGACCAAACCGGTTCCGGAAAGGGTGACTGGCTGATGAAAAAATTATTCGTTGCATTAGTGCTTGCGGCCTTGCCGCTGCTGTCTTTGGCCGCCGAACATGGCGCGGAACTGGAAAAAGTCGACATCGACGTCTCCGATAAAGCCGCTTTGCAAGATGGTGCACGCACGTTCGCCAACTACTGCATGGGCTGCCACAGCGCCAAGTTCCAGCGCTACGAGCGGGTTGCCGATGACTTGGGCATCCCCCATGAGTTGATGCTGCAGAACCTGGTGTTCACCGGTGCCAAAATCGGCGATCACATGAACATCGGCATGCAACCGGCGGATGCCAAGGCGTGGTTCGGCGCAGCACCGCCCGACCTGACTCTGGTGGCTCGCGTACGCGGCACCGACTGGCTCTACGGCTACCTTAAATCCTTCTACGAAGACCCGGCTCGCCCTTGGGGAGTGAACAACAAAGTGTTCCCGAACGTCGGTATGCCTAACGTTCTGGTCGGCCTTCAGGGTCGACAAGTGGTAGGATGCAAGCAGGTTCAGGTCGTTGAAGACGGCAAGAAGCAATATGATCCGTTGACCGGCACGCCGCTGACTCATGAAGCGTGCGATCAACTGACCATCGTGCCCAAGACCGGCACGCTGAACGAAGAGCAGTTCGACGAGAAGGTCAAGAATCTGGTGACCTTCCTGGCCTACTCGGCCAATCCGGTCAAACTGCAGCATCAGCGCATCGGTACTTACGTCTTGCTGTACCTGGCTTTCTTCTTCGTATTCGCCTATCTGCTCAAACGCGAGTACTGGAAGGATGTGCATTGATCCAACCGTAAGCAATTGCTGTTAATCTTGCGCGCCCAGCGGCATCTCTGAACACGTAGCGCCGGTTGTACCGGACGTTACAGAGATGCTCTCTGGGCGCGCTCGTTTTTGAGCTTTCGATAATTTCAACAAGCGAGGAGGACCGCCATGGGCGTGACCAACCGGTTGGCCTGTTACTCCGACCCCGCCGACCACTATTCCCATCGAGTACGCATCGTGCTCGCAGAGAAGGGTGTCAGCGCCGAGATCATCAGTGTGGAGGCGGGCCGTCAGCCGCCGAAACTGATCGAAGTGAACCCTTACGGCAGCTTGCCCACCCTGGTCGATCGTGACCTGGCGTTGTGGGAGTCAACCGTGGTGATGGAATACTTGGATGAGCGTTACCCACATCCCCCTTTGCTGCCGGTGTACCCGGTCGCGCGTGCCAACAGCCGCCTGCTGATCCATCGGATCCAGCGTGACTGGTGCGGGTTGGTGGATGTGATTCTGGATTCACGTTCCAAAGAAGCCGCTCGGGTGCAGGCGCGTAAGGAATTGCGTGAAAGCCTGACCGGTGTTTCGCCGCTGTTCGCCGATAAACCTTTTTTCCTCAGCGAGGAACAAAGCCTGGTGGATTGCTGCCTATTACCCATACTCTGGCGCTTGCCGATTCTGGGCATTGAACTGCCACGGCCGGCCAAGCCGCTGCTTGATTACATGGAGCGCCAATTTGCGCGTGAGGCTTTCCAGGCGAGTCTGTCTGGCGTCGAACGCGATATGCGCTAAGGCTTAAGGAGCCGTTGATGAACTCCAGTCGACCTTATCTGGTCCGCGCGCTCTATGAGTGGATTGTGGACAATGATTGCACCCCGCACATGCTGGTGAACTCTGAATTTCCGGCGGTTCAGGTTCCGCAGGGTTTTGCCAGCGACGGACAGATTGTATTGAATGTATCGCCCAGTGCCGTGCGCCACCTGCACATGGACAACGAGGCGGTCAGTTTCGAAGGGCGTTTTGGCGGTGTGCCGCATACGCTGTTCGTGCCGATTGGCGCCATCCTCGGGATTTATGCCCGTGAGAACGGGCAAGGCATGGTGTTCGATCTGGAATCGCCTTTCGAGGACGACGACACGATCGAAGGCGAAGGCGGCGATGATATGCCGCCACCGGATAACGAGCCGCCGCGCCCCACTGGCCGGCCGAGCTTGAAAGTGGTGAAGTAAGGGGCTGCTGCCTTCGGGCGAGCCTGAAAAAATGCCTCGGCGGTTGCCGGGGCATTTTTTTGCCTGTGGGACAGGGATGAAAGTCGCGACAGGAACGGTGATCGTACAACCGCCATGGGCTATGATGCGTGTTCAGCTCACCGAGAAAGATGATTCATCATGGAAAACGCCAACGCCGCCCCACGTCTCCCCCGCAAGCGCCGCAGCCTTGCCCAGGAATTGGTTACGGTGTTGTCCGAACAAATCCGCGACGGCCAGCTCAAGCGTGGCGACAAGCTGCCCACCGAGTCGGCGATCATGGAGGCCCATGGCGTCAGCCGTACCGTGGTGCGCGAGGCGATCTCGCGCTTGCAGGCGGCGGGGCAGGTGGAGACGCGTCACGGTATCGGTACTTTTGTATTGGACACGCCAAGCCCGAGCGGTTTCCGCATTGACCCGGCTACTGTAGTGACGTTGCGCGATGTGTTGGCGATTCTGGAGTTGCGTATCAGCCTGGAAGTGGAATCGGCAGGCCTGGCTGCCTTGCGCCGCAGTGATGAACAACTGGCGGCGATGCGTGCCGCCCTCGATGCGCTGAATGAAAGCGCGGCCCATGCGGGTGACGCAGTGGCGTCAGACTTCGCGTTCCACCTGGAAATTGCGCTGTCCACCGGCAACCGTTACTTCACCGACATCATGACTCACCTGGGCACCAGCATCATTCCACGTACCCGCCTCAATTCGGCGCGCCTGGCTCATGATGACCAGCAGCACTACATGGGGCGTTTGAGTCGCGAGCATGAAGAGATTTATGAAGCGATCGCCCGCCAGGATTCGGACGCGGCGCGGGCGGCGATGCGGCTGCACTTGACCAACAGTCGCGAGCGGCTGCGCCATGCCCATGAAGAGGCGGAGGCGCAGCGGGGTTAAGCCTCTGCCCCCGTAGGAGCGAGCTTGCTCGCCAAAGACTCAGAAGCACCGCGTTTATTCAGAGCGTGCGCTGTGGCCTCAAGATCTTCGCAAGCAAGCTCGTTCCTACAAAGGAAAGCAGCCGTTAGCTGGCGGGTTGATTGGGCTCGTAGTCCTTGAGCAACAAATACGTACTCCACCCCCACCAATCATCCGTCCAACGCTTGTCGTTCAAGTCATTGACCTGCTTGCGCCGCAGCACCTTGTCCCCCTCCATCCTGAACAGCGGCGAGAAGTTATTCGCCGGATTCTGCGCCGCCCTCAGGTCCGGCACATACAACGATGCCTTGAAGTTAGCCGGGGAGGGCGCGACACCGCTGATGAAGGTTTCGAAAATGTCATCCGCCGAAGCCTGCACCGCACGTTTGACCTGCACCCGATTGTCCGCATCAATAGCGTCGAAATAGCGTTTATCTCCATAGGCGTGCCACTGGTCTCCCATGGCGTTGCTTACCTTAAGCCCGAACTTGCTGTCTTCGTCATGCATGAAGCGGCTGATCAGCGACCCCAGCTCTCCAGGCGTGACCTCTGCCGCCAGTTGCTTGCGTGGGACGCGCAGGTGGCCGGCGGAAAACAGGTCGGTGAGGAAGTGATCGGCAAAGCTGTTCATGGCGTACGCCAATTCCAATGCCTGGTCGGTGCCGGTTTGATGAGCGGCCAGCGCCTGTTGCAGGGCCGCAGTATGGCCAGCCAGGTAGGCGGACAATGCCCATTCGCCGAAATGGTCGGCATTGTCCGCCGCCAGTTTCAGATAGCGCCCCAGAGGGACCAATGCAGACACCGCGCTGCCGCCACCGGTGATGCGATTCCACTCCTCGGACAACGTATCACCCAGGTCGTCATAGGCTTGATGGGGTTGCTTGCCGTCTTTAATAGCCTGTTTTACTGCATTGATCTCTTTTTGCATCACCGCGAGGATCTTGCCGGCTTCTTCCCGCGAAGCAGGTAGCACCGCCAGTGAATCGAAGGCCGCGGTGAAGCGTTGCACGCGGTCGGCAGGGGAGGTGCCATCGCTGATAGGTCGGCCGGGGATACCATAAAAGTCGCCACCCAGAGCAAGCACTTGACCATAGGTGAGGGCCAGTCCGTTGGGCAAATGCAGTTGCACGTCTCGCGCCGGGATCGATGCGGCGTCCTTGGCAAAACGCAACAGCGTGTCGTCGCCGATGGCGGTGTGCTCACCACCTTCAAAGCGCAGGGTAGGGGGCGTCTTTGTGGGGGCGGGGTATCGAAGGCCTGACATGTTAGCTCCTTGCTATGTCGTAAAAAATGTCCATTTAACTGTATGTGTATACAGTTGTGTCGAGCATAGGACGGAAATTTCTTACGTCAAGGAACGCGTTTCAACGGCACGCTTCGGACAAGCGTCGATGAATTGCAGTTGACGAATTATTTTATAGTTGTACGATGACGTACGACATCACTTAAACCAACAACAACGCTTTCTTCAGAAAGTATTCGCCAGGGTGTTCGAATAATGAATCCACAAGAACTGAAGTCCATCCTCTCTCACGGTCTGCTGTCTTTTCCCGTGACCGATTTCAATGCCCAGGGTGACTTTCACCAGGCGGGCTATATCAAGCGTCTGGAATGGCTGGCCCCCTATGGCGCCACCGCCTTGTTCGCTGCAGGCGGCACCGGTGAGTTCTTCTCCCTCGCTGCCAGCGAATATTCCCAAGTGGTAAAAACCGCCGTCGATACCTGCGCCACCAGCGTGCCGATCCTGGCCGGTGTGGGAGGGTCGACCCGCCAGGCCATCGAGTACGCCCAGGAAGCCGAACGCCTCGGCGCCAAAGGCCTGCTGTTGCTGCCGCACTACCTGACTGAAGCCAGCCAGGACGGCGTTGCCGCCCACGTTGAAGCGGTATGCAAATCGGTCAAAATTGGCGTGGTGGTGTACAACCGCAATGTCTGCCGCCTGACCGCACCGTTGCTGGAACGCCTCGCCGAGCGCTGCCCGAATCTGATCGGCTATAAGGATGGCCTGGGCGACATCGAGTTGATGGTGTCGATCCGCCGTCGTCTCGGCGACCGTTTCAGCTACCTCGGCGGCCTGCCGACTGCAGAGGTTTACGCCGCTGCCTACAAGGCCCTGGGCGTGCCGGTATATTCTTCGGCGGTGTTCAACTTCATCCCGAAAACCGCGATGGATTTCTACCACGCGATTGCCAAGGATGATCACACCACTGTTTCCAGAATCATTGACGATTTCTTCCTGCCTTACCTGGACATCCGTAACCGCAAGGCCGGTTATGCCGTGAGCATCGTCAAGGCGGGTGCGAAGATTGTCGGCTACGACGCCGGCCCAGTGCGCACTCCGCTGACCGATCTGCTGCCGGAAGAATACGAAGCCCTGGCCGCGCTGATCGATAAGCAAGGCGCGCAATAACTTATCAACAAGGCCGCTGAGCAATCAGCGGCCTTTTGCGTCAGGAGAAGATTCGTGTCCCAAGCAAAGCGTTTCGAAAACTACATCAACGGTGAATGGGTAACCGGCGCCGACTACTGCACCAATACCAACCCGTCGGATCTTTCCGATGTGATCGGCGAATACGCCAAGGCTGACGTCGCCCAAGTCAACGCCGCGATCGACGCCGCCCGCGCGGCATTTCCGGCCTGGTCCACGTCCGGCATCCAGGCGCGCCACGATGCGTTGGACAAAGTCGGCAGCGAAATCCTCGCCCGCCGCGAAGAGCTTGGCACCCTGCTGGCCCGGGAAGAGGGCAAGACGCTGCCCGAAGCCATCGGCGAGGTGACCCGCGCCGGTAACATTTTCAAATTCTTCGCCGGTGAATGCCTGCGCCTGTCTGGCGACTACGTGCCATCGGTGCGCCCGGGCGTCAACGTTGAAGTCACCCGTGAAGCCCTCGGCGTTGTCGGCTTGATCACCCCCTGGAACTTCCCGATCGCCATCCCCGCCTGGAAAATCGCCCCGGCCCTGGCCTATGGCAACTGCGTGGTGATCAAGCCGGCCGAATTGGTACCGGGCTGTGCCTGGGCCCTGGCCGAAATCATTTCCCGCGCCGGTTTCCCGGCCGGGGTATTCAATCTGGTGATGGGCAGCGGTCGCGTAGTGGGCGATGTGTTGGTCAACAGCCCGAAAGTCGACGGCATCAGCTTTACTGGTTCGGTCGGTGTAGGTCGCCAGATCGCCGTCAGCTGTGTATCGCGCCAGGCCAAGGTGCAGTTGGAAATGGGCGGCAAGAACCCGCAGATCATTCTCGACGACGCCGACCTCAAGCAGGCCGTCGAGTTGTCGGTGCAGAGCGCGTTCTACTCCACCGGCCAGCGTTGCACCGCTTCCAGCCGCCTGATCGTCACCGCCGGCATACACGACCAGTTTGTCGCAGCCATGGCCGAACGCATGAAGTCGATCAAGGTCGGCCACGCCCTCAGCAGCGGTACCGACATTGGCCCGGTGGTCTCCCAGGCCCAGTTGGACCAGGACATGAAGTACATCGACATCGGCCAAAGCGAAGGTGCGCGGCTGGTCAGCGGTGGCGGTCTGGTGACCTGCGACACCGAGGGCTATTACCTGGCGCCGACGCTGTTCGCCGACAGCGAAGCCGCTATGCGCATCAGCCGTGAAGAGATTTTCGGCCCGGTGGCCAACGTGGTGCGCGTGGCCGACTACGAGGCGGCGCTGGCCATGGCCAACGACACCGAGTTCGGTTTGTCGGCAGGCATCGCCACCACTTCGTTGAAGTACGCCAACCACTTCAAGCGCCATTCTCAGGCCGGCATGGTAATGGTCAACTTGCCGACCGCCGGTGTGGACTATCACGTTCCGTTCGGTGGCCGTAAGGGTTCATCCTACGGCTCGCGTGAGCAGGGTCGCTATGCGCAAGAGTTCTACACCGTAGTAAAGACCAGCTATATCGGGTCGTAACACCCGTTTCACTGTAGGAGCGAGCTTGCTCGCGAAGAACGTCAACGATTAAGCGGGCATTCAGGATGCCCGCGGTGCCTGTGAGTTTTTCGCGAGCAAGCTCGCTCCTACAGGGGGCGGCACCCAGCAAGACATAACCATTACCCGCAAAAAAAATAATTAGTGGGAGTACTTCTATATGCAAGCGACCAAGCCGACCCACGTCCGCTATTTGATCCTGCTCATGCTGTTTCTGGTGACCACGATCAACTACGCCGACCGTGCCACCATCGCCATCGCCGGTTCCAGCCTGCAAAAAGACCTCGGCATCGACGCGGTTACCCTCGGCTATATCTTCTCTGCATTCGGTTGGGCCTACGTCGCCGGGCAAATTCCCGGTGGCTGGCTGCTCGACCGGTTCGGCTCGAAAAAAGTCTATGCCCTGAGCATCTTCACCTGGTCACTGTTCACCGTGCTGCAAGGCTACGTCGGTGAGTTCGGTATCTCCACTGCCGTCGTTGCGCTGTTTATGCTGCGCTTCATGGTGGGCCTGGCCGAAGCGCCATCCTTCCCGGGTAACGCACGGATTGTGGCGGCCTGGTTTCCGACTGCCGAACGCGGTACCGCGTCGGCTATCTTCAACTCGGCGCAATACTTCGCCACGGTGTTGTTCGCACCGCTGATGGGCTGGATTGTTTACCGCTTCGGCTGGCAGCACGTGTTTATCGTAATGGGCGTGATCGGCATCGTCTTCTCGCTGATCTGGCTGAAAGTCATCCACAGCCCGCGCCAACATCCGATGATCAACGAAGCCGAGTTCAATCACATCGCGGCCAATGGCGCGATGGTTGATATGGACCAGGACAAGGGCAAGGGTAAGAAAACCGACGGGCCGAAGTGGGATTACATCCGGCAATTGCTGACTAATCGCATGATGCTCGGCGTTTATCTGGGCCAGTACTGCATCAACGGCATCACTTACTTCTTCCTGACGTGGTTCCCCGTGTACCTGGTGCAAGACCGTGGCATGACCATTCTCAAGGCTGGTTTCATTGCCTCGTTGCCGGCGATCTGCGGCTTTATCGGTGGCGTGCTGGGCGGGGTGATTTCCGACTATCTGCTGCGCAAGGGCCATTCCCTGACCTTCGCCCGCAAGGCGCCGATCATTGCGGGCCTGCTGGTGTCCAGCAGCATCATTGCGTGCAACTACGTCGACGTTGAATGGATGGTGGTGGGCTTCATGGCGCTGGCCTTCTTTGGCAAGGGCGTTGGCGCACTGGGCTGGGCGGTGGTGTCCGACACTTCGCCGAAACAAATCGCCGGCCTCAGTGGTGGTTTGTTCAATACCTTCGGTAACCTGGCCTCCATCACCACGCCGATTGTCATTGGCTACATCATCGGCACTACTGGCTCGTTCAAATGGGCCCTGGTGTTTGTGGGCGCCAATGCCCTGGTGGCGGTGTTCAGCTACCTGGTAATCGTCGGCCCGATCAAGCGCGTGGTGCTCAAGGAGCCGCCAAGCAAAGGCCCTGAGTTGACCCACCTTTCCCAAGCGCATTCCTGAGGTTCGTGTGATGCAGTTGATTGAACATGCCGACTCGCCGCGCTCGATTCGTTTGCACGAGCGCGACAATGTGGTGATCGTGGTGAACGATCAGGGCGTACCGGCCGGGACCGAATTCCCGGACGGCCTGGTCACAGTGGATTTCATCCCCCAGAGCCACAAGGTGACCCTGGAAGATATCCCTGAGGGCGGTCGGATCATTCGCTACGGCCAGACGATTGGCTATGCATTGGCGCCGATCCCGCGTGGCAGCTGGGTACAGGAAGACCAGTTGCGCATGCCCACCGCGCCGCCGCTGGACAGCCTTCCGCTGTCCACCGAAGTGCCTGAAACCCAGGCGCCGCTCGAGGGGTTTACGTTTGAGGGCTATCGTAACGCCGACGGCACCGTGGGCACGCGCAACATCCTGGGTATCACCACCACGGTGCAGTGCGTGACCGGCGTGCTGGACCATGCCGTCAAGCGCATCAAGGATGAATTGCTGCCCAAGTACCCCCACGTCGATGACGTAGTGGCGCTGACTCATAGCTACGGCTGCGGCGTGGCGATTACGGCCACGGATGCCTACATCCCGATCCGTACCGTGCGCAACCTGGCGCGTAACCCGAACCTGGGCGGCGAAGCGCTGGTGATCAGCCTGGGCTGCGAGAAATTGCAGGCCGGGCAAGTGATGCACGACAACGACAGCTCTGTCGACCTGAGCGAGCCTTGGCTGTACCGGTTGCAGGATTCCAGCCATGGCTTTACCGAGATGATCGAGCAGATTATGGCGCTGGCCGAGGTGCGCTTGAAAAAGCTCGACCAGCGCCGCCGCGAAACGGTGCCGGCGTCCGAGCTGATCCTGGGCATGCAATGCGGCGGCAGTGATGCGTTCTCCGGCATCACCGCCAACCCGGCGCTGGGTTATGCGTCAGACCTGCTGCTGCGTGCCGGCGCGACGGTGATGTTTTCCGAAGTGACAGAAGTCCGTGACGCTATTTACCTGCTGACTTCACGGGCTCAAAGCAAGGAAGTTGCCCAGGAGTTGGTCAGGGAAATGGACTGGTACGACCGTTACCTGGCCAAGGGCGAGGCGGATCGCAGTGCCAATACCACGCCCGGCAACAAGAAGGGCGGGCTGTCGAATATCGTCGAGAAGTCGTTGGGCTCCATCGTCAAATCCGGCAGCAGCGCGATCAACGGCGTGCTCGGCCCAGGCGAACGCTTCAAGGGCAAGGGCCTGATTTTTTGCGCAACCCCGGCCAGTGACTTTGTGTGCGGCACCTTGCAACTGGCGGCGGGAATGAACCTGCATGTATTCACCACCGGGCGTGGCACGCCTTACGGCTTGGCAATGGCGCCGGTAGTGAAGGTCTCGACGCGCACCGAGCTGGCGCAGCGCTGGCCGGACCTGATCGATATCGACGCCGGGCGCATCGCCACCGGGCGCGCGAGCATCGAGGAGCTGGGCTGGGAGTTGTTTCACTTCTACCTGGACGTGGCCAGCGGCAGGAAACAGACGTGGGCAGAGCGGCATAAGCTGCATAACGACATCACCTTGTTCAACCCGGCGCCGATTACCTGAGATCGAGTCGCCTGCTTCGCGAGTAAGCCCGCTCCCGCAACGGCCGAGCTCCAGCTTTGGAATGCGGTCGAATGTGGGCGCGGGCTTGCTCGCGAAGGCGTCCTACCAGACGCAGCGGGGCTGCATGGCTTATCATTAGCCCCCTGACGACGCTCACCAAGGTTCTCCCCGGCATGCTGGCAATTTTCCTCACCACTCTCACCATCACCGCGCCGGTGTTTGCCATGCTGTTCCTCGGTGTGCTGCTCAAGCGCATCAACTGGATCAACGACAACTTTATCCACACCGCCTCGTCCCTGGTGTTCAACGTCACCATGCCGGCGCTGCTGTTTCTCGGCATCCTGCATGCCGACCTGCATTCAGCGCTCAAGCCGGGTTTGCTGATTTACTTTTCCGTGGCCACGTTGGTGAGCTTTGCCATGGCGTGGGGCTGGGCGATTTTTCGCTGCAGGCGCGAAGACCGGGGCATTTACACCCAGGGCGCGTTTCGCGGCAACAACGGGGTGATCGGCCTGGCGCTGGCTGCCAGCATGTACGGCGACTACGGTATTTCTCTCGGTGCGATCCTCGCGGCGTTGGTGATCCTGTTCTATAACACCCTGTCGACCATTGTGCTGGCGGTGTACAGCCCGGTGATCAAGTCCGACCCGTGGAGCATCTTCAAAAGTGTGGTGGCCAACCCGCTGATCATCAGTGTGGTCGTCGCAGCGCCGTTTGCCTATTTCCAGCTCGGCCTGCCCGGTTGGCTGGAAAAATCCCTGGGGTATCTGGCGGACACGACACTGCCTTTGGCGCTGATCTGCATAGGCGGCACCTTATCCCTGGCGGCGCTGCGCAAGAGCGGCAAGCTGGCATTGAGCGCAAGCCTGATGAAGATGGTCTGGCTGCCGGTGATCGCCACGTTGGGTGCGTGGCTGCTGGGTTTCCGTGGGCCGGAGTTGGGGATTTTGTTTCTGTATTTTGGCGCGCCGACGGCGGCGGCGAGCTTCGTGATGGCCAGGGCGGCCGAGGGGAATCACGAACTGGCGGCAGCGATTATTGTGATCACCACGTTGATGGCGGCGGTGACCACGAATATCGGCATCTTCGTGTTGCAGGCCGGTGGCTGGATCTGAGTGTTGCGATAGCTATAGACCAATCACTGCTGTTCCGCCTGATACGCCTCAATCACTTCCTGCGCCGCCCGAAACGCATCGATCGCCGCCGGCACCCCCGCATATACCGCGCAATGCAGTAATGCTTCGCGAATCTCCTCGACGGTGCAGCCATTGTTCAACGCGCCGCGTACATGGCCCTTGAGTTCCTGCGGGCATTTGAGCGCGGTCAGGGCGGCGAGGGTAATCAGGCTGCGCGTCTTGAGCGGCAGGCCCTCGCGATTCCACACGCTGCCCCAGGCGTGTTCATTGACGAAGTCCTGCAGCGGCTGGCTGAACTCGGTGGCATTGCTCAGGGCGCGGTCGACGAATACATCGCCCATCACCTGACGACGCACTTCAATCCCTGGCTTCTTCTGACCGGTCATTGCGATTCCCTCTTGTGTTGGCGGTGCCAGGCGCGCAGCGACGTGAACAACAGCACCACCGCTAACGCCGGCAAGACGTAAAACAGCATTAATTGTTCAAGCTTGGCGGCCAGGGGCATGCCGGTTGTAAATGCCATCACATGCAGGCCGTACGCCAGGTACAGCGCCAGCAACACCAGGCCTTCGGCACGCGTGACGCGGTAGCCGGTATAAAACACCGGCAGGCATAACGTGATGGCGCCAAGCATGACCGGCAAGTCAAAGTCCAGGGCGTTGGGCGAGACCGACAGCGGCGACGGCGCCACCAAGGCGGTAAGGCCGAGCACGCCCAGCAGGTTGAACAGGTTGCTGCCGATCACATTGCCCACGGCAATCTCGCGCTCGCCACGCAAGGCGGCAATCAACGAAGTGGCCAGGCAGGGCAGCGAGGTGCCGACGCCGATCAGCGTCAGGCCAATGATGCGCTCCGACAAGCCCAGGTCGCTTGCCACCGCCACGGCCGCGCCCAGCAACAAGTGCCCGGCCAGCACCAGCACCAGCAAGCCGCCAAGCATCAACAGCACGCTGCTCAGCCAGGGCGCCTTGGTCACGGTGGCGAGGGTGCGTGGACGTCGGGAGTGGCGCGTCTGGTAGTGCAGCACGCCGAGGTAGGCCACCAACGCGACCAGCAGCACCAGGCCGTCGAACGGCGTCAGGGCCTCATTGGCCGCCAGGATGAACACCAGCAGGCCGGCGACGATCATGACCGGAATATCCAGGCGCACCAGTTGTCGCGACACCCGCAGCGGAATGATCAGCGCGGACAAGCCCAGGGTGACGAGGATATTGAAGATGCTGCTGCCGATCACGCTGCCCACGGCAATATCGGTGTTGCCGGCCAGGGTGGCTTGCACGCTGACGGCCATCTGTGGCGCGCTGCTGCCGAAGGCCACGATGCTCAGGCCGATGATCAGCGGTCGCACCTTCAGGCTGGCGGCCAGGCGCACCGCGGCCCGCACCAAAATTTCAGCGCCGACGATCAACAGCAGCAAGCCGCTGACCAGTTCAAGCAGGCTCCAGGGCGAAAGGGCGTTCAATCCAAAAATGCTCAAGGCTGCCTCGATCAGTTGTTCAGGGCTTGCACGCGAACCCGCGCGGTGCCGCTGCGAAGCATACGCAGTTGCTCGGCGGCCTTGCGTGAAAGGTCGATCAGGCGCCCACGGGTATGCGGGCCGCGATCATTGATACGCACCACGACAGAGCGGTCGTTGTCGAGATTGGTTACCTTGACCAGGGTGCCGAAGGGCAGGCGCCGATGGGCGGCGGTCAGGGCGTTCGGGGTGAAAGCTTCACCGCTGGCGGTTCTTTTGCCATGGTGTTTGGCGCCGTAATAGGAGGCGGTGCCGGTTTCGTCGTAACCGTTGGGGTCGATGAGGCCGCTGGCGCAACCGGTCAGCAGGGAGAACAGGGCCAGGAGGCCGAGCAGACGCTTCATTTCAGAGATGTTCCCTGTCGCGAATGTAGAGTGGGCTTGCTGTGGCGAGAGAACTTGCTCCTGCTGACTGCGCAACAGTCGCCCGCTTTTGGGGGCGCTTCGCACACCAGCGCAAGCAGGCTTGCTCGCCACAACGAGCCTTTTTCCACAGGGGGCCGAGTCGAGCATGAGATCCCGCCCGGCCCGCTCATCGCTGTCAGCCCTCGAGCTTGCTTTTCAGCAGTTCGTTGACTTGTTGCGGGTTGGCTTTGCCCTTGGACGCTTTCATCGCCTGGCCGACGAAGAAGCCGAACATCTTGCCGCGCTTGGCTTCGTCCGCCGCGCGGTATTGTTCGACCTGCTCGGCGTTCGCCGCGAGCATTTCATCGAGCACGGCCGAAATAGCGCCGCTGTCGGTGACTTGCTTGAGGCCACGTTTCTCGATGATTTCATCGGCGCTGCCTTCGCCGGCGGCCATCGCTTCGAACACGGTCTTGGCGATTTTGCCGGAGATGGTGTTGTCTTTGATGCGCAGCAGCATGCCGCCCAGTTGTTCGGCGCTCACCGGCGCTTCGTCGATCTCCAGGCCTTGCTTGTTCAACAGGCTGCCCAGTTCAACCATTACCCAGTTAGCCGCCAGCTTGGCGTCGCCGGCAATGCTCACGACCTTTTCGAAGTAGTTGGCTTGCTCCCGGCTGGAGGCCAATACGCTGGCATCGTAGACCGACAGGCCGAACTGCGCCTGGAAACGCTCGCGCTTTTGCTGCGGCAACTCCGGCAGGGTGGCGCGGATATCGCTGAGGAACGAATCCTCCAGTACCACCGGCAGCAGGTCCGGATCGGGGAAGTAACGGTAGTCGTTGGCTTCCTCCTTGCTGCGCATGGCGCGGGTTTCGTCTTTGTTCGGGTCGTACAGGCGGGTTTGCTGGATCACCTTGCCGCCGTCTTCGATCAGTTCGATCTGGCGACGTACCTCGCTGTTGATCGCCTTCTCGATGAAGCGGAACGAGTTGACGTTCTTGATCTCGCAGCGGGTGCCGTATTCGGCCTGGCCCTTGGGGCGGATCGACACGTTGCAGTCGCAACGCAGCGAGCCTTCGGCCATGTTGCCGTCGCAGATGCCCAGGTAGCGCACCAGCGCATGGATCGTCTTGACGTAAGCCACGGCTTCCTTGGCGCTGCGCATGTCCGGCTCGGACACGATTTCCAGCAGCGGCGTGCCGGCACGGTTCAGGTCGATGCCGGTGGCACCGGGGAATTCTTCGTGCAGGCTCTTGCCGGCGTCTTCTTCAAGGTGCGCACGGGTTACACCGACACGCTTGATGGTGCCGTCTTCCAGCGGAATGTCCAGATGGCCCTTGCCGACGATCGGCAGCTCCATCTGGCTGATCTGATAGCCCTTGGGCAAGTCCGGGTAGAAGTAGTTCTTGCGCGCGAACACGTTGTGCTGACCGATCTCGGCGTCAATCGCCAGGCCGAACATCACCGCCATGCGCACCGCTTCCTGGTTCAGCACCGGCAGCACGCCGGGCATGCCCAGGTCGACCAGGCTGGCCTGGGTGTTGGGCCCTGCGCCGAACGTGGTGGCGCTACCGGAGAAAATCTTCGATTGGGTGGCGAGCTGGGTATGAATCTCCAGCCCGATCACAACTTCCCATTGCATAGTGTTCTCCTCAGAAGCCGGTAGGGGTGCGAGTGTGCCAGTCGGTGTTCAACTGGTACTGGTGCGCCACATTGAGCAGGCGGCCTTCCTGGAAATAAGGGGCGAGCAATTGCACGCCGACCGGCAGCCCGTCGACGAAACCGGCGGGCATGGACAAGCCCGGCAAGCCCGCGAGGTTGGCGGTGATGGTGTAGAGGTCTTCCAGGTACTCGGCGATCGGGTCGCCGGTCTTGGCGCCGATCTTCCAGGCCGGGTTCGGCGTGGTTGGGCCGAGGATCACGTCGACTTCTTCAAAGGCTGCCATGAAGTCGTTCTTGATCAGGCGGCGGATCTTCTGCGCCTTGAGGTAGTACGCGTCGTAGTAGCCGGCCGACAGGGCGTAGGCACCGACCATGATGCGGCGTTGCACTTCGGCGCCGAAGCCTTCGCCACGGGAGCGCTTGTACAGGTCGGCAAGGTCTTTGGGGTTCTCGCAGCGATAGCCGAAGCGCACGCCGTCGAAACGCGACAGGTTGGAGGACGCTTCAGCCGGGGCGATCACATAGTAGGCGGGAATCGCGTGCTGGTTGTTCGGCAGGCTGATTTGCTTGATCACCGCGCCGAGCTTTTCCAGCTCCTTGATGCTGTTGTGCACCAAGTCGGCGATACGCGGGTCGAGACCGGCGCTGAAGTATTCCTTGGGTACGCCGATGCGCAGGCCCTTGAGCGACGTATTCAGGCCGGCGCTGTAGTCCGGCACCGGCTCATCGATGCTGGTGGAATCCTGTTTATCGAACCCGGCCATGCCTTGTAACAATATTGCGCAGTCTTCAGCCGTGCGTGCCAGAGGGCCGCCCTGATCGAGACTTGAGGCGTAGGCGATCATGCCCCAGCGGGAAACGCGACCGTAGGTCGGCTTCAAGCCCGTGAGGTTTGTGAACGCTGCCGGTTGGCGGATCGAGCCACCGGTGTCGGTGGCCGTGGCTGCGGGCAGGAAGCGTGCGGCCACGGCAGCGGCGGACCCACCGGACGAACCGCCGGGTACGTGATCCAGATTCCACGGGTTTTTCACGGCGCCGTAGTAGCTCGACTCGTTGGCCGAACCCATGGCGAATTCGTCCATGTTGGTCTTGCCCAGGGTCACGGCCCCGGCGGCGGCCAGCTTGGACACCACGGTGGCGTCGTAGGGCGCCTTGAAGTTGTCGAGCATCTTCGAGCCGCAGCTGGTGCGGATACCCTGGGTGCAGAACAGGTCTTTGTGGGCGATCGGGGCGCCCAGCAGCGCGCCGTCTTCACCATTGGCGCGACGCGCGTCGGCGGCCTTGGCCTGGCTCAGGGCCAGCTCCTGGGTGAGGCTGATGAAGCTGTTGACCTTGGGGTCCAGCTCGGCGATACGCGCCAGCAGGGTCTTGGTCAGTTCTTCGGAAGAAAACGTTTTGTCGGCGAGACCGCGGGCGATCTCGGCCAGAGTCATGTGATGCATGAAAGGCTCTTTCCCTTTAGTCGATGACTTTCGGAACCAGGTACAGGCCGTTTTCGACCGCTGGCGCGATGGACTGGTAGGCTTCGCGATTATTGCGCTCGGTCACGAAGTCTGCGCGCAGGCGCTGACTGGCTTCCAGCGGGTGAGCCAGGGGCTCGATGCCGTCGGTGTCGACAGCCTGCATTTGGTCAACCAGCCCGAGAATGCTGTTCAGGGCTGCGGTGGTCTGTGGAAGATCGGCGTCATTGAGGCCAAGCGAGGCCAGATGCGCGATTTTTTCCACGTCGGAGCGTTCAAGCGCCATGGGATTCTCCAGTGGAAAACAGAACGGAGGGCGTCCGTGTGTTAGATTGTCGGAACACTACCGCATTTCTACGGTCATAAGGCCGCGATTGTGGGGGTTGGTGCACAGAAAGTCGGCCAATTTAGCACATTGGCGCCTTGCCCAAAATCCCTGTCGTTGTTAGAGTTTGCCGCACTTTTTTACCCACGCGTTGCCTAGGGTCCCTTTCCCATGTTCAAGAAACTGCGTGGCATGTTTTCCAGCGATCTTTCCATTGACCTGGGCACTGCCAACACCCTTATTTACGTGCGCGAGCGCGGTATCGTTCTGAATGAGCCATCGGTTGTGGCCATTCGGACCCATGGTAATCAGAAAAGTGTCGTTGCCGTTGGCACCGAGGCCAAGCGCATGCTCGGCCGCACACCAGGCAATATTGCTGCCATTCGTCCGATGAAAGACGGCGTGATCGCTGACTTCAGTGTCTGCGAGAAGATGCTGCAGTACTTCATCAACAAAGTTCACGAAAACAGTTTCCTGCAGCCCAGCCCTCGTGTGCTGATCTGCGTTCCGTGCAAGTCCACCCAGGTGGAGCGTCGCGCCATCCGTGAATCGGCCCTTGGTGCCGGTGCCCGCGAAGTGTTCCTGATCGAAGAGCCGATGGCCGCCGCAATCGGCGCCGGCCTGCCGGTTGAAGAGGCCCGCGGTTCGATGGTGGTGGATATCGGTGGTGGTACTACCGAGATCGCCCTGATTTCCCTGAACGGTGTGGTGTATGCCGAATCCGTGCGTGTTGGCGGCGACCGCTTCGACGAAGCGATCATCACTTACGTGCGTCGTAACTACGGCAGCCTGATCGGCGAATCCACCGCCGAGCGCATCAAGCAGGAAATCGGCACCGCTTACCCGGGCGGCGAAGTTCGCGAAGTCGATGTTCGCGGTCGCAACCTGGCCGAAGGTGTGCCTCGTGCCTTCACCCTGAACTCCAATGAAGTGCTGGAAGCTCTGCAAGAGTCCCTGGCCACCATCGTTCAGGCTGTGAAGAGTGCCCTGGAGCAGTCGCCGCCGGAGTTGGCTTCCGATATCGCCGAGCGTGGCCTGGTACTGACCGGTGGTGGCGCCTTGCTGCGCGACCTCGACAAGTTGCTGGCTCAGGAAACCGGCCTGCCGGTGATCGTCGCCGAAGACCCGCTGACCTGCGTTGCCCGTGGCGGTGGTCGTGCACTGGAAATGATGGATAAACACACCATGGACCTGCTCTCCAGCGAATAAGATTGCCTGGATGGTTCATGCTTGGTCGGCAGGCAGCACTTTGCAGTGCTGCCTGTTGGCGTTTATCTTCTTCAATCTGCATCCAGGCCGGTTTGATGCCGTATGAATAAAGAGAACATTTGCCTGGGAGGAGCGGCCTATTAAACCGCTCTTCGCCAAAGGCCCCTCATTGGGCGTGCGCTTGTTGGTGCTGACCGTGCTTTCGGTCGCGCTGATGGTGGTCGATGCCCGTTTTGCGCTGCTCAAGCCTGTGCGTAGCCAGATGTCGCTGGTTTTGATGCAGACTTACTGGATCACCGACCTGCCGCAACGTCTCTACCAGGGCGTGGCCAGCCAATTCGGCAGCCGCACCGAACTGGTCGCCGAAAACGAAAAACTCAAGACCGAAAACCTGCTGTTGCAGGGCCGCATGCAAAAGCTCGCGGCTCTCACCGAGCAGAACGTCCGGCTGCGCGAGTTGCTTAACTCTTCGGCGTTGGTCAACGAAAAAGTCGAAGTGGCCGAATTGATCGGCATGGACCCCAACCCCTTTACCCATCGCATCATCATCAACAAGGGTGAGCGCGACGGTGTGGTTCTCGGCCAGCCGGTGCTCGATGCCCGCGGCCTGATGGGCCAGGTGGTTGAGTTGATGCCCTACACCTCGCGCGTGTTGCTGTTGACGGACACCACCCACAGCATCCCGGTGCAGGTCAATCGCAACGGCTTGCGCGCGATTGCCAGCGGCACTGGTAACCCGGAGCGCCTGGAGTTGCGGCACGTGGCCGACACCGCCGACATCAAGGAAGGCGACCTGCTGGTCAGCTCCGGCCTGGGTCAGCGCTTCCCGGCGGGCTACCCGGTGGCGACGGTCAAGGAGGTCATCCACGATTCCGGCCAGCCGTTTGCCATCGTGCGTGCCGTACCCACTGCCGCGCTGAACCGCAGCCGCTATTTACTGCTGGTGTTCAGCGACAACCGCACGCCGGAAGAGCGCGCCAATGACGCCGCGCAGGCCCAGGAAGCGGAAGACAAGCAGAACGGCACCGCCCCCGTCATTCCCGCGACAGTGCCGAAACCGGCTTTCGTGGGGCCACCAGCGCCTGCGACCGTACCCGCCACCGCGGCCCCTGTCGCCACACCGGCCAAGCCCGCCACGCACAGTGCACATGCGGCGAAACCGGCGGCGACCACCGCGCCTGCCGCGAGGCCAGCGGCAACCGCCCCGGCCACGACGCGCCAGAGGGAGGAATAATGGCCAATACTCATTCACGCAACGGCTGGCTGGTCTGGCTGACCTTTGCCATCGGCTTGTTGCTCAGCGTTTCACCGCTGCCGCAATTCATGGAAATCCTGCGCCCATTGTGGTTGGCGTTGCTGTTGGCGTTCTGGTCGCTGAACCTGCCGCACAAAGTGGGCATGGTCACGGCGATGTGCCTGGGCTTGGCGGAGGATGTGCTCTATGGCACCTTGCTGGGCCAGAATGCGTTGATCCTGACCCTGATCACCTTTTTGGTGCTGTCGTTGCAGCAGCGCTTGCGCATGTTTCCGATGTGGCAGCAGTGCCTTGTGATCCTGGTGATCTTCGGCCTGGCGCAGTTGGTTCAGCTATGGCTCAGCGCCTTGACCGGCAATCGCCAGCCTACCCTGGCCCTGGTGTTGCCGGCTCTGGTCAGTGCATTGCTGTGGCCTTGGGTCAGTTTTGGCCTGCGTGGGTTACGTCGTCGCTATAAAATCAATTGATGGATTGCGAGGCTCTGCCTGGTTATCGAACCCTACAGGGAGAGTCTGCAATGAATGTACTTTATCTGGCCTCGGGCTCCCCGCGGCGACGTGAGTTGTTGACCCAGATCGGTGTGCCTTTCACCGTTGTCAGCGCCGCCATCGACGAAACGCCTCTTACAAACGAAACCCCCACCGCCTATGTCGAGCGCCTGGCTCGAAGCAAGGCGGCGGCGGGTTTGGCTGCGCTTGAGCACACCTCAGACATCTGCGTATTGGGCGCCGACACGGCGGTTATCGTCGATGGCAAGATTCTTGGCAAACCGGTGGACCAGGCCGATGCTCTGGCCATGTTGATGGCCCTGGCGGGGCGTGAGCATGAAGTGCTCACTGCCATTGCGTTGACCGACGGCCAGCGCTGTGACACCCGTTGTGTCAGCAGCCGTGTAGGTTTTCGTGAAATCTCTGTCGAGGAGGCAACCGCTTACTGGCGCAGTGGCGAACCCCAGGACAAGGCCGGCGGCTATGCTATCCAAGGGCTTGGCTCGGTGTTCGTGACCGGGCTCAATGGCAGCTATTCCGCCGTGGTCGGCCTGCCCGTATGCGAAACCGCGCAACTGCTGGGCCAATTCGGCATACCCTGTTGGCAAAACCTTACTGCGCGCTGATCACCTTTGCTGTCGCGCCAAGCCATAAGCGATCGGTCACTATTGTGAAAACGCCTGAACGAGACCCAGCCATGAGTGAAGAGATTCTGATCAATATCACGCCGATGGAATCGCGCGTGGCGGTGGTAGAGAACGGTGTGCTGCAAGAAGTGCATGTCGAGCGCACCCAGAAGCGCGGGATCGTCGGCAATATCTATAAAGGCAAGGTGGTGCGCGTATTGCCGGGCATGCAGGCGGCGTTCGTCGACATCGGCCTGGACCGCGCCGCGTTTATCCACGCTTCGGAAATCTCCCTGCGCGAAGGCCCGGCGGTAGAAAGCATCAGCGCCCTGGTGCACGAAGGGCAGAGCCTGGTGGTGCAGGTCACCAAAGACCCTATCGGCTCCAAGGGCGCCCGGCTGACCACCCAATTGTCGATTCCTTCGCGTTACCTGGTGTATATGCCGCGTACCGCCCACGTCGGTATTTCCCTCAAGATCGAAGATGAAGCCGAGCGCGAGCGCCTGAAGAAGGTGGTCAGCGACTGTGTGGCCGCCGAGGGCATCAAGGAAGCCGGTGGTTTTATTTTGCGCACCGCCGCCGAAGGCGCGGGCGCCGATGAAATCTTGATGGATATCCGCTACCTGCGACGCCTGTGGGATCAGATCGCGGCGCAGATCCAGACCATTGGCGCGCCAAGCGTCATCTATGAAGACCTCGGCCTGGCGTTGCGTACCTTGCGCGATCTGGTCAGCCCGAAGATCGAAAAAATTCGCATCGATTCGCGTGAAACCTTCCAGCGCACCACCCAATTCGTTGCCGAGCTGATGCCGGAAATTGCCGACCGCCTCGAGCACTATCCGGGCGAGCGGCCAATCTTTGACCTGTATGGCGTCGAAGACGAAATCCAGAAAGCCCTGGAGCGAAAGGTCCCGCTCAAATCCGGTGGCTATCTGGTGGTGGACCCGGCGGAAGCCATGACCACCATCGACGTCAACACTGGCGCGTTCGTGGGCCATCGCAACCTTGAAGAGACCATTTTCAAGACCAACCTGGAGGCTGCCACTGCGATTGCGCGCCAACTGCGCCTGCGCAACCTGGGCGGCATCATCATCATCGACTTCATCGACATGGAAGATGGAGAGCACCAACGCCAGGTACTACGCACCCTCGAAAAACAGCTGGAGCGTGACCACGCCAAGACCAACATCATTGGCATCACCGAATTGGGCCTGGTGCAGATGACCCGCAAGCGCACCCGCGAAAGCCTTGAGCAAGTGCTGTGCGAACCCTGCAGCTGTTGCCAGGGGCGCGGTAAATTGAAGACCCCGGAAACGGTTTGCTACGAGATTTTCCGTGAAATTCTACGAGAGGCACGCGCCTACCAGGCCGAAGGTTATAGAGTGCTGGCCAACCAGAAAGTGGTCGATCGCCTGCTGGATGAAGAGTCGGGTAACGTCGCTGAACTTGAGGGTTTTATCGGTCGTACTATTCGTTTTCAGGTGGAAACCATGTACTCCCAGGAACAATACGACGTGGTGCTGCTCTGATCGCCATTCGTTTTTCTTTTTCGAGACCGACAGGCGCTGATCTGTCGTCTGCCTACTGCTTTGAGGGTCGCCTGACATGGAGCGTCTGATACGCTTTTTTGCCGCTTTGACCCGTTGGGGGCTGGGCCTCTGTGCGTTGCTGCTGGTATTGGCGGCGGTGTACGTGAGCCTGGGCCGTGAATTGACGCCACTGGTGGCCGAATACCGCGCCGAAGTCGAAGCCAAAGCCCAGGCTGCGGTGCAGATGCCGGTGCATATCGGTAGCCTCGAAGGCCGCTGGAGCGGGTTTGCGCCCATACTGCTGGCCCATGACGTAATGGTCGGCGAGGGCAGCAGCGCTTTGCGTCTGGACCAGGTCGAAGTAGTGCCCGACCTCTGGGCCAGCCTGATGGCCCGTGAAGTGCGCATCGCCCACCTGCAAGTCAGCGGCTTGCAGTTGAGCGTCAAGGAAGACAAGGACGGCCACTGGGCGTTGCAAGGCTTGCCGTTACAGGACGACCAGCCACTGGATCCGCAACAACTGCTGACCCGCATGCAAATGGTCCAGCGTGTGTCGGTGCTGGACAGCCAGGTGACTTTGCAACCGTTCGACCGGGCGCCGGTGACGGTGACGTATGTAGGCCTGAACCTGCACACCGGTATGAGCCGGCAACGTCTGGACGCGCGCATGACGTTACCCGACGGCCAGCCCCTCGCCTTGAGCCTGCGCAGCCGCATGCGCGCCAGCCAATGGAAAGATGCCGAGGTCGAGGCCTACCTGAGCCTTCCTCAAAGCGACTGGGCCAAGTGGATTCCGACCTCGCTGACCCAGCAATGGAAACTCACCCAGCTCAACGCCGGCGGTGAGTTATGGCTCAGTTGGGCCAATGGCACCGTGCAAAGCGCTGTGGTGCGCCTTGATTCACCGCAAGTGAAGGGCAGCTACGCCGAGCGCAAGCCGGTGCATATCGAAAATCTGGCCCTGACCGCTTATGTGCAACGCAGCGACAGTGGCCTCAAGGTGCTGTTTGATTCGCTGGCGATGAACATCGGGGAAACCCGCTGGGAATCGCGCATGCAACTGCAGCAAAACCTGGCGACCGATAAAGATCAGGAAGTGTGGAAACTTCAGGCCGATCGGCTCGACCTGACCCCCATCACGCCCTTGCTCAATGCCCTGGCACCGCTGCCGGAAGGTGTCGCCAAGACCGTCGAGCATCTGAAAGCCACCGGCCTGTTGCGCAATGTGCTCGTGGACTTCCGCCCCCAGGACACCACCGATCAAAAAGTCAGTTTCGCCGCCAACCTTGAGCGTGTCGGTTTTGACGCGTACTTCGGCGCACCGGCCGCGCGTAACGTGTCCGGCAGCATCAGCGGCGACCTGGGCCATGGTGAGTTGCGCATGGACAGCAAGGACTTTTCCCTGCATCTGTCTCCGATCTTCGCCAAGCCATGGCAGTACATCCAGGCCAACGCGCGCTTGACCTGGACGCTGGACAAGCAGGGTTTCACCCTGGTCGCGCCGTATATCAAAGTGCTGGGGGAGGAAGGCAACGTCGCTGCGGACTTCCTGATTCGCCTGCATTTCGACCATAGCCAGGAGGACTACATGGACCTACGGGTCGGTATGGTCGATGGCGATGGGCGTTTTACCTCCAAATATTTACCGACGGTGTTGAGCCCGGCGCTGGATGAATGGTTGCGCACGGCGATTCTCAAAGGCGCAGTAGACGAAGGGTTTTTCCAGTATCAGGGTTCCTTGAGCCACAACGCGCCGCCTGCCTCGCGCAATATCAGCCTGTTCTTCAAAGTGCATGATGCCGAGCTGGCCTTCCAGCCGGGTTGGCCCCATGTGAGCAAGGTCAATGGTGAGGTATTCGTCGAGGAGAGTGGCGTGCGCATCCTGGCCAGCAAGGGCCAATTGCTCGATACCCAGGTCAAGGACATCTACGTCAATATCCCCCACGCGCCGGCCGGCAAAGACAGCCATCTGCTGCTCACGGGTGGATTCTCCGGTGGTTTGGGCGACGGCTTGAAAATCCTCCAGGAAGCCCCTATCGGCACCGCCTCCACCTTTGCGGGCTGGAAGGGCGAAGGCAACCTGCAAGGCAGTCTGGACCTGGACGTGCCTCTGGCCAAAGACACCGAGCCCAAGATCGTGGTCAACTTCAAGACCGACAAAGCGCGCCTGCAGTTGGCCGAGCCTACCCTGGACCTGACCCAGCTCAAAGGTGACTTCCGTTTCGACAGCGCCAAAGGCCTGAGCGGCCAGAATATTTCAGCCCAGGCGTTCGACCGCCCGATCACCGCGCAGATTTTTGCCGAGGGTGCTCCCGGCAAAATCAGCACCCGTGTTGCCGCCAAAGGGCAGGTTGCGGTCAAGCGGCTCACGGACTGGTTGAAAATCAGCCAGCCGCTGCCGGTATCCGGCGATATTCCGTACCAGTTGCAAGTCATTCTGGACGGCGCGGACAGTCAGTTGATGGTCAACTCCGACCTCAAGGGTGTCGCGGTGGATTTACCGGCGCCGTTTGGCATGCCGGCGAGCCAGGGCCGTGACAGCACGTTCCGCATGACCCTGCAGGGCGCAGAGCGCCGTTACTGGTTTGATTATGGCGAGCTGGCGAATTTCACCTTCGCGGCGCCGCCGGATAACTTCAATGATGGCCGCGGCGAATTGTTCCTCGGCGATGGCGATGCGGTGTTGCCCGGCGCCAAAGGCCTGCGGGTTCGCGGGGTGCTCTCCGAGCTGGATATCGACCCGTGGAAAAAACTCGCGAGCCGTTACGCGGGCAACGATCCGGGCGGCAATGCCAAGCAACTGCTCAGTGGTGCCGATTTCAAGGTAGGCAAGTTGACCGGCTTTGGTACTCAGTTCGACCAGGTCAAACTGCAACTGGATCGCAAGCCCGTGGCCTGGGGACTGCAGTTCGACAGTCGACAAGCCAAGGGCACGGTGAATCTGCCGGACGCCAAGGGCGCACCAATCGCAGTCAACCTGCAATACGTGAAGCTGCCTGCGGTCGACCCGACCGTACAGGCGGACGAGAATGCGCCGGACCCGTTGGCCGATATCGATCCCAAGGATATTCCGGCATTGGATATCGGCATCGACCAACTGTTCCAGGGTCCGGACCTGGTGGGCGCGTGGTCGCTGAAAATTCGGCCGACCGCCAAGGGCTTGGCCTTCAACAACCTGAATCTGGGCCTCAAAGGCCTGCAGCTCAACGGTGCAGGTGGTTGGGAAGGCGCTCCGGGGGCCAGCAGCAGTTGGTACAAGGGGCGACTGGACGGCAAGAATATTGCCGATGTCCTCAAAGGCTGGGGCTTTGCGCCCACGGTGACCAGCGAAGACTTCCATCTGGACGTGGATGGCCGATGGCCGGGTTCGCCCGCCTGGGTCGGGCCCAAGCGCTTCTCCGGTAGCCTGGACGCCGCATTTCGTAAAGGCCAACTCGTGGAGGTGGAAGGTGGCGCCCAGGCATTGCGGGTATTCGGCCTGCTTAACTTCAACTCCATCGGCCGTCGTTTGCGCCTGGACTTTTCCGACTTGCTCGGCAAGGGCTTGAGCTATGACCGGATCAAGGGCCTGCTGGCGGCCAGCGATGGTGTTTTCGTGACCCGTGAGCCCATCACCATGACCGGGCCGTCGACCAATCTTGAATTGAACGGCACCCTGGACCTGGTGGCGGATCGCGTCGACGCCAAGTTGCTGGTGACCCTGCCGGTCACTAACAACCTGCCCATCGCAGCGTTGATCGTCGGCGCACCGGCCATTGGTGGCGCGTTGTTCCTGATCGACAAGTTGATCGGTGACCGGGTATCGCGCTTCGCCAGTGTGCAGTACAGCGTGCAAGGCCCATGGAAGGAACCGAAAATCACCTTTGACAAGCCATTTGAAAAGCCAAACTGAGAGGCTGTGGAGTAGCATGGCCGCATGCCCTTTACGGAGTGTCGGCCGATGTCCTTCGCGGTAATTCAAATGGTCAGCCAAAGTGATGTGCTGACCAACCTGGCCCAGGCACGCCGCTTGCTGGAACGAGCGGCGGCGGATGGCGCCAGGCTTGCGGTACTGCCGGAAAACTTTGCCGCCATGGGCCGCCGTGACATGGCCAATATCGGTCGCGCCGAGGCAATGGGTGAAGGTCCGATCCTGCCATGGTTGAAACAGACCGCCCGCGACCTCACCTTATGGATAGTGGCCGGTACCGTGCCGTTACCCCCAAAGGACCAACCCGACGCCAAGCCCAACGCCTGTTCGCTGCTGATCGACGACCGGGGCGAAATCGTCGCTCGTTACGACAAGCTGCACTTGTTCGATGTGGATGTGGCGGATGCCCGGGGTCGTTATCGCGAATCCGACGACTATGCTTTCGGAAGCCACGTGGTGGTGGCGGATACGCCCGTGGGGCGCTTGGGGCTGACGGTGTGTTACGACCTGCGTTTCCCCGAGTTGTACAGTGAGTTGCGTGCGGCGGGGGCTGAGTTGATCAGCGCGCCGTCGGCGTTCACGGCGGTGACCGGGACTGCGCATTGGGATGTGCTGATTCGTGCACGGGCCATCGAAACCCAGTGTTACCTGCTGGCGGCCGCCCAGGGCGGTGTGCACCCGGGGCCACGGGAAACCCATGGACATGCGGCGATTATCGACCCCTGGGGGCGTGTGTTGGCCCGGCAGGATCAAGGCGAAGCGGTGTTGGTGGCCGAACGCGACAGCAGTGAACAGGCGTCGATACGGACGCGCATGCCGGTGGTCAATCACCGGCGCTTTTTCTCGCAGGGCGCACAGCGACCTGCTTCAGAACGATGAATTTAAGGCCAAACCTATGAGCGAGTTGTTGTCCTCAGTCAGTGAACATCTCCTGGCACCCGGTGGCGTGACCATCGAAAATCTGCAAACCGTGCTGGGCGATCTGGCCGGGCCCGGGATCGATGCAGCCGACCTGTATTTCCAGGGGCAGATTTCCGAGTCCTGGGCGTTGGAAGACGGCATCGTCAAGGAAGGCAGTTTCAACCTTGACCAAGGGGTAGGCGTTCGCGCGCAATCCGGCGAAAAAACCGGTTTTGCCTATAGCAACGCAATTACGCTGGAAGCCCTTGGGCTGGCGGCGCGTGCGGCGCGCTCGATTTCCCGCGCGGGCCAAAACGGCACGGTGCAGGCGTTCAGCACGCAGGACGTGGCTCAGTTGTACGCGCCGGACAATCCGCTGGAAGTGATCAGCCGCGCGGAAAAGGTCGAGCTGCTCAAGCGTGTTGACGCGGCTACTCGCGCCCTGGACCCGCGTATCCAACAGGTCACCGTGAGCATGGCCGGCGTGTGGGAGCGCATCCTCGTGGCGTCTACCGACGGCGGGCTGGCGGCGGATGTGCGGCCGCTGGTGCGCTTTAACGTGAGTGTGATTGTCGAGCAGAACGGTCGCCGCGAGCGCGGTGGCCATGGCGGTGGCGGGCGAACCGACTACCGTTATTTCCTCGCTGAAGACCGCGCCATGGGTTACGCCCGTGAAGCGCTGCGCCAGGCACTGGTCAACCTGGAAGCGATTCCGGCGCCGGCTGGGACCTTGCCGGTGGTGCTGGGCTCGGGTTGGTCCGGTGTGTTGCTGCATGAAGCCGTAGGCCATGGGCTGGAGGGCGACTTCAACCGCAAGGGCAGTTCCGCCTACAGCGGGCGCATGGGCGAGATGGTCGCGTCCAAGCTGTGCACTATTGTCGATGACGGCACCTTGGCCGGTCGCCGTGGTTCGTTAAGCGTGGATGACGAGGGGACGCCGACGGAGTGCACTACCTTGATCGAAAACGGCGTGCTCAAGGGCTATATGCAAGACAAGCTCAACGCCCGCCTGATGGGCGTTGCGCGCACCGGCAACGGTCGCCGCGAATCCTATGCCCACTTGCCGATGCCGCGTATGACCAACACCTATATGCTCGGTGGCGAAAGCGATCCGGCAGAAATCATTGCTTCCGTGAAACGCGGCATCTACTGCGCCAACCTCGGCGGCGGGCAGGTGGATATCACCAGCGGCAAGTTCGTGTTCTCCACCAGCGAGGCGTACTTGATCGAAGACGGCAAGATTACTGCGCCGGTCAAGGGAGCGACGTTGATTGGCAACGGGCCGGAGGCGATGAGCAAGGTGTCGATGGTCGGTAATGACCTGTCGCTGGACAGCGGCGTGGGCACATGCGGGAAGGATGGGCAGTCGGTACCGGTGGGCGTGGGCCAGCCAACCTTGAAAATCGATGCGATCACCGTGGGTGGCACGGGGTCGTAAGCCCGTAAGCTTCGGGTGGCGAAGGCCGCCACCCGGGGAAGAGGATCAGCGCAGGCCGCGTTGAGTCTCGTCCAGCTCACGGATGTATTTGAAGATTTTACGGCTGGTGGCCGGCGCCTTGTTATGCGCCATTTCGTGTTGGGCCTGACGGATCAGGGAGCGCAATTGCTGGCGGTCCGCTTCCGGATAGTCCAAGACGAATTTTTCCAGCACGGCGTCATCGCCCGAGATCAGGCGGTCACGCCAGCGCTCCAGGTTATGGAAGCGTTCGTTGTACTGGCGAGTGGAGGCATCGGTTTGATCGAGCAAGGCCAGAATGGCGTCAGTATCCTGATCGCGCATCAGCTTGCCGATAAACATGATGTGCCGTTTACGCGCGATATTCGCGGTGTGCTTAGGCGCATCGGCCAAGGCCCGACGCATTTCGTCGGTCAGTGGCAGTTTTGCAATCAAGTCTTTTTTGAGCGTTGTAAGACGCTCGCCAAGGTCAACCAGAGCATGCAGCTCGCGTTTGACCTGGGTTTTGCTTTTCTCCCCATCGAGGGAGTCGTCGTAAGAATCAACCATGGTGGCAGTCCGCAAAGAAACGCCGCCATGATAACCAGTCGGGGGCCGCTTGTCCGGCCCGGTCGCTCGATGGCCTTAACCGAAAGCAGAATTTGAGTGGAGAAAACCATGAGTGCAGCCCAAAGCGTCGGTCCGCAAGCGTTACCGGCCCTGCAGGAACAAGTCGAGCAGATCCTTGCCGAGGCCAAGCGCCAGGGGGCCAGCGCCTGTGAAGTAGCAGTATCGCTGGAGCAGGGGCTGTCGACTTCAGTGCGTCAGCGGGAAGTCGAGACCGTAGAATTCAATCGAGACCAAGGGTTTGGCATTACCTTGTATGTGGGCCAGCGCAAAGGCTCGGCCAGTACATCGGCCAGTGGCCCGGAGGCGATTCGCGAGACCGTCGCCGCTGCTTTGGCAATCGCCAAGCACACTTCTGAGGATGAAAGCTCAGGCTTGGCCGACAAAGCGTTGATGGCCAAGGATCTGCAGGATTTCGATCTGTTCCACGCTTGGGACATCACGCCCGAGCAAGCCATCGAGCAGGCGCTGACCTGCGAAGCGGCGGCGTTCGACGCCGATGCCCGCATCAAGAATGCCGACGGCACCACGCTGAGTACCCACCAGGGCTGCCGTGTTTACGGCAACAGCCACGGTTTTATCGGTGGCTATGCGTCCACCCGTCACAGCCTGAGTTGCGTCATGATCGCCGAAGCCAATGGCCAGATGCAGCGCGATTACTGGTATGACGTAAACCGTCAAGGCGACTTGCTGGCAGACCCGGTAAGCATCGGGCAACGTGCTGCGCAGCGTGCGGCCAGTCGTTTGGGCGCCCGTCCGGTGCCCACGTGCGAAGTGCCGGTATTGTTTTCCGCCGAATTGGCCGGTGGGCTGTTCGGCAGTTTTCTCGGCGCGATTTCCGGCGGCAACCTCTATCGCAAGTCTTCATTCCTGGAAGGCGCGATCGGTCAGAAACTGTTCCCCGAGTGGCTGACCATCGATGAGCGCCCGCACCTCATGCGCGCCATGGGCAGCTCTTCGTTCGACGGCGATGGCCTTGCCACGTACGCCAAGCCGTTCGTCGAGAAGGGCGAGTTGGTGTCCTATGTGTTGGGCACCTACGCTGGGCGCAAGCTTGGCCTGCCAAGCACCGCCAACTCCGGCGGCGTTCACAACCTGTTCGTGACCCATGGCGATGAAGATCAGGCGGCGCTTTTGCGTCGCATGGGGCGCGGCCTGCTGGTGACCGAATTGATGGGGCACGGCCTTAACATGGTGACGGGTGACTATTCCCGCGGCGCGGCGGGGTTCTGGGTGGAAAACGGTGAGATTCAGTTCGCCGTCCAGGAAGTGACTATTGCTGGCAACATGCGCGACATGTTCAAGCAGATCGTTGCCGTGGGTAACGACCTCGAGCTGCGCAGTAATATCCGCACGGGCTCCGTGTTGATCGAACGGATGACGGTCGCAGGTAGCTAACCGCCATCGTTTCACCAAAAAAGGCGCGCCATATCGATGATGGCGCGCCTTTTTTGTGGCTCTGTAAGACAGGATTAACTTGGCGATCTTGTTTTGATTCTTAATATCATTTAATAATGAATATCATTACTGGATGAGTGTGGATCATGAGTTCTGTCTTGCATGAGGACCCGTACCTGGAGAGTTGGCGGTGGATGAGTCGTCAGATCCGCTGCGGGCTCGATCCCAATGAGCCTCGCCTGATCGAACATTACCTTAATGAAGGACGGTACCTGGCGTGTTGCACCGCGACCCACCCGTGGACGATCGCCGAAACCTCATTTCGCCTGCTCATCGACACCGCCAACGATATCGCGCTGCCCTGGCATTGGCGTTCCCTGTGTCTGGACCAGACCTGGCGCCCACTGCGCGACCTCGAAAAACTTTCCCACTGCGCCTGTCGCCTCAAGCGCTGGCAGGCCTTTGCTTGGCAATTGGCGACCTGCCAGTTGCTGCCATCAATCTCTCACTCCGACCTGGTGCAAGGATCTAACGATGAGTAACACCCGTATCGAACGCGACAGCATGGGCGAGCTGCAAGTCCCCGCCGAGGCCTTGTACGGCGCGCAAACCCAGCGTGCGGTCAACAACTTTCCTATCAGCCATCAGCGCATGCCGGCGCAATTCATTCGTGCGCTCATCCTGGCCAAAGCGGCTGCGGCCAGGGCCAACGTCGACCTCAAGCAAATCAGCGAAGGGCAGGGCAAAGCCATTGTCGATGCGGCCCAAGGTTTGTTGGAAGGCGACTACATGCAGCATTTTCCGGTGGATATTTTCCAAACCGGTTCCGGTACCAGTTCCAACATGAACGCCAACGAAGTGATTGCGACCCTGGCCAGCCGCTTGCTCGGCGAGGCGGTAAACCCCACCGACCACGTCAACTGTGGGCAAAGCAGCAACGACATCATCCCGACCACCATTCATGTCAGCGCCGCGCTGGTGCTGCATGAGCAAACACTGCCGGCCTTGCTGCACCTGGTGCAGGTGATCGAGCAAAAGGCCGAAGCGGTTCACCCTTTTATCAAGACCGGTCGCACCCACTTGATGGATGCCATGCCGGTGCGCATGAGCCAGGTACTCAATGGTTGGGCGCAACAGCTCAAGGCCAATATCGGCCACTTGCAAGACCTGTTGCCGGCGCTGCAGGCGCTGGCCCAGGGTGGCACGGCGGTAGGCACCGGCATCAACGCCCACCCTGAGTTTGCCGCACGCTTCAGCCAGCACTTGAGCCACCTGACCCAGGTGAAGTACACGCCGGGCAAGGATCTGTTTGCGTTGATTGGCTCGCAGGACACCGCCGTCGCCGTCTCCGGCCAGTTGAAAGCGACCGCTGTATCACTGATGAAAATTGCCAATGACCTGCGCTGGATGAACTCCGGCCCGCTGGCCGGCCTTGGCGAAATCGAGCTGGAAGGTCTGCAACCGGGTTCTTCGATCATGCCGGGCAAGGTCAATCCGGTGATCCCTGAAGCCGCGGCCATGGTGGCAGCGCAGGTCATCGGTAACGACACGGTGATTACCATTGCCGGCCAATCGGGCAACTTTGAGCTGAACGTAATGCTGCCGATCATCGCCCAGAACTTGCTCAGTAGCCTGACGTTGCTGGCCAACGCCAGCCGTTTGCTGGCGGACAAGGCCATTGCCAGCTTCAAGGTCAACGAAGCGAAGCTTAAGGAGGCGTTGTCCCGCAACCCGATTCTGGTCACCGCCCTTAATCCGATCATTGGTTACCAGAAAGCCGCTGAAATCGCCAAGCAGGCTTATCAGCAGGGTCGTCCGGTCATTGATGTCGCCCTTGAACACACCGACTTGCCCCGCAGCCAACTGGAGGTCCTGCTGGACCCGGAAAAGCTCACGGCCGGCGGCGTATAAATCACCGACCCTGCTTTGGAGGCTCACCATGGAGCACTGGAAACGCACGATCGAACGGGCCAATCGCTGCTTTATGGCGGGCGAGCTGGTAGACGCCCGCGAGGCCTACTTGCAGGCTTTGGCCCTGGCCCAAGTGTTGTTCGAACGCTGGTCGGACGCCGACGAAGCAGTGGCAGCTTGCGTCATTTCCCATCACAACCTGGCAGACCTGCACCTGCGCCTCAACCAGCCAGAAGAGAGCGCGGAATACCTCTGCGCCATTCACCAGCGGCTGCTGCAGACCATGCAGGACCCGCGCTTGAACCCGCAGCTGCGCGAAGCGGCGTTGCGCCAGAGCAGCAAGACCTATATCGAACTGTTGAATTTCATCAGCGATCATGGCGAATACCCGCGCACTCATCGCTTGCTGGGCGATGCCGCAATGCAACCGACTACCTCTCACTACGGAGCACATTGATATGACCTACACCCTGCCGGCTTTGCCTTATGCCTACGATGCGCTTGAACCCCATATCGATGCGCAAACCATGGAAATTCACTACACCAAGCACCACCAGACTTACATCAATAATCTCAATGCTGCGGTCGAGGGCACTGAGTACGCAGGCTGGTCGGTGGAAAAGCTTGTGGCCAGCGTACAAAAATTACCGGAGCAATTACGCGCTGCTGTGGTCAATCAAGGAGGCGGGCATGCCAACCACTCGCTGTTCTGGGCGGTCATGTCGCCCACTGGTGGCGGAAAACCCGAAGGCGTTCTGGGCGAGGCTATCGACGAACAATTGGGTGGTTTCGACAGCTTCAAGGAGGCCTTTACCAAAGCGGCGTTGACCCGTTTCGGCAGCGGTTGGGCGTGGTTGAGTGTCACCCCGCAAAAGACTTTAGTGGTGGAAAGCAGCGGCAACCAAGACAGCCCATTGATGAGCGGCAACACGCCGATCCTCGGTCTGGATGTCTGGGAACATGCCTATTACCTGCGGTATCAAAACCGGCGACCGGAGTACATCAATGCATTTTACAGCGTCATTAACTGGCCGGAGGTTGCCGCTCGCTACCAAGCTGCTTTGGCCTGAAATTCACTCTATAACAAGATCTAAGGCCGACTATGGGCACTGAAACACTGGCGATTAGCAGCGTGCGATTATTTCGCTACGCGTTTGGCTCCCTGCTTCTATTAGTCGGTACGGCGTTACTGGTGGCTCATGGCCTGGCTTGGCTCGACCTGGAGCCGCGCATCTTGCGTGCGCTGCAGGGCGGGGCAATCTGCGCACTCGGCACTGCGTTGGGCGCGGTGCCGGTGCTGGTGATTCGCCGGATGCCGGCGGCGTTGAGCGATACCCTGCTGGGTTTCGGCGCGGGAGTCATGCTGGCGGCGACCGCTTTTTCGCTCGTCGTGCCCGGTATCGCCGCAGCGGAAAGCCTGGGGCTCTCGCCATGGGGTGCCGGTGGCTTGATCAGCTTTGGCATCATGCTGGGGGCATTCGGGCTGTATCTTGTAGACCGCAAGGTCTCAGGCGCCAGCCCGGAAATGCTGGTGGGCACGCCGGATATGCCGGTCATCCCGCCGCGCATCTGGCTTTTTGTATTTGCCATCATTGCCCACAACATTCCGGAAGGCATGGCCGTGGGGGTTTCTGCCGGCGGCGGTATGGCGGATGCCGACAGCCTTGCCATGGGCATTGCCCTGCAGGATGTACCGGAAGGCCTGGTGATTGCGCTGGTACTGGCGGGTGCGGGGATGTCGCGAATCAAGGCGTTTCTGATCGGCGCTGCGTCCGGGTTGGTAGAGCCGGTATTTGCAGTGCTATGCGCCTGGTTGGTGAGCCTTGCCGAATTGCTGTTGCCCTTGGGGCTGGCGCTGGCTGCTGGCGCTATGCTGTTGGTGGTGACCCACGAGGTCATCCCTGAGTCACGCCGAAACGGTCACGACAAGCTCGCCAGCCTGGGGTTGTGCATCGGGTTTTGCTTGATGATGGTGATGGATACGGCGTTGGGATAGCAGGAGCGCGCTAGCTTCTACAGGTTGAGGTTATTCACCCTCTTCGAAGTAGTTATTGATCAACGCGACCAGTGCGTCCATCGCTTCCTGCTCTTGTTCACCCTCGGTTTTCAGATGGATTTTTGTGCCCTTGCCTGCGGCAAGCATCATCATCGCCATGATGCTTTTACCGTCGACCATCGACTCCGGAGTGCGCCCGGCGCGGATCTGGCAGGGGAACCGCCCAGCGACACCGACAAACTTGGCTGAAGCGCGGGCGTGCAAGCCCAGCTTGTTGATGATTTCAATTTCCCGAGCCGGCATCGCAGTGTTGTTCCTTTCAGCTTAGGTCGCGGTGGCGAACCTGGACATTCTTGAGGGTTTGTTGCAGCACCTGGCCAAGTCGTTCCGTCAGGTAGACGGAGCGGTGGTGGCCCCCGGTGCAGCCGACGGCAATGGTGACATAGGCGCGATTGCTCGCGGCAAAGCGCGGCAACCATTTGAGCAGGTAGGTGGAGATATCCTGAAACATCTCTTCCACGTCCGGTTGTGCCGCCAGGTAGTCGATCACGGGTTGATCGAGTCCGGACTGATCGCGCAACTCCGGTTTCCAATAGGGGTTGGGCAGGCAGCGCACGTCGAACACCAGATCGGCGTCCACCGGCATGCCACGCTTGAAACCAAACGACTCGACCAGAAACGCCGTGCCAGGCTCCGGCTGGTTCAGCAATCGTAGCTTGATCGCGTCGCGCAGCTGATACAGGTTCAGGTTGGTGGTGTTGATCTTCAGGTCGGCCAGATCGATGATCGGCCCCAGCAGTTTGGTCTCGTCCTCAATGGCTTCTGCCAGGGAACGGTTGGCACTGCTGAGCGGGTGGCGTCGACGGGTTTCGGAGAACCGTTTGAGCAGGGTTTCTTCGTCGGCGTCCAGGTACAACACGTCGCAATGAATATGCTTGGCGCGCACCTCCTCAAGCAATTCGGGGAACCGCGAGAGGTGGCTGGGCAGGTTGCGGGCGTCGATCGACACGGCGACCAACGGTTGCGGCAGTTCGGTGTGAATCAGCGCGCGCTCCGCCAATTCGGGCAGCAGCCCGGCAGGCAGGTTGTCGATGCAATAGAATCCGCTGTCTTCAAGCACATTGAGGGCAGTGCTCTTACCCGAGCCGGAACGGCCGCTGACGATGATCAAACGCATGATTACTGCCCGCTTTGTTCATCCAGGACGACCTGATACAGCGCCTCGTTACTGCTGGCGCTGCGCAATTTATCACGCACTTCCTTGCGGTCGAGCATGCTGGCGATCTGCCGGAGCAGTTCCAGGTGCGCATCGGTGGCGGCTTGCGGGACCAGCAGAACGAACAGCAGGTCGACCGGAACGCCGTCGATGGCATCGAAATCGATGGGGTGGTCCAGGTGCAGCAGAGCGCTGACCGGTGTTTCGCAGCCTTTGAGGCGGCAGTGTGGGATGGCGATGCCGTTGCCAAAACCGGTCGAGCCAAGTTTTTCACGGGCAATCAGGGCCTCGAAGACATCTTGCATCTCCAGCTCAGGCACTTGGCTGCTGATCAGGTTGGCAATTTGTTCGAGGGCTTTCTTCTTGCTGCCGCCCGGCACGTTCACGAGGGAACGGCCGGGGGTCAGGATGGTTTCAAGTCGGATCATGGGGGGAGAGTTAACGACCTGTACCTTGCATCAGGTGCAGATTCTTTTCCTTATGCTTTTTGAGTTGGCGGTCAAGCTTGTCGGTGAGCAAGTCGATCGATGCATACATGTCTTCATGCTCGGCATTAGCAACCACTTCGCCACCGGGTATCTGCAGGGTCGCTTCAATTTTCTGCTGAAGCTTATCGACCTTCATGATGACCTGCACGTTGGTGATCTTGTCGAAATGCCCTTCAAGCTTCTTCAGCTTCTGCTCGACATATTCGCGCATTGGAGGGGTGACTTCTACGTGGTGTCCACTGATGTTGACTTGCATACAGCTTCTCCTTCGTTGCCAGTGCATAAAGCGGCAGGCGAAAGGCGCCTGCCACTGGAACGCTATGCCCCGCCCGTCACATCAAACGCTTACGCTCGCTGGAAGGCGCGATCCCGAGGGACTCGCGGTACTTGGCGACGGTTCGACGGGCGACCTGAATGCCTTGTGCCTCCAGTAAACCAGCGATCTTGCTGTCACTCAACGGCTTTTTCTGATTTTCCGCGGCAACCAGTTTTTTGATGATCGCGCGGATCGCCGTGGACGAGCATTCGCCGCCTTCGGAGGTGCTTACATGGCTGGAGAAAAAGTATTTCAGCTCATAAATACCCCGTGGGGTATGCATGAATTTTTGCGTGGTCACCCGTGAAATCGTCGATTCGTGCATGCCGACCGCCTCGGCGATGTCGTGCAGTACCAACGGCTTCATTGCTTCATCGCCATATTCCAGGAAGCCGCGCTGGTGCTCGACGATCTGGGTGGCGACTTTCATCAGGGTTTCGTTGCGGCTTTGCAGGCTCTTGATGAACCAGCGCGCTTCCTGCAACTGGTTGCGCATGAAGGTGTTGTCGGCGCTGGTATCGGCACGGCGCACGAAACCGGCATATTGCGGATTGACCCGCAGACGCGGCACCGATTCCTGGTTCAGCTCCACCAGCCAGCGCTCGTTGTCCTTGCGCACGATCACATCGGGCACGACATATTCGGCTTCGCTGGATTCGATCTGCGAGCCTGGGCGCGGGTTGAGGCTCTGAACCAGCTCGATCACCTGGCGCAGGTCGTCTTCCTTGAGCTTCATGCGACGCATCAGCTGGCTGTAATCGCGGCTGCCCAGCAGGTCGATGTAGTCGCTGACCAGGCGCTTGGCTTCAGCGAGCCAGGGTGTCTTGGCCGGTAGCTGGCGCAGTTGCAGCAACAGGCACTCGCTGAGCGTACGGGCCCCGATACCGGCGGGCTCGAATTGCTGGATACGGTGCAGGACGGCTTCGATCTCGTCCAGCTCGATATCCAGCTCGGGGTCGAAGGCTTCAAGAATTTCTTCGAGCGTCTCGTCCAGATAGCCCTGGTTATTGATGCAGTCGATCAGGGTGACGGCGATCAAGCGATCGGTGTCGGACATCGGCGCCAGGTTCAGTTGCCACAGCAAATGACTCTGCAGGCTCTCGCCGACAGATGTACGGGTGGTGAAATCCCATTCGTCATCATCATTGCTGGGCAGGCTGCTGGCGCTGGTCTGATAGACGTCTTCCCATGCGGTGTCCACGGGAAGCTCGTTGGGAATGCGTTCGTTCCATTCGCCGTCCTCGAGGTTATCCACCGTAGGCGCGGTTTCCTGGTAGGACGGTTCCTGTACGTCGGGATTGGGCTTTTGCTCGATGTTGTCGGCCAAAGGGTCGGTATTGTCGAAGTCGTCGCCTTCTTCCTGGCGTTCGAGCATCGGATTGGACTCCAGGGCCTCCTGGATTTCCTGTTGCAGGTCCAGGGTCGACAATTGGAGCAGGCGGATGGCCTGTTGCAGCTGCGGTGTCATCGTCAGCTGCTGGCCCATTCTCAGGACTAGCGATGGTTTCATGGCAGGGGCTTAACACCTTATTCGCCGGCGCAATGCGCCATCCACGACAGGGCGCGCGAGCGCCAAACATAAGCAAATTATATGCCTGATATCGGTGCCTTTGCCTAGAGCGCGGTAACAATAAAAAAGCTGAGGTTTCTATTGACTCGCTCGCGCTCTCGCGAATGGCCCGGTATCACCGTGCTTACAGGCGGAACTCGTGACCCAGATAAACTTCTTTCACCAGTTCGTTGGCCAGGATCGTCGCCGAATCACCTTCTGCGATCAATTGCCCATCGTTAACGATGTAGGCGGTTTCGCAGATATCGAGGGTCTCACGGACGTTGTGGTCGGTGATCAATACACCAATTCCCTTCGCCTTGAGGTGATGAATGATCTGTTTGATATCGCCGACCGAGATCGGGTCAACGCCGGCAAACGGTTCGTCCAACAGGATGAATTTGGGGGCGGTCGCCAGGGCGCGGGCGATCTCCACACGGCGACGCTCGCCACCGGACAGGCTCATGCCGAGGTTGTCACGAATGTGGTTGATGTGGAATTCCTGCAGCAGGCTTTCCAGTTCTTTGCGGCGGCCGTCGCGGTCGAGTTCCTTGCGGGTTTCGAGGATGGCCATGATGTTGTCGGCTACCGACAGTTTACGGAAGATCGACGCCTCTTGCGGAAGATAGCCGATACCTGCGCGCGCACGACCGTGCATCGGCTGATGGCTGACGTCCAGGTCGTCGATCAATACGCGCCCCTGGTCCGCCTGGACCAGCCCGACGATCATATAGAAGCAGGTGGTCTTGCCGGCGCCGTTGGGGCCGAGCAAACCGACAATCTGGCCACTGTCGATCGACAGGCTGACGTCGCGTACCACCTGACGGCTTTTATAGGCTTTGGCCAGATGCTGGGCTTTCAGGGTTGCCATTACTCGGCCTTCTTCTTCGGCTGGATGACCATGTCGATACGTGGACGAGGCGCGGTAACCTTGTTGCCATTGGCGCGACCCGCCTGGGCGACCTGGGTTTTGGTGTTGTAGACGATCTTCTCGCCTTCGGTAGAGTTACCGTCGGCACTCAGCACCTTGGCCTGGTCAATCAGTACGATGCGATTCTGCTGGGCATGATACTGGATGGTCTTGCCGTAGCCTTTCATCGGGCCAGGATCTTCTGCCTTTTGCTTCTGCTCGAAGTAGGCCAGGTTGCCCACTGAAGTCACGACATCGATATCGCCGGCCTGGGTGCGCGTCAGGGTCACCGTGTTGCCGGTGATCTTCATCGAGCCCTGGGTGATGATCACGCCACCGGTGTAGGTCGCGACACCTTGCTTGTCATCCAGCTGCGCATCGTCAGCCGAGATGTGGATCGGTTGCTGGCTATCGTTCGGCAGAGCCCAGGCGCTCACGCTTCCCAGTGCTGCGCCCAGACCGAGCAAAATAGGGAGGGTTTTAACGAGCCTCATACTGTCCTCTTACGTTCGATAGCAGGTGTATCCTGCTTTCTTTCAAATACGCTTTCATTCCCTTGCCAGTCGATACACCGCCAGCGCCGTCGATTCTAACGTCTTGCTCGGTCTGCGCATATTGCTGTTGTGGGAATACCGTCATGCGACTGCTGGTAATGATGGTGTCGCGGTTCTGCGCGTCTGTACGTGCGACGCGCACCGAGTCGATCAGTTCGATTTCGGTGCCGTCCGGATTGACCTCGCCACGCAGGCTGGTGACATGCCACGGCAGTTCGGTGCCACGGTAGAGGTTCAAGTCCGGATTGGTCAGCAGGCTGACTTCCGAGGCTTTCAACCGCTCGACCTTGTCGGAGGCCAGCACGTACTGCACCTTGCCGTCGGGCAGGAACTGCACGGTGTGGGTGTTGGTGGCAAAATTGTCGATGACGCTTTCATCAACCTGCACGACAGGTTTGTCGAGAAAGCGCTCCGGGCTGATATTCCAGTAGCCCACCGCAAGAAACAGCGCAGCGATGACCCCGAATAACAGGAAGTTGCGAATCTTTTTGCTCAGCATATAAGGCTCTATAAGTAGGCGGCGTGGGCCGCTTCAAGACTGCCCTGGGCACGCAGGATCAACTCGCAGAACTCGCGGGCGGCACCCTCGCCGCCGCGGGCGGTGGTAATGCCATGGGCGTGTTCACGCACAAACGCTGCGGCATTGGCGACCGCCATGCCAAGGCCCACCCGGCGAATCACCGGCAGGTCAGGCAGGTCGTCACCCAGATAGGCGACCTGTTCATAGCTTAGGTTGAGTTGGCCAAGCAGCTCGTCAAGCACGACCAGTTTATCCTCGCGGCCCTGATACAGGTGAGGAATCCCCAGGTTTTGTGCGCGGCGTTCCACAACCGGTGTCTTTCGACCACTGATAATCGCTGTTTGCACGCCTGCGGCCATCAACATCTTGATGCCCTGGCCGTCTAGCGTGTTGAAAGTCTTGAATTCGCTGCCGTCTTCGAGAAAGTACAGGCGGCCGTCGGTGAGCACGCCATCTACGTCGAATATCGCCAACTTGATGTTTTTACCGCGTTGCAACAGGTCGCTGGTCATTTACATCACTCCTGCACGCAACAAGTCGTGCATGTTCAGGGCGCCAATCGGGCGGTCAGTGTCATCGACCACCACCAGCGCGCCGATCTTGTGGTCTTCCATGATCTTCAGAGCCTCGGCTGCAAGCATCTCGGGGCGAGCGGTCTTGCCGTGGGGCGTCATCACAGCATCAATGGTTGCGGTATGGATGTCGATGGTACGGTCCAGGGTGCGACGCAAGTCGCCGTCGGTGAACACGCCAGCGAGTCGCCCGTCGGCTTCCAGGATCACGGTCATGCCCAGGCCCTTGCGGGTCATTTCCATCAGCGCGTCCTTAAGCAAGGTGCCGCGTTGTACGTGGGGCAATTCATCGCCTGCATGCATGACGTGTTCCACTTTTAGCAGCAAGCGACGGCCCAGTGCACCACCGGGGTGCGAAAACGCGAAATCTTCAGCCGTAAACCCGCGGGCTTCCAGCAATGCCACCGCCAAGGCGTCGCCCATGACCAATGCCGCAGTAGTGGAGGAAGTGGGTGCCAGGTTCAGCGGGCAAGCTTCGTGGGCTACGTGAACGTTCAAGTTCACTTCGGCGGCCTTGGCCAGTGTCGATTCCGGGTTACCTGTGACGCTGATCATCTTGATGCCCAGGCGCTTGATCAGCGGCAGCAGGGTCACGATTTCGTTGGTGGTGCCGGAGTTGGACAGTGCCAGTATCACGTCATCCTTGGTGATCATGCCCATGTCACCATGGCTGGCTTCGGCCGGGTGCACGAAAAACGCCGTGGTTCCGGTGCTTGCCAGCGTAGCGGCGATCTTGTTGCCGACGTGGCCCGACTTGCCCATGCCCACCACGACAACGCGGCCCTTGCTGGCCAGAATCATCTCGCAGGCGCGTACGAAATCTGCGTCGATATGCGCCAGTAAACCTTCTACGGCTTCCAGCTCGAGGCGGATGGTGCGTTGTGCGGATTGGATAAGGTCGCTGGATTGGCTCATGTCTGAAATCGTATAGCCTGACGAAAAGTCGGCGATTATAGCGGTAATGATCAATTCCCTCACGCAAGTTCGTCAGGCTTTATTCTTAAGGCCTTTCGGATTCATCTCGATAACATCGCTGGCAACGTTTTTTCACTGTCTTGAATCTGAACAAGCGCTCTTCCGGCCTTGGGGGCTCTGCATGAGCAGTGATATAGTCCGCGGCCAGTTCGGTCAGCCCAACCCATGGCGCAAACTATTGCGCATCCTTTGCAAACGAAAGCTGCATACATGGTGTCTGAGTGAAAGGCTGCATCCCAAGGAGATTAGATGAGTGCCGATAACGCCTACGCGGTCGAGCTGAAGGGCCTTTCCTTCAAGCGCGGTACGCGCAGCATCTTCAATAACGTCGATATTCGCATTCCTCGCGGAAAGGTCACGGGCATCATGGGGCCTTCCGGTTGCGGCAAGACCACCTTGTTGCGCCTGATGGGCATGCAATTGCGCCCCACTGCCGGCGAAGTGTGGGTCAACGGCCAGAATCTGCCGACACTGTCGCGCAGTGATCTGTTCGATGCGCGCAAGCACATGGGAGTGCTCTTCCAAAGCGGCGCGCTGTTTACCGACCTCGATGTCTTCGAGAACGTCGCGTTCCCGTTGCGGGTGCACACCCAGCTGTCCGATGAGATGATTCGTGACATCGTGTTGCTGAAGCTGCAGGCCGTAGGGCTTCGCGGGGCCATCGACCTGATGCCTGACGAATTGTCCGGCGGCATGAAGCGCCGTGTCGCCCTGGCGCGAGCCATCGCCCTCGATCCGCAGATTCTCATGTATGACGAGCCTTTCGTGGGCCAGGACCCAATCGCCATGGGCGTATTGGTGCGCCTGATTCGCCTGCTCAACGACGCATTGGGGATCACCAGCATCGTGGTGTCTCACGACCTGGCCGAAACCGCGAGCATCGCTGACTACCTCTATGTAGTAGGTGATGGTCAGGTGCTGGGGCAGGGTACGCCTGAAGAATTGATGAACGCCGATAACCCGCGCATTCGCCAATTCATGACCGGCGATCCCGATGGCCCGGTGCCTTTTCACTTTCCGGCAGCGGACTACCGCTCAGATCTTCTGGGGAAGCGCTGATGCGCAAAACATCCATTATCGAAAAGGTTCGCCTTTTTGGTCGCTCGGGCATCGACATTGTCGAAGTCCTGGGTCGTTCGACTATTTTCCTGTTTCACGCCTTGCTCGGCCGCGGCGGCATCGGTGGCGGCTTTGGCTTGCTGCTCAAGCAACTGCATGCGGTCGGCGTGATGTCTCTGGTGATCATCGTGGTCTCCGGCGTGTTCATTGGCATGGTGCTGGCGCTGCAGGGCTTCAACATTCTGTCCAGCTACGGTTCCGAGCAGGCGGTAGGGCAGATGGTTGCCTTGACCCTGTTGCGTGAATTGGGACCGGTGGTTACCGCGTTGTTGTTCGCCGGGCGTGCCGGTTCGGCGCTGACCGCCGAAATCGGTAACATGAAGTCCACCGAGCAGCTGTCCAGCCTGGAAATGATCGGCGTGGACCCGCTCAAGTACATTGTTGCCCCGCGCCTGTGGGCCGGCTTTATTTCCCTTCCGCTGCTGGCGATGATTTTCAGCGTGGTCGGGATCTGGGGCGGTTCGTGGGTGGCGGTGGACTGGTTGGGAGTCTATGACGGTTCCTACTGGGCCAACATGCAAAACAGCGTGACCTTCACGGGCGATGTGCTCAACGGCATCATAAAGAGCATTGTCTTCGCCTTTGTAGTGACCTGGATTGCCGTATTCCAAGGCTATGACTGTGAGCCCACTTCAGAAGGGATCAGTCGCGCCACCACCAAGACCGTTGTGTACGCCTCGCTGGCGGTACTGGGCCTTGACTTCATTTTGACCGCCTTGATGTTTGGAGATTTCTGATGCAAAACCGCACTGTGGAAATCGGTGTCGGCCTTTTCTTGCTGGCTGGCATCCTGGCTTTACTGTTGCTTGCTCTGCGGGTCAGTGGCCTGTCGGCCAGCCCCACCGCCGACACTTATAAACTTTACGCCTACTTCGACAATATCGCTGGTTTGACGGTCAGAGCTAAAGTGACCATGGCCGGTGTGACCATTGGCAAGGTCACGGCAATCGATCTGGATCGCGACAGCTTCACCGGGCGAGTAACGATGCAACTGGACAAGAAGGTAGATAATCTGCCGACTGACTCCACGGCATCTATCCTCACTGCGGGTCTGCTGGGCGAGAAGTACATCGGTGTCAGCGTGGGCGGGGAAACAGCCCTGCTCAAGGATGGTTCGACAATCCACGACACACAGTCGTCGTTGGTACTTGAAGACCTGATCGGTAAATTCCTGCTCAACACGGTCAATAAAGACGCCAAATGAGGAATCTGTTCATGATCTCTACCCTGCGACGTGGCCTCCTGGTTCTGCTTGCAGCGCTGCCGTTGATGGCCAACGCAGCCGGTTCTGCACACGAACTGGTGCAGGACACCACCAACAAAATGTTGGCTGACCTGTCTGCCAACAAGGAAAAGTACAAACAAGACCCGAGCCAGTTCTACAACGCGCTCAATACCATTGTCGGTCCGGTGGTGGATGCCGAAGGCATCTCCCGCAGCATCATGACCGTCAAGTATTCGCGCAAGGCTACACCTGAGCAGATGCAGCGCTTTCAGGAGAACTTCAAGCGTGGCCTGTTCCAGTTCTACGGCAACGCCTTGCTTGAGTACAACAACCAGGGCATTACCGTCGCTCCGGCCGGTGATGAATCGGGTGATCGCACCAGCGTCAACATGAGCGTCAAAGGCAACAATGGCGCCGTGTACCCTGTGCAGTACACGCTGGAGAAGGTCAAAGGCGAGTGGAAACTGCGCAACGTGATCATCAACGGCATCAATATCGGCAAGCTGTTCCGTGACCAGTTCGCCGACGCGATGCAGCGCAATGGCAACGACCTGGACAAGACCATTAACGGTTGGGCCGGCGAAGTGGCCAAGGCCAAGGAAACTTCCGACAAGGAAGCCGGGAAGTCAGCACAATGACCGAGTCGGCTGTTCGTATCGGCGATGCCGGCGAGCTGTTCCTCAGCGGCGTGCTGGATTACCGCACCGGGCCTGACCTGCGCAAGCAGGGCCAGGCGCTGATCAAGGCCAGCGCTGCGCCTGCGCTGGTGCTTGATTGCTCGGCGGTGACCAAGTCCAGCAGCGTCGGTCTGTCGTTGTTGCTGTGCTTTATGCGCGATGCCGAAGCAGCAAAAAAGCCGGTCAGTATCCGTGCGTTGCCTGAAGACATGCGCGAGATTGCCGAGGTTTCCGGCCTGACCGAGCTGTTGGCACATCCTTAATACACATTTATCAGAGAGGCCCCCCGTCAGAGTCCTGCTATGCGGGGTTCGCAGGCGCGGGGCTTTTTTGTATGATGTCCGACCCGTGCGCACTGGGCGCCGATAGAGGTTGAGCATGCAGGCCCTAGAAGTTAAGAGCTTCCTTGAAGGAAAGCTGCCTGAAACGGCTGTAGAAGTTGAAGGCGAAGGCTGCAATTTCCAGCTGAACGTGATTAGCGATGAACTGGCGGCTTTGAGCCCGGTCAAGCGTCAGCAGCAGATCTATGCCCATTTGAACCCATGGATCACCGATGGCAGCATCCATGCGGTCACTATGAAATTTTTCAGCCGCGCGGCCTGGGCCGAGCGCACCTGAGCCCCCAAGGCGTCGAGATTCTTATGGATAAATTGATTATTACCGGCGGTGCCCGCCTTGATGGCGAGATCCGCATTTCCGGTGCGAAAAACTCCGCCTTGCCGATCCTGGCAGCGACCCTGCTGTGCGACGGTCCTGTCACCGTGGCCAACCTGCCGCACCTGCACGACATCACCACCATGATCGAACTGTTCGGTCGCATGGGCATCGAGCCGGTGATCGACGAGAAGCTGTCTGTCGAAATCGACCCACGCACCATCAAGACCCTGATCGCCCCGTACGAACTGGTGAAAACCATGCGTGCGTCGATTCTGGTTCTCGGCCCAATGGTCGCCCGTTTCGGTGAAGCCGAAGTGGCCCTGCCTGGCGGTTGCGCCATTGGTTCGCGTCCGGTCGATCTGCACATCCGTGGCCTTGAAGCCATGGGCGCGGTCATTGACGTCGAAGGCGGCTACATCAAGGCCAAGGCGCCGGAAGGTGGCTTGCGTGGCGCGAACTTCTTCTTTGATACCGTGAGCGTTACCGGTACCGAGAACATCATGATGGCCGCTGCCCTGGCCAATGGCCGCAGCGTCCTGCAAAACGCCGCGCGCGAGCCGGAAGTGGTCGACCTGGCCAACTTCCTGATTGCCATGGGCGCCAACATCAGCGGTGCCGGCACCGACACCATCACCATCGACGGTGTGAAGCGCCTGCACTCGGCCACTTATAAAGTGATGCCGGACCGTATCGAGACCGGCACCTACCTGGTCGCCGCCGCCGTTACCGGTGGCCGAGTAAAGGTCAAGGACACCGATCCGACCATCCTCGAAGCCGTCCTGGAAAAACTCAAGGAAGCCGGGGCTGAAATCACTACCGGTGAAGACTGGATCGAGCTGAACATGCACGGCAAGCGGCCAAAAGCCGTCAACGTGCGTACTGCTCCTTACCCGGCCTTCCCGACCGACATGCAGGCGCAGTTCATTTCCTTGAACGCGATTGCTGAAGGTACCGGCGCCGTGATCGAGACCATCTTCGAAAACCGCTTCATGCACGTGTATGAATTGCACCGCATGGGCGCCAAGATCCAGGTCGAGGGCAACACCGCCATCGTCACCGGCATCGACAAGCTCAAGGGCGCGCCAGTGATGGCTACCGACCTGCGTGCTTCCGCCAGCCTGGTAATCTCGGCACTGTGCGCCGACGGCGATACCTTAATCGATCGCATCTACCACATAGACCGTGGCTACGAGTGCATCGAAGAAAAGCTGCAGATGCTCGGCGCTAAAATCCGCCGCGTTCCGGGCTAGTGCCTGTTTGTGGCGAGGGAGCTTGCTCCCGCTGGGTCGCAAAGCAGCCCCCAAGAGCGGGACTGCTACGCAGCCGAGCGGGAGCAAGCTCCCTCGCCACAATTTGCTGTTAAATGGTTTGTTTCAAATCGAGGCTGTAAGGGCCTCGATCTGTGTCTGGCGCCGTTTGCGACCGGGCAGCAATAGCCTGATGAAGGACTGACATTTCCCATGTTGACCATCGCACTGTCCAAGGGCCGCATCCTTGACGACACGTTGCCGCTTCTGGCTGAAGCGGGCATCGTGCCGACCGAGAATCCGGACAAGAGCCGCAAGCTGATCATCCCCACGACCCAGGACGACGTGCGCCTGCTGATCGTGCGGGCCACCGACGTGCCGACCTATGTTGAACATGGCGCCGCCGACCTGGGTGTCGCCGGCAAGGACGTACTGATGGAATACGGTGGCCAGGGCCTCTACGAGCCACTGGACCTGCGTATCGCGCTGTGCAAACTGATGACCGCCGGCCGTGTCGGCGATGTGGAGCCCAAAGGCCGCCTGCGGGTGGCGACCAAGTTTGTCAACGTTGCCAAGCGTTACTACGCCGAACAAGGCCGTCAGGTCGATATCATCAAGCTCTACGGCTCGATGGAGCTGGCGCCGCTGATTGGCCTGGCCGACAAGATCATCGACGTGGTCGACACTGGCAACACCCTGCGCGCCAACGGGTTGGAACCGCAGGACTTCATTGCCGACATCAGCTCGCGCCTGATCGTCAACAAAGCGTCGATGAAGATGCAGCACGCCCGTATTCAGGCGTTGATCGACACCCTGCGCAAGGCAGTGGAGTCTCGACACCGCGGTTGACTCACCCGCGTAGCTGAAAGGCTGCGCCCGTCTATCCGCCTCATAGCCAGAATTCTCAGGTGCCCAAGCGGAGCGAACGGTAGTTTAGGGCGCCTGAGTTTTCGCCAATTCTATTGAGGCCCTCGCTATGACCACGTCCACTGCAATTGCCCGACTCAACGCTGCCGACCCGGATTTCGCCCATCATCTGGATCATCTGCTGAGCTGGGACAGCGTGTCCGACGACTCGGTCAACCAGCGTGTGCTGGATATCATTAAAGCTGTGCGCGAGCGCGGGGATGCGGCGCTGGTGGATTTCACCCGCCAGTTCGACGGCCTGGACGTCAAGTCCATGGCGGACCTGATTCTGCCCCGTGAACGCCTGGAACTGGCCCTGACGCGTATCACCGCGCCCCAGCGTGAAGCCCTGGAAGTGGCGGCGGCGCGGGTGCGCAGCTATCACGAAAAACAGAAACAGGATTCCTGGAGCTACACCGAGGCCGACGGCACCGTACTGGGCCAGAAAGTCACGCCGCTGGACCGCGCCGGCCTGTATGTACCGGGCGGCAAAGCTTCGTACCCGTCGTCGGTGTTGATGAACGCGATCCCGGCCAAAGTGGCGGGCGTGACCGAGGTGGTCATGGTCGTGCCGACCCCGCGTGGCGAAATCAACGAGCTGGTGCTGGCTGCCGCCTGCATCGCCGGGGTCGACCGGGTATTCACCATCGGTGGCGCGCAAGCGGTTGCCGCGTTGGCCTATGGCACCGAAAGCGTACCGAAGGTCGACAAAGTGGTGGGGCCGGGCAATATCTATGTCGCCACCGCCAAGCGCCATGTGTTTGGCCAGGTGGGTATCGACATGATCGCCGGACCCTCGGAAATCCTCGTGGTGTGTGACGGCCAGACCGATCCGGACTGGATCGCCATGGACCTGTTTTCCCAGGCCGAGCACGACGAAGACGCCCAAGCGATCTTGGTCAGCCCCGACGCCGCGTTCCTCGATCAGGTTGCCGCCAGCATCAATAAGCTGTTGCCCACCATGGAGCGCGCCGAGATCATCGAGAAATCGATCAATGGCCGTGGCGCACTGATTCTGGTGAGTGACATGCAACAAGCCATCGAAGTCGCCAATCGTATCGCGCCGGAGCACCTTGAGCTGTCCGTAGCAGACCCACAAGCCTGGTTGCCGTCGATCCGTCACGCCGGTGCGATCTTTATGGGCCGCCACACCAGTGAGGCCCTGGGCGACTACTGTGCAGGCCCGAACCACGTGCTGCCGACCTCCGGCACCGCACGTTTTTCGTCGCCGCTGGGGGTGTATGACTTCCAGAAACGTTCGTCGATCATCTTCTGTTCGCCCCAGGGCGCGTCCGAACTGGGCAAAACCGCTTCGGTGCTGGCCCGTGGCGAGTCGCTGAGCGCCCACGCGCGCAGTGCTGAATACCGCATCCTTGAAGAGGGGAAATGAGGCATGAGTAAATTCTGGAGCCCTTTCGTCAAGGATCTCGTGCCTTACGTGCCCGGTGAACAGCCGAAGCTGACCAAGCTGGTCAAGCTCAACACCAACGAAAATCCCTACGGCCCATCGCCCAAGGCACTGGCTGCGATGCAGGCCGAACTGAACGACAACTTGCGGTTGTACCCGGACCCCAACAGCGACCTGCTCAAGCAGGCCGTGGCCAGCTATTACGGGATCGATACGGGGAAAGTATTTCTCGGCAACGGTTCCGATGAAGTCCTGGCGCACATCTTCCACGGCTTGTTCCAACATGACCTGCCGCTGCTGTTCCCGGATATCAGCTACAGCTTCTATCCGGTGTACTGCGGTCTCTATGGCATTACATTCGACGCCGTGCCATTGGACGACCAGTTCCAGATTCGCGTGGCTGACTATGCGCGGCCCAACGGCGGGATTATCTTCCCCAACCCTAACGCGCCGACCGGCTGCGTGCTGGCGCTGGACGCCGTGGAGCAGATCCTCAAGGCCAGCCCGGACTCGGTGGTGGTGGTCGATGAAGCCTATATCGACTTCGGCGGCGAAACGGCTATCAGCCTGGTGGACCGTTACCCGAACCTGCTCGTCACCCAGACCCTCTCCAAATCACGCTCACTGGCCGGGTTGCGTGTCGGGTTGGCGGTGGGTCATCCGGACCTGATCGAGGCGCTGGAGCGGGTCAAGAACAGCTTCAATTCCTACCCGCTGGACAGGCTGGCGATCGCTGGTGCAGCCGCCGCGTTTGATGACCGTGAGTATTTTGAGAAGACGTGCCGGTTGGTGATCGACAGCCGCGAGAAGATGGTTGCGCAGTTGCAGGGGAAGGGCTTTGACGTGCTGCCGTCGGCAGCCAACTTCATCTTCGCCCGCCACCCCCAGCACGACGCAGCGGGCCTGGCGGCCAAGTTGCGTGAGCAAGGGGTGATCGTGCGGCACTTCAAGCAGGAGCGGATCGCCCAGTTCCTGAGGATCAGCGTTGGCACGCCTGAGCAGAACCAAGCGCTGATTGACGGCCTTGGCGAGCTCTAAGCTATTAAAGGAAGAAATGCGGGAGCGGGCTTGCTCGGGAAAGCAGAGTGTCATCCAACACGTATGTGATTGATGCACCGCTTTCGCGAGCAAGCCCGCTCCCGCATTGCTTTGCGGCGTAAGTTAGAGCAGCGGTTCATCCGGCTTCTTGTTCTTCCAGCCGTCATTGCCTGGCAGCAGCAGGTTCAAACCAATCGCTACCACGGCACACAGGGCGATGCCCTTGAGGCCGAAATCGTCCGGGCCGGTGCCGGTGCCCACCAGTACACCGCCAATCCCGAACACGAGCGTCACCGACACAATCACCAGATTGCGCGCTTCACCCAGGTCGATCTTGTGGCGAATCAGCGTATTCATCCCCACTGCCGCAATCGAGCCGAACAGCAGGCACAAAATCCCGCCCATCACCGGCACCGGAATGCTTTGCAGCAGCGCGCCGAACTTGCCGATAAACGCCAGGGTGATGGCAAACACCGCAGCCCAGGTCATGATTTTCGGGTTGTAGTTCTTGGTCAGCATCACCGCGCCTGTCACTTCGGCGTAGGTGGTGTTGGGCGGGCCGCCAAGCAGGCCGGCGGCCGTCGTGGCAATCCCGTCACCGAACAACGTGCGGTGCAGGCCGGGCTTCTTCAGGTAGTCGCGACCGGTCACGCTGCCTACCGCAATCACGCCACCGATATGTTCGATCGCAGGGGCCAGGGCCACCGGGACGATAAACAGGATCGCCTGCCAGTTGAATTCCGGCGCGGTGAAGTGGGGCAGGGCGAACCACGGCGCGGCGGCGATCTTCGCCGTGTCGACGACGCCAAAGTAGAACGACATGGCAAACCCCACCAGCACGCCGGAAATGATCGGCACCAGGCGGAAGATGCCCTTGCCGAACACCGCCACGATCAAAGTGGTCAGCAGCGCGGGCATGGAGATCAGCATCGCTGTCTGGTAGTGGATCAACTCGGCGCCGTCGCCGGACTTGCCCATAGCCATATTGGCGGCAATCGGCGCCATGGCCAGGCCGATGGAAATGATCACCGGGCCGATCACCACCGGCGGCAGCAGACGGTCGATAAAACCGGTGCCTTTGATTTTCACGGCAAGGCCCAGGAACGTATAGACGAAGCCCGCCGCCATTACCCCGCCCATGGTCGCTGCCAGGCCGAATTGGCCCTTGGCGAGAATGATCGGGGTGATGAACGCAAAGCTCGATGCCAGGAACACCGGCACCTGCCGCCCTGTCACCACCTGGAACAGCAGCGTGCCAAGGCCGGCGGTGAACAGTGCGACGTTTGGATCAAGGCCTGTGATCAGCGGCATCAACACCAGCGCGCCAAATGCTACAAAGAGCATTTGTGCGCCAGACAGGATCTGGCGCCAAAGCGGGTCGTTGAATTCATCCTGCATGCTCACGCGTCCTTCTGCTTGGTGCCGAAGATCTTGTCACCGGCATCGCCCAGACCCGGGATGATGTAGCCGTGTTCATTCAGGCGCTCGTCGATGGAGGCGGTGTAGATCTGTACGTCAGGGTGCGCTTTCTCGACGGCGGCGATGCCTTCAGGGGCGGCAACCAGCACCATGGCGCGGATGTCGCGGCAGCCGGCTTTTTTCAACAGGTCGATAGTGGCGACCATGGAGCTGCCGGTGGCGAGCATCGGGTCGATGATCATGGCCAGGCGTTCGTTGATTTCCGGAACGAGTTTTTCCAGGTAGGTGTGGGCCTGCAAGGTTTCTTCATTGCGGGCGACGCCCACGGCGCTGACCTTGGCGCCCGGGATCAGGCTCAGCACGCCTTCGAGCATGCCGATACCGGCGCGCAGGATAGGTACGACGGTAATTTTTTTACCGGCGATTTTCTCGACTTGTACGGGACCGGCCCAACCGGGGATCTCGTAGGTCTCCAGGGGTAAATCCTTGGTGGCTTCGTAAGTGAGCAGCGCTCCGACTTCCTGAGCAAGCTCACGGAAATTCTTCGTGCTAATGTCGGCACGGCGCATAAGGCCGAGTTTGTGTCGGATCAGCGGGTGGCGGATCTCGCGAGTGGGCATGGGAAAGGCTCCGGCGGCGGGCAAAAAAACCGGCCTAGATTAATCTATCCGAGGGTGTTGTCCTATAGACATTGAGTACGTTATTCCATAAAGGCTTGATTGGAGCGCACGAGAAGCGTACCTTCGCCCGCTTTTCTTGCCACAGCACCCCCTGGAGAGCGCCATGTCCGCTGATCTCGAGCATATCCGTCAAATCATGCACGAGGCTGACTGCCTGTACACCGAAGCGCAAGTCGAAGCAGCGATCGCCAAGGTCGGCGCGCACATCACCCGCGAAATGGCCGACACCAATCCGGTGGTCTTCTGCGTGATGAACGGTGGCCTGATCTTCGCCGGTAAATTGCTCACCTACCTGCAATTCCCGCTGGAAGCTTCTTATTTGCACGCCACCCGTTATCGCAATGAAACCAGTGGCGGCGATCTGTTCTGGAAGGCCAAGCCGGAAGTTTCGTTTATCGACCGTGACGTGCTGATCATCGATGACATCCTCGACGAAGGGCACACCCTGGGCGCGATCATCGACTTCTGCAAACATGCCGGCGCGCGTAAAGTGCACACCGCCGTGCTGATCGACAAAGACCACGACCGCAAGGCTCGGCCTGAGCTGAAAGCCGATTTTGTCGGGCTGCCCTGCATCGACCGCTATATCTTCGGTTATGGCATGGACTACAAGGGCTACTGGCGCAACGCCAATGGCATCTACGCTGTTAAAGGAATGTAATCGATGGCCCGTTTTCTTGATCAGACCTTATTTGCAGAGTTGGCCGAGAAAGCGGGCGACAGCCCCCGTGGCCGTCATCATCACAACTTCCACCAGATGGAAGAGCCCTGTCATCGCCTCGCCGTGGCCCTGCAACCGAGTACCTATGTGCCACCGCATCGCCATCTGAGCGCGGACAAGGCGGAAACCTTGCTGGTGCTCCAGGGGCGGCTGGGTTTGCTGATATTTACCGACACCGGTGAAGTCATCGCCAAGCGCGTCATGCAGGCGGGAGGCGAGTGCGCGGGCGTCGACCTGCCGCCAGGTGTTTTCCATGGCCTGGTCGTGCTGGAGCCCGACACGATGATGTTCGAGTGCAAGGCCGGGCCCTATCGGCCGGTGGGCGAGGGTGAACTGGCCGATTGGGCGCCGCGTGAAGGCGATGCGGGTGTGGCTGACTACCAGCGCTGGATGCTCGCCCAGTTCGATTGAGCTGCAAGCCCTTGCGCCTGTGGCGCCTACACAAGCCTGCGCCCCGCAGGTAGACTTCAAACCCCGTGTACATGTCTGCAGGCTGGAGTCGGTAATGCGTAAAGATAAAAAACAGGTGATCGGTGACGAGATTGGCGACGAGCAGATCAAATTGTTTCTGGACTTCGAGCCGGTCGATGCTACTTCCCCATCCCTGCACAAACTGATCAAAGCCTATCGCGGCCTGCGTATCGACGACTTCCAGCGCTTCCTGGGGTTCTTCAAGGAAGCCGGTCTGGACCTGGATGGCAAAGATGAACATGGTCAGACCTTTGTCGACCTGATCAAGGACCAGCGCAATGCCGCCGAGTACATCGAGTTGATCGACGACGCTCGCGGCTGATTATCCAAGCCATGAAAAAACGCCCCGGCCTCATAAGAGCCCGGGGCGTTTTGCTTTTAACTGCTGCAGCGAGCTTGCTCGCGAAGAACTCGAGAGCGCCGCGTCAAACCAGATGCGCTGCGTTATCGTTATCGTTTTCCGCGAGCGAGCTCGCTCCTGCATCTACCAGTTCCAGGCTGATGTTGTTCTGCGTATTGATCTTGCGATACAGCTCAGCATCAGTCTCCAGCACTTTTTCGCGTGCCGGGAAGATCTCGTGCAACTTGGTCGCCCATTCGCCCTGAGCTTTCTGCGGGAAGCAGCGCTCGATCAGCTCCAGCATGATCGACACCGTCACCGAAGCGCCCGGTGAGGCACCCAGCAGCGCCGCCAGCGAACCATCCTTTGCGGCAACCAATTCGGTGCCGAATTGCAGCACACCGCCTTTCTTCGGGTCTTTCTTGATGATCTGTACCCGCTGGCCGGCCACTTCCAGGCGCCAGTCTTCGGCTTTCGCCTCAGGGTAGAAGCGGCGCAGGGATTCCAGGCGCTGCTCCATGGACTGGCGCACTTCGCTGACCAGGTATTTAGTCAGGTCCATGTTGTCGCGCGCCACAGCGAGCATCGGGCCGATGTTGCCGGCACGAATCGACATCGGCAGGTCAAGGAACGAGCCGTGCTTGAGGAACTTGGTGGTGAACCCGGCGTATGGCCCGAACAGCAGGGACTTCTTGCCGTCCACCACGCGGGTGTCCAAATGCGGTACGGACATCGGGGGCGAACCCACGGCGGCCTGGCTATAAACCTTGGCCTGGTGCTGCTTGACCACTTCCGGGTTATCGCAACGCAGCCACTGGCCGCTGACCGGGAAGCCGCCGAAGCCTTTGCTTTCTTCGATGCCCGAAGCCTGCAGCAGCGGCAGTGCCGCACCGCCGGCGCCGAGGAACACGAACTTGGCATCCACTTCGCGGCTGTTGCCGCTGTTGACGTCCTTGATGCTGACCGTCCAGCCCGCGCCATTGCGCTTGAGGCCGGTGACGCGCTTGCAGTACTTGACCTGGGCGTCCGCCGAGCTGGTCAGATGGTTGAGCAACTGGTTGGTCAGGGCGCCGAAGTTGACGTCAGTACCATTCATCACGCGGGTCGCGGCGATTTTTTCGTCGAGCGGGCGGCCTGGCATCATCAATGGCATCCACTCGGCCATCTCGCTGCGGTCTTCGGTGTAGTGCATGTCCGAAAACGCATGGTGCTGGCTGAGGGTTTCAAAACGCTTCCTGAGGAAGGCAACGCCATTGTCGCCCTGCACAAAACTCAAGTGCGGCACCGGGCTGATAAACGACTTGGACGAGCCAAAGGTGCCTTTTTTGGTCAGGTACGCCCAGAACTGCTTCGACACCTCGAACTGGGTGTTGATGTGCACGGCTTTCTTGATGTCGATGGAACCATCGGCGGCCTGCGGCGTGTAGTTCAGCTCACAGAGCCCGGCATGGCCGGTACCGGCGTTGTTCCACGGGTTGGAACTCTCCGCGGCACCCGAATCCATCAGCTCAACGACTTCCAGCTTGAGGCCGGGGTCGAGCTCTTTGAGCAGTACGGCCAGGGTGGCACTCATGATGCCGGCCCCTACCAGAACTACGTCGACTGCTTCGTTATGCGCCATTTAACGCGTCTCCAAAATCTGCAGCACCAAATTGACGGCATGGCTGCCAGGAGTGACGGGGCGGTTCACGTGTTGCCCCAGGTTACCCATGGCCAGGATCGCCATGTCCGTTTCGCAATTCTTTGCAACTTCAGCGCACGCTTCCTGCCCGGCTATCTGCTTATGAACGCATTCATAGGCACCTGTGGCAATTCGACTTATGGTCAAAGCGTACGATTCGTGCAACCAATCCGTAGCGGACAGGCTCAAGCTCCGGTTGTTGAGGAGTGCTCGGTCCTGTGTTGGGCTGTTCCAGACGCTGATGGTGCTTGTACAAACGCCAAACTATTCATTTGCTCGCCACACTCTTGTGAAGTTGTGAAAACCCGTTTTTTCACGCTCTTTTGAAGACGTGAACCTCAAAAAAGGGCTGCCCCAGCTTGGCACCTGGCCCGCGGAACGGGCAAAAAACTCAAGTGGCCGAGCGCAATGGCAGCTCTGGCAGATTCGATAAAAGACGGGTGGTTTGCAAAGGAAACAGCAAGCACGCCAGCTTCACTCGATCTGTGTGGGCGGCTCTCTGTGGGCAATTTGGAGGTTAATGCCGAGGCAATAACGATGCTGCGGGGCCCGATCAGGAGACGTCCTTATAATCGGGGGGAGATTGTAGCGAAGAACGCCAGGGAAATGGGCGTGTTTTATGACTTTTATTAGTGTGCCGGTCAGGAGGCCAACGCTTGCCGCGATTGTGCGCGTACAAACTGAGGGTTCACCCTGGCACTGGCCGGCAGCGGGCGGTGCATCCAGCCCATGTGTGTCTCCGCGACTTCCACCCAGCCTTCACCGACGGGCGGCAAGCTGCATTGCTTGAACGCCAGGCAATGACCGTGGGCATCGAGCAGGGCGAAGTGGCGATGGCGGGCATGTGACAAGAACAGTGACTTGAGAAGGCGCATGGCTGTGTACCGGTTGCGTTACATGCTTGAAGGTTGTCAGTCTGCCATGACATTGGAATGACGCTTTTATGTGAAATTGTAATTTGCTCATGCCTTCAGCCAGGGTTCAGGATCGCTGGTGAGTGATGCTCGTGCACCGTTATACTGCCGGCCTGTCTGCGCCTAGTCCTGGAGAAATGAGTATGTTGCAACGCCTGTTGTTCGGTTTGATCACTGTGACCAGTTTGGCTTTGGTTGGCTGCGCCAACAGCCCGCAACAACTCAGTCCGCAACCTAAAGTCACTGCGCAGCTGGCCCCGGTCGGCCACGGCCAGCCGGTGTCGGTGCGTGTGGTGGACGGTCGTCCGTCACCTACCCTCGGCTCGCGTGGCGGCCTGTACCCGGAAACCGCACTGATTTCAGTGACCGGCCAGGACGTGCTGCCCAAACTGCAGGCCCAGGCTGAAGCCGCCGTGCGCTTGTTGGGCTTTACTCCGACCAGCTCGCCAGGCGCGCCGCAACTGACCGTTACCCTGGCCGAACTGAAATACCAGTCGCCCAAGGAAGGCCTGTATGTGACCGAAGCTTCCATCGGCGCAACCTTCAAGTCCGACGTCAGCGCCGGTACTCGCCGCTACAGCGGCCGTTACGCCGCCTCCCTCAACCAGCGCTTCGGCATGTCGCCGAACCAGGAAACCAACACCAAGCTGGTCAGTGACGTGCTCAGCGATGCGTTGACCCGGCTGTTCAAGGACCCAAGCATCGGCCAGTTGCTCAGTTCGCAATAAGCTGTTCAAAAAAACCGGGCTCATCACGAGCCCGGTTTTTTTATGCCTGCCGCTTCATGCCGCTGTCTCGACATAAAAATCCAGCATGCTCACGCCAGTGAATAAATCCAGCTCCGGCAGGTCGGCATGCGACTGTCCGGCGAGGGCGCAATACACCAGCCAGTGGCGGTCCTGGACGTTGAACGCAAGGCTGCCGATCAATGCCTCCTGTTCATCGCTTGGGGCGATCAGATACAGCCGGTCCTGGTTTTGCGCATGCAACATGACAAGTCCCTCAAGTCGAAGGGCAACAGAGTGGCCTGTTAAGGTGACGTTCAGGTGACGCTGTAAATCACTGGATACATTAGCCGCCAATGGGGAGGGAGC
>NZ_JASLAW010000100.1 GCF_030147005.1 Pseudomonas sp.
GGCAAATGCGCGCCTGGCGGCCACCACCGCAACGCGCTGGCAAAACCTGTTGGCCAGCCATTCCGTGTCGCGCCAGGAAACCGATGAAAAAACCTCGAATGCCGCCGCCGCCAAGGCCAATGCCCAAGCCGCCGCAGCCGACTATGCGCGGCTGTGCGCACTGGAAAGCTACAAAACCCTGCGTGCGCCCTTCGCCGGCACGATCACCGCGCGCAACACCGATATTGGCCAATTGATCAAAGCCGATGCCGATAGCGATCCGGAACTTTTCAGCATTGCCGACACCCACCAGTTGCGCCTGTACGTGCCGGTGCCACAGAACTACGCGGCGGTGATCCACCCGGGGCTCGAAGCGGAGCTGACCGTGCCCGAACATCCGGGCGAACGCTTCAAGGCGCATCTGATTGGCGACTCCACCGCCATCGACCGGCGTTCCGGCACCCTGCTCGCGCAGTTCGTCGCCGACAATCCGAACGGCGAACTGCTGCCCGGCGATTATGCCGAAGCCACCTTGCCGATTCCGGCAGACACCCACGGCGTGAGCATACCGGCCAGCGCGTTGATCTTTCGTGCGCAGGGCACCCAGGTCGCGGTGCTGGACGCGCACAACCATGTGCACCTGCAAGGCATTCATATCGGCCTGGACCTGGGCGAACGCCTGGTGATCGACCAAGGCCTGAAACCCGCCGACCGCGTCATCGACAACCCGCCCGATGCGCTGCGCGAAGGCGACCCGGTACAACTGGCCGACGCCACAGGGGGTGCCCATGCGCCCAAGGCTTAAACCTTTTGCTGCATTCATGCTGCTGGCGTTGCAAGGCTGCTCCATGGCGCCCACCTACCAGGTGCCGTCGGTTGACCTTCCCGCCAATTACCGCGAACAAACCAGCGACGGCCCATGGCACAGCGCGCAGCCGTCAGACCAGTTGGCGCCTCAATGGTGGACGCTGTACAACGATCCAAAGCTGGATGAACTGCAACAGCAACTGCTCAAGGCCAACCCGGACCTGGCTGCGGCGCTGGCGCATTTCGATGCGTCCCGTGCGTATGCCAGTCAACTGAATGCAGGGCTGTTCCCGCAGCTCACCGCCAGCGCACAGCCGTTACGCCAGCGGCAATCGGATTCGCGACCGCTGCGCGGCACCACCCAGCCATCGGTTTACAACAGCGACACCGCCGGGTTCTCGTTGAGTTACGACCTGGATCTGTGGGGCAAAATCCGCAACCAGGTCGCGGCCGGCGATGCCCGGGCCCAAGCGTCCGGCGATGACCTGGCGGTGGCGCGCTTGAGCCTGCAACGTCAGTTGGCGACGCTGTATGTGCAGCTCAATGGGCTGGATGCGCAGCGCCGGATTCTGACTGGCTCGCTGGAGGATTTCAGCCAGGCGCTGCAACTTACCCGCAGCCGTTATGAGGGCCAGATCGCGTCGGAACTGGACCTGACCCGTGCGCAAAATCAACTGGCCGAGGCCAAGGCGCAGCTGGATGACGTGCGTGGGCAGCGCAACCTGACCGAGCATGCAATCGGCGAATTGGTGGGCGTGGTCGCCAGTGATTTTTCACTGCCGGCCAGCCCCCGGTTAATGGCCTTGCCAGGGATTCCCTCGCAGCTGCCAAGCCACCTGCTGCAACGTCGCCCGGATATCGCAGCGGCGGAACGCCGAGTGTTTGCGGCCAATGCCAATATCGGTGTAGCCAAGGCGGCGTGGTATCCGGATTTCAGTTTGACCGGGTTGATTGGCGGCCAGACTCAGGGTGTGGGCAATTTGCTTTCAGCCGGCAATCGATATTGGGCGCTGGGGCCGTTGGTGAACCTGCCGATTTTTGATGGTGGGCGCCTGAGTGCCAACGAACGCCAGGCCAGGGCTGAGTTTGAAGAGGCCTCGGCGCACTACCGTAGCGAGGTGTTGAAAGCCGTGCGAGAGGTCGAAGATAACCTGGGGCAACTGCGGGATTTGCAGCAGCAAGCGCAGGATGAACAGGCTGCGGCGGATGCGGCGCTGCATACCCAGGCCCTGGCGATGAACAACTACCAGGCCGGGGCGGTAAGCTATCTGGATGTGGTCACGGCCCAGACGGCCGCGTTGCAGGCGCAGCGCACCTTACAAGCGTTGCAGACGCGGCAGTTGCAGGCGAGCGTCGGGTTGGTCACTGCGCTTGGCGGCGGCTGGCAGCCTGGCGCCTGACACCGTTCACAGGCCAGCCATGCGTTGAGGTTCGGGCGCCATAGCGGTGGGGTCATTTGCGGCCTCAACGGGGCGACACACCGAACCGAAACTTCGTACACTGCCCGCTCGTATTCGTTGATGGGGATTACACAATGTTGATCAAGAAAGCCCTGACCACCGCCGCCCTGCTCGCTTCCCTGCTGGGTGCGTCGGCGGCGTTCGCTCACGCACACCTCAAAAGCGCTACCCCGGCGGCAGACAGCAGCGTTGCCGCGCCGCAAGCTCTGCGCCTGATGTTCAGCGAAGGCGTCGAAGCCACCTTCAGCAAAGTGTCCCTGAGCAAGGACGGCACCGAAATCGCGATCAAAGGCCTGGAAACCCCGGACGCCGACAAAAAAACCCTGGTGGTGACACCGGCCGCGCCGCTGGCCGCCGGTAACTACAAGGTCGTGTGGAATGCGGTGTCGGTCGACACTCACAAGAGCAACGGCGAATACAGCTTCAAGGTCGGCCAATAATTCATGGCAACCCTGTTGGTGCTGTGCCGTTTTGTGCATTTCATCGTTGTGCTGCTGATGTTCGGCACCTGTGTGTTCAGGCCTCTGCTGCTGGGCGCGGCCGCGCAACCGGTGCTCGACCGGCACCTGTCGCGCATCACCCGCGGCCAGGCATGGCTGGGGCTGGGCTCCGGGGTTGCGTGGCTGTTGTTGATCACCGCCAGTATGGCCGGCGGTTGGGACGCTGCACTGCAACCGGCCACGGTGATGTTGGTGCTGGGCAAAACCTTCTTTGGGCAGGTGTGGGTCTGGCATCTGCTGCTCAACCTGCTGCTGGTGATCGCACTGATCAAGCCGTGGCCGGCCCTGCGCCTGCCGCTGATCGCACTGGTGCTGGCGACCCTGGCACCGGTGGGCCACGGCGCCATGCTCGATGGCCTCAGCGGGCAACTGCTGATCCTCAATCAGGTGGTGCACCTGGCATGCGTCGGCGCCTGGCTGGGCGGGTTGCTGGTGCTGGTGTTGATCCTCAGACAGCCCCAGCCGCTTGCGCTGCAGCCGATCCTGCAACGCTTCAGTGGCGTGGGTTACGGCCTGGTCGCAGGCCTGCTGGTGACCGGTTTGATCAACGTACGCGTGCTCGCCGGGCAACTGTGGCCGACGCCGCTGTTTGAAGGGTTTGCCTTGATTCTGCTGATCAAGGTGTTGCTGGTAATGGGCATGTTGGCGCTGGCGTTGCTGAATCGGTTGCGCCTGAAACAGTGCGAACAGCGTGTGAGCAGCCTGAAGGCCAGTGTCATGCTGGAATGGTTACTAGGTGTTTCAGCGGTGGCTGCGGTTTCCCTCCTTGGCACCCTTCCGCCGATGACCATGGGGGCCTGAATTTCCGACAGTGAATGCCGCCCGTATAGAAGCTGGCTTGCCATCGCTGCGGTGTCGCCCATGACCGAGTCGTCTGCATCGCAGGCAAGCCAGCGCCTACAGGGGTCGTGGCCAGTCTGAAAGATCATGATCGAGTCATCGTAGAACTTCTGCTTGACACTCCCCGAAAACCCCGCAAATATCCCGCTCAATGTTGTACGACAACGTATAACAAATAATAAAAACAACAAAAGAAAAAGGGAGCTTCACTGTGAGTCAATTCGCCCGCAATTCCTCCTATCGCCTCGGTCTCATCAGCCTCACCAGCCTCGCGTTCACCCTGCCCCTCACGGCCCACGCCGAAGGGTTTGTCGAAGACGCCAAAGCCACGCTCAACCTGCGCAATGCCTACTTCAACCGCAACTTCACCAACCCCACCAATCCTCAGGGCAAGGCCGAAGAGTGGACGCAAAGCTTCATTCTGGACGCAAAGTCCGGCTACACCCGCGGCACCGTAGGTTTCGGCATTGACGTCCTGGGCCTGTACTCGCAAAAGCTCGATGGCGGCAAAGGCACCGCCGGCACCCAGTTGCTGCCGGTGCACGATGATGGCCGCCCGGCCGATAACTTCGGACGCCTGGGCGTGGCGTTGAAAACCAAGCTGTCGAAGACTGAATTGAAGGTCGGCGAATGGATGCCGGTGCTGCCGATCCTGCGCTCCGATGACGGCCGCTCCCTGCCCCAGACCTTCCGCGGCGGCCAGGTGACGTCCAACGAGATTGCCGGCCTGACCCTCTACGGCGGCCAGTTCCGCGGCAACAGCCCGCGCAACGACGCGAGCATGGAAGACATGTTCATGAACGGCAGAGCGGCGTTCACCTCCGACCGGTTCAACTTCGGCGGCGGCGAATACACGTTCAATGACAAGCGCACCCAGGTCGGCCTGTGGTACGCCGAACTCACCGATATCTACCAGCAACAGTACGTCAACCTCACCCACAGCCAGCCGGTTGGCGACTGGACCCTGGGCGCCAACCTCGGTTTCTTCAATGGCAAGGAAGACGGCAGCGCACTGGCCGGCGACCTCGATAACAAGACCACCTTCGCCATGCTCTCGGCCAAATACGGCGGCAACACCTTCTACGTCGGCCTGCAAAAACTCACTGGCGACAGTGCGTGGATGCGCATCAACGGCACCAGCGGCGGCACGCTGGCCAACGACAGCTACAACGCCAGTTACGACAACGCCAAGGAAAAATCCTGGCAACTTCGCCACGACTTCAACTTTGTGGTACTCGGCGTTCCCGGTTTGACCATGATGAACCGCTACATCAGCGGCAGTAATGTGCACACCGGAGCGATCACCGATGGCAAGGAATGGGGGCGTGAATCCGAGCTGGCCTACACCGTGCAGAGCGGTGCGCTGAAGAATTTGAACGTACGCTGGAGGAATTCGACTATGCGTCGGGACTTCAGCAATAACGAGTTTGATGAAAACCGGATCTTCGTCAGCTACCCGATATCACTGCTTTAAATGTAAGGGACAAGCCCTGAGGCCAGCCCGTTAAGCGCTGAAGCGGACACCTGTGATCTGTGACTTGCGACCTGTGACCCGTGGCTTGCGACCTGTGACCTGTGGCCTGTGACCCGTGACCTGTGACCCGTGGCTTGCGACCTGTGACCTGTGACCTGTGACTTGTGACCTGCGACCTGTGGCCTGTGACTTGCGACCTGTGGCCTGTGACCTGTGACCTGTGACCTGTGACCTGTGACCTGTGACCTGTGACCTGTGACC
>NZ_JASLAW010000146.1 GCF_030147005.1 Pseudomonas sp.
TGGTTAATTAGCTTTTTTGGATCGTAACTCTCTGATTTAGATATATATTTCAGAAACTCCTAAAATCTCTAAAAACGTGCATAAGTTTTTTTCTTCATAAAAAAACCGGTCCTTGTGACCGGTTTTTTATGCACAGCCGAAAAGGCGTCTTTTCAGTCCTCCAACTGGGGCAATTGCAGAATGAACGTCGAGCCCTTGCCCAGCGTGCTTTCACAGATCACACACCCGCCGTGGCGTTCCACAACAGCTTTCACCATTGTCAGGCCCAACCCCAACCCGTCACTGCCCTGGGCCGAATCGAAGCGTCGATATTGGTTGAACAGCTCCGGCAAATCCTGCAGCGCGATCCCTGGTCCCTGATCGCTGATACGACATTCCAACCAACCCTGCACGCTGCCGTGGCTTAACCTGACGGTAGTATTGGGCGGCGAATATTTGATCGCGTTTTCCAACACGTTGAATAACGCACGGGTGAGCAGCGATTGATCGGCGTAAACCATGCCTTCGTCAGCTTCATCCAGATCGTGAACCAAATGGATGCCTTTGAGTTGAGCGATGACCGCCACTTGGTCGAAAGCGTCCATCACCAGCATGGCGAATAAGGTGGGTTGGAATTGATAACCGTCAGCCTCGGCTTTCACCAGTTGCACGAAGGATTCAGTGAGGCTCAAAGCGCGTCGAACCTGTTGTTCGATCTGGCCAAAGACCGGCGATTCACCTTCCTGCACATCCAACAGTGCAAGGATTGCCGAATGCGGTGCACGCAGGTCATGAGACAGAAAGCGCAGCATGGTTTCGCGGTGCTGTTGGGCTTCGCGTTCCTTACTTAAATCCGTAAGGCTCAGCAGCCAACCGAGGGCCATATCACCTTCGGCCGGCAGCAAGGGCGCAAGCTCTATGCGCAAGCTACGTCGGTGGACGTCACGAAACTCGATTAACTCCAATTCAGACAGGGCAGGGCGCACGCCGTTGTGCAGCGGCGGATAACCGAGGTCGGCGAGCTGTTCGAGGAGGTTTTCGCGCACCAGGTCGCTGCCGAATACGTCACGGGCAACGCGATTGGCCAACAGGATGCTGCCCCGGGGGTCGGTGATCAGTGTCGCTACTGGCAGGCATTCCAAGCCATCGGCCATAAAACGCCGGGTATCCCGCGTGCGACTGACCGCTTGCTCAAGGGCGAAGATGCGCCCTTGGAGTACATCGCCCTTATTGGCGGGCGCACGGCGCCGCTCCGGCAAGACTTTGGGTTCGTTATCCAGGCGGGCCAGTTCCCAGCCGAAGTAGCTGAGGATCACACTCAGGCGTCGCCAGTTCCAGATTAAATAGCTGAGCAACAAACCAATCAGGCAGGCCGCAGGCGACCACCAGTGCCCAAGGCTTAGCAGCGCCCACGAGCCCAGTATCGACGTGGCCATGCAGCCCAAGGTCATCCACAGCGCGTAGCGCGGGCGATACAGCAGCAGGCCCAGCAACAAGGCCACCAATGACGTCGCCATCAGCGCCGACAGCCAACCTGGCAGGTCAACAATGCTGCGTCCCTGCAGTAAACCATTGAGCACATTGGCCTGAATCTCCACTCCCGCTGTCGACCCGGTAGAGGAGAGCGGCGTAACAAAACTTTCGCCAATCCCGTAGGCCGTGGCACCCACCAGAATCAGTCGCCCGCGCAGCAACTCTGGGGATACCTCGCCACGTAGTACGCTGACATAGGAAACACTCGGAAAGCGGTCATGGGTAGCGGTGAAAGGGACGCGGATTTCATGCTCCTGGTGCCACTGCTGGCTGTCGGGTTCTTGAGGCAAGCCCGGCATCCTTGATGGTTTTCCATTCAACGTGAATGCCAACCAAGCCAACTGGGGAAGCGCGCTGCCCGGTGGGCCTTCACGTAAATACAGGCTGCGCACGACACCGTCATTATCCGATTCGACGTTGATATGCCCGATGCCCCTGGCGCACTTGAGCAAGGGCGACAATGGCTTCCCGGCCTGCCAGGACCGTGCTCCGTCAGCATTTACTATGGGCAGTAATACATTTCCCGCGGTGCACACAGCATCGGCTAATCGCTGATCACCCAGGCCTGCGCCGTGCTCACTGAAGATCACATCGAATAAGACAGCTGCCGGCTGTGCTGCGCTAAGGCGTTCAATCAGGTCTGCATGCAAACTGCGCGGCCAGGGCCATGGGCCAAGTTCTTCCAAACTTGGCGCATCAATGGTCACCAGCAGGATGCGCGGGTCTACAGGCAACGGTGCCAACTTGCGCAGGCTGTCATAGAGCGGGTTATTCAGCGCCAGGCCCGGGCTCACGGATAAGTACGCAGTAAAAGGCAACAACACCAGGCCGATCAGCAGCCATTCCCGCACCAGCCCGTGAAATAGCAGCTGCGCCCGGGTAGGTTGACGTTTTTCAGCCTTGCCCCAGAGCTTCACAGGGCCACAGCCATAAGCGCGCCAGGGCATCGATGGTCGGCAGGTGAACATGTCATAAGCCCCGGTCTCCCTCCAGGTGGTTACGCTGAAACGCGTCAGAGGTACTCAAACCCGTGAAGCCTATTTCGGTCGTCAGGTAGTCACCATACCGTACATCGGTCCTTTTACTCATAGCCAGGAGCCGGTATCTTTCCCCTTGGATACCGAGGACTTTCGATAGGTCACGACCCTTTGATATCAGCGTACCGAGAGATTCAAGACGCGTGGTATACGACCATAATTATTCAGATTCAGAGGCTGGTATTCGCACGAGTCGCCTCTGATTAAGAAGCCGTATTTTTGCAGGAAGGACCCCACTCATGCGTGTCGCAATACTGGATGATGAGCCCGCCGAGTTGAGACGGGTGGAACAGACACTGCGACAGATTCCCAGCCCATCGGAACAGCCTTGGTCCCTGCATTGCTTTGAACGCGGCGAGGACCTGCTGCGCCAACTGCGCCGTGAAACCTTCGACCTGCTGATACTCGATTGGCAGTTGCCCGATATCACAGGCATTGCGTTGTTGCGCTGGACTCGCGAACACATGGAGTCACCACCGGCCGTGATCATGGTCACCAGCCGCGATGCGGAGAGCGATATTGTCACGGCGCTCAACAGTGGGGCGGATGACTACGTGAGCAAACCCTTTCGGCCTAACGAACTCAAGGCTCGGGTCACGGCCGTTCTGCGCCGACACGGTCTGCAAAAGTCCGCCAGCAACGAACTTCAAAGCTTCAACGATCTGACGTTCGATGATGCCGAATTGACTGTCACGCGCGCCGGCAAACCGATCAATCTCACCGAACGGGAATACCGCTTGGCCAGTTGCCTGTTTGCCAACCTTGCGCGTCCGCTTTCTCGCGAGTACCTGTACGAGCGATTTTGGACCCACGAGGAAATGGTTTCGTCTCGGCCGCTCGACACCCATATCTACCGTTTGCGTAATAAGCTCGGATTGACGGCCGATCGAGGTTGGCAGCTACTGACGATCTATGGATACGGCTATCGCTTGGAGAGCGTGGCAACGCCTGCTTAAAACTGAAAAAGGATAATGTTCCACGTGGAGCATTTTGATGAGGCTAAAAAAACACAATAAAAAAGGCCAACGCTAAGCGTTGGCCTTTTACGTTTTTGCCGGTTAACTGATCAGAAATCCAGGTTGGAAACCGCCAAGGCATTGCTCTCGATGAAGTCACGACGAGGCTCGACCGCATCACCCATCAGGGTGTTGAAGATCTGGTCTGCGCCAATGGCGTCTTCGATGGTCACCCGCAACATGCGACGTTGAGCAGGATCCATGGTGGTTTCCCACAACTGATCCGGGTTCATCTCGCCCAGACCTTTGTATCGCTGGATGGTGTGACGCTTGGTGCTCTCAGCCATCAACCAGTCCAGGGCTTCCTTGAACTCCTTGACCTGCTTCTTACGTTCGCCACGTTGAATGTAAGCGCCGTCGTCCAGCAAGGTGCTCAATTGCGCGCCGAGGGTGACGACAGTCTTATAGTCATTGCTACCGAAGAAGTCGCGGTTGAAGGTGACGTAGTTCGACAAGCCGTGGGAGATCAATTCGATCTCTGGCAGCCACACGTTACGCTCACGATCTTCGCGCAGGCTGGCTTTGTACACCAGGCCAGACTTCTCGACCGTACGCAGACGTACTTCGTACTGGGCCAGCCAATCCTGCATCGCGGCGTGATCGCCCAACTGCTCCAGGCTCACGGCAGGCAGGTAGATGAAGTGCTCGGTCAGTTCTTGAGGGTACAGGCGCGACAAGCGCTTGAGCGTCTTCATCACCATGCGGAAGTCGTTAACCAAGCGCTCCAGGGACTCTCCGGAGATGCCTGGGGCTTCGTCGTTCAAGTGCAGGCTGGCATCTTCAAGGGCCGACTGCGTCATGTACTCTTCCATGGCGTCGTCGTCTTTGATGTATTGCTCTTGCTTGCCCTTTTTCACTTTGTACAACGGCGGCTGGGCAATGTAGATGTAGCCACGCTCGATCAGCTCAGGCAACTGCCGGAAGAAGAAGGTCAACAGCAGGGTACGGATGTGCGAACCGTCGACGTCAGCATCGGTCATGATGATGATGTTGTGGTAGCGCAGCTTTTCGATGTTGTACTCGTCACGGCCAATGCCGCAGCCCAGTGCCGTGATCAAGGTGCCGACTTCCTGGGAGGAAATCATCTTGTCGAAGCGCGCTTTCTCGACGTTGAGGATCTTGCCCTTCAACGGCAGGATGGCCTGGGTACGACGGTTGCGACCCTGCTTGGCGGAACCGCCAGCAGAGTCACCTTCCACCAGGTACAGTTCGGAGAGGGCAGGGTCTTTCTCCTGGCAGTCCGCCAATTTGCCGGGCAGGCCGGCGATGTCGAGCGCGCCTTTACGACGTGTCATCTCGCGAGCTTTACGCGCCGCTTCACGGGCGCGTGCGGCGTCGATCATCTTGCCGACAACAAGCTTGGCTTCGTTCGGGTTCTCCAGCAGGAAGTCGGAGAAGTACTTGCCCATCTCCTGTTCCACAGCGGTCTTCACTTCGGAAGACACCAGCTTGTCTTTGGTTTGGGAACTGAACTTTGGGTCCGGAACCTTGACCGAGATAATCGCAGTCAGACCTTCACGGGCATCATCGCCGGTAGTGGCGACTTTGTGCTTCTTCGCCAAGCCTTCGGCTTCAATGTAGGTGTTCAGGTTACGCGTCAGCGCGGAACGGAAGCCCACCAGGTGAGTACCGCCATCGCGCTGCGGAATGTTGTTGGTGAAGCACAACAGGTTCTCGTTGAAGCTGTCGTTCCACTGCAACGCGATTTCCACGCCGATGCCATCTTCACGCTGAATGTTGAAGTGGAACACCTGGTTGACCGCAGTCTTGTTGGTGTTCAGGTATTCAACGAACGCGCGCAGACCGCCTTCGTACTTGAACAACTCTTCCTTGGCGCTGCGCTCATCTTTAAGGACGATGCCGACACCGGAGTTGAGGAACGACAGTTCGCGAATCCGCTTGGCCAGGATGTCCCAGCTGAAGTGGATGTTCTTGAACGTTTCAGCCGAGGGCTTGAAGTGAATCTGGGTGCCTGTGGTTTCACTGTCACCGACGATTTTCATCGGTTCCTGTGGCACACCGTGAACGTAAGTCTGTTCCCAGATTTTGCCGCTGCGGCGTACGGTAAGGATCAGCTCTTCGGAAAGAGCGTTCACTACCGAGACACCCACACCGTGCAAGCCACCGGAGACTTTATAGGAGTTGTCGTCGAACTTACCGCCGGCGTGGAGCACGGTCATGATGACCTCTGCCGCCGAGACGCCTTCTTCTTTATGCACATCTACCGGAATACCGCGGCCGTTGTCGCGCACGGTAATGGATTCGTCCGGGTGGATGATGATGCTGATGTCGTCGCAGTGACCGGCCAGAGCTTCGTCGATGGAGTTATCGACCACTTCAAACACCATGTGGTGCAGACCGCTACCATCATCGGTGTCGCCAATGTACATACCGGGACGTTTGCGTACGGCATCCAAACCTTTCAGCACTTTAATGCTGGTCGAGTCGTACGTGTTTTCTTCGCTCATGCCTTCACTCCCGATGGTCGTGGGTCTGGGTGATACGGCCTTGTTCCACGTGGAACAAAGCGACTGGCGTTTCCGTCTGCCAGCCTTCCCTCAATAATTCATGGTCTACACAGGTGATAAACACTTGGCAGCGTAAGTCTTCCAATAAGCGGCATAGCGCGCGGCGATGTTGCTCGTCGAGTTCAGACGGCAAGTCATCCACCAGATAAATACACTGGCCGCGCCTGGCCTGGCTAACCAGATGCCCTTGCGCGATACGCAGTGCACACACCACCAATTTCTGCTGGCCGCGGGACAGAATATCCGCAGCATTGTGAGCGCCTAATCTAAGGCGCAAATCAGCGCGTTGGGGTCCGGCCTGGGTGTGGCCAATTTGCTGATCACGCTGCAAGGACGTCGCAAGCACGGCACTCAGCTCGCGTTCTTTGTCCCAACCGCGGTAATAACTCAGCGTCAGACCCTCGAGGTCCAACAACTCACTCAAGGTCTGCTCAAAGACTGGTTTCAAGGCTTTGATATAGGCACGGCGGTATTCATCTATTTCGTCGCTGGCCAGGCACAGTTCCCGGTCCCAGGCCGCTTGTGAAGCGGCGTCAAGTGTACCATGCCGCAGCCACGAGTTCCGCTGTCGCAGGGCCTTCTGCAGGCGCTGCCAAGTGGCCATGAACCGCGGTTCCACGTGGAACACTCCCCAATCGAGGAATTGCCTGCGAATTTTTGGAGCGCCCTCCAACAGGCGGAAGCTGTCGGGGTTTATCAACTGCAACGGCAGGATTTCTGCCAGTTGCGCCGCACTGCGCGCATTTTGCCCATCGATGCGAATTTGGAACTCCCCGCTGCGATCACGGGATATCCCCAAGGCACTGTGCCCGCCCTCGGCCAATTCGACTTGGCCAAATACTGTGCACGCCAGTTGCTCGTATTGAATTACCGGTAATAGTCGGGCACTGCGGAAGGAACGGGCGAGACCCAACAGGTGGATGGCTTCCAGCACGCTGGTTTTGCCACTGCCATTGGCGCCGTGAAGAATGTTGATGCGAGGGGAAGGGGAGAAGGTCACCGGGTGCAGATTGCGCACCGCGGTGACCGAGACGCGACTAAGGGACATCTAGCTTCTGCTGAGCATGATTACAGACGCATCGGCATAACAACATAAGCCG
>NZ_JASLAW010000151.1 GCF_030147005.1 Pseudomonas sp.
AACCCCTGTTTGCTTGCGCAAACAGGGGTTTTGTTTTGGGCGGTTGAAAATGCGGCGGCTTCCCATACGCTCACTCTTAATCGCGCGCTCGCCAACCACGCTCTAGCTTCCTTAGATTAAATAACCGGCCGTTAAGGGAAATCAATGCAAAGTGTTTCTGCATTTTTGGTATGGTGCAGCACATTTTCACAAGGATTGATTTTTATCCGCAGGACGCGGCGTCGACCTTCCTTAACGAGATGCTGTAGAAATGCCTGAGCCGATACCGATCAAGGATCACGAAAAAGAAAACCGTCTGGTCAACAAACGTTTGCTCGCCTGCGCACTCATGGTACTCGGCATCACCTGCGCCCTTGTGGGGCGGATGTACTTCCTGCAGGTGGTTCAATACGACTATCACGCCACGATTTCCGAAAACAATCGCGTCCATGTGCTGCCCATCACTCCTACTCGGGGCTTGATCTATGACCGCAATGGTGTGGTCCTTGCTGACAATCGACCCAGCTACAACCTGACCATTACCCGCGAGCGCACCACCGATCTAAAGGGGGAATTGGATGCGATCGTCAGTCTTTTACACCTGCCCGCCGAAGATCGGGCCGTGTTCGACAAAGCGCTCAAGCAAGCTCGCCATCCGTTTGTTCCCGTCACGCTGTTCTACGAACTGACCGAAGAGCAGATCGCCGTTTTGGCCGTCAATGAGTTCCGTCTACCGGGTGTGGACGTTGAGCCCCAGTTCGTCCGCCACTACCCGCTGGGTGCGCACTTCGCTCACTCCATCGGCTATGTCGGACGAATCAACGAGAAGGAGTCCAAGGCCCTCGATTCAGTCGAATACCGTGGCACCCAATCGATCGGAAAAACCGGCATCGAACGCTTCTACGAGTCTGAACTGCACGGTCACGTCGGTTATGAAGAAGTCGAAACCAACGCCCAAGGGCGGGTATTGCGCGTGCTGAAGCACACGGACCCTATCCCCGGCAAAAACATCGTTCTGAGCCTTGACGTGAAGCTCCAGGAAGCCGCAGAAGAAGCCTTGGGTGATCGTCGTGGTTCGGTGGTCGCCCTGGACCCGCAAACCGGTGAAGTGTTGGCCATGGTCAGCAAGCCGAGTTTCGATCCGAACCTGTTCGTCACCGGTATCAGCTTCAAGGAATATGCAGCGCTGCATGATTCCATCGATCGACCGCTGTTCAACCGCGTGCTGCGAGGGCTGTATGCGCCAGGCTCAACCATCAAGCCCGAAGTGGCCATCGCAGGGCTAGACAGCGGTGTTGTCACCCCACAAACCCGCGTGTTTGATCCGGGGTACTACCAGTTACCGGACTTCGATCACAAATACCGCAACTGGAACCACAGCGGCGACGGCTGGGTAGATATGGACGCCGCGATCATGCGCTCCAATGACACCTACTTCTATGACTTGGCCCACAAACTCGGCATTGATCGCCTGCATGATTACCTGGCCGAATTCGGCTTAGGTCAGAAGGTGTCCCTGGACATGTTCGAAGAATCCGCCGGCTTGATGCCCTCCCAAGCATGGAAGCGTGCCACGCGTCGCCAGCCCTGGTTTCCGGGTGAAACCGTGATCCTGGGCATCGGCCAGGGTTATATGCAGGTCACACCGCTGCAACTGGCCCAGGCCACTGCGCTAATTGCTAACAAAGGTGTATGGAACCGGCCGCACCTGGCCAAGACCATCAACGGCGTGCCACCGGTGGATGAGAACCCGATGCCCAACGTAGTCCTCAAAGACCCGCGTGATTGGGAACAGGTCAACCACGGCATGCAATTGGTAATGCACGACCCGCGCGGCATCGCCCGGGCCGCCGCGCAGGGTGCCCAATATCGCATCGCCGGCAAGAGCGGTACCGCGCAGGTGGTGGCGATCAAGCAAGGTGAGCGTTACAACCGCAACAAGACGCTGGAGCGTCATCGCGATAACGCCTTGTTTGTCGGCTTTGCGCCAGCCGAACATCCCAAGATCGTGATTTCAGTGATGATTGAAAACGGTGAGGCGGGTGGCCGTGTGGCAGGTCCGGTGGTGCGACAGATCATGGATGCCTGGCTGCTCGACCAGGAGGGTCATCTGAAGCCGCAATATGCGACGCCGGCCAAAGCTCCCGGCGATCCGCGCGTTTAAGTCACTCTTTCCATTCGGCCCAGCGCTCCACGCCGTCATAAACAAGCTAGGGCACATCATGGGCTGTCCAGATATGCGCGGTGGGCCTGGCGCCCGGATCAGCGTCCAGCGCCGCCACCCGCACGATTACGTGGGGTTGGTGCGCTCGCTCGGCGATCAAATGCGAGCCGCAGCGCGAACAGAAACGGCGCTGCTTGCCCGGCGATGACTCAAACGATGACAGCAATTGTTCACCCTGCGTCCAGCGAAAGTGCTCGCGCATCACCCCGGCCGTGGCGACAAATGCGGCCGCGTGCGCCTTGCGGCAGCTGTCGCAATGGCAGTGACTGATGGGCATGTCCAGGCGGTCCACTTGGTAGCGCACGCCTTTGCACAAGCAACTTCCATTCAACGGCTCAGTCATAACCTATTGCCAGGTCAAGGATGGGGTCATCATCATCGCGCATAACCAAAGGTTGCGCATTGGTCGATGTCGCCTAGTGTTCAATGGAGGAGGTGACTTATGCACGTATTAGATCGCATAGAACGAAAAGTGCTGCTCAACGCGTCACGTAAACAGGTCTGGGAAGCGCTCACGAATGCTGAGCAGTTTGGCGATTGGTTTGGTATCGCCCTCAAGGGAAAAACCTTTGTAGCCGGAGAAACCATCGAAGCGCCGATCACTTACCCCGGCTACGAACATGTGGTGTGGAAGGCCAGGATCGAACGCATTCTGCCGCAAACCCTGTTTTCTTTCTGGTGGCATCCCTTCGCGGTAGAGAAGGACGTGGACTACGACAAGGAAACACCGACGCTGGTGGAATTCACCCTCGAGGATCGCGCACCGGGCATTCTGCTACGGGTCGTCGAATCCGGTTTCGACGAGGTGCCCCAGGCTCGGCGTCAGAAAGCCTTCAAAATGAACTCCCGTGGCTGGGACGAGCAAATGGGCAATATTGAAAACTATCTGAACAAGGCCCGACGAACCTGACGCGAACGGGCATCGAAGCTGATGCCCGCCTCCAACGGCCGTGTTTTTAAAAGTCAATCGTCGCCGACAACTTTGCCACTCGCGGATCGCCCTGGCTCAGGAAGCCGCCCTGGGCCGATTCCCAGTATTTCTCGTTGGCGACGTTTTCCACCGTAGCGCCCAATGTCACCTCACGATTAGCCAACGCGAAGGTGTAGCGCGCGCCCACATCGAAGCGATTCCAGGCCGGTATGCTCAAGTTGTTCGCCGCGTCGGCATACTGGCCGCCCGTGCGCAGCATGCGACCATTGAGGGTCACGCCCTGCAGGCCGGGCACGTCCCAATCCACACTGGCGTTGAACTGGAATGAAGGAACGCCGATGGCGCGGTTGCCGTCGTTGGCACCGTCGAGGGTGCCCTTGAGTTCCGTCTTCATCAGCGTCACGCCCCCAAGCAGGCGCAGGCCGCTTACCGGCTCGCCGAAGACGTTCAGTTCGACGCCTTTGTTGATCTGCTGGCCTTCACGCACATAGCGGGCCGTGGTTGCATCGATGACTTGCGCATAGCCCGCTCCGGGCTGCTCGATACGATAGACACCGAGGGTTGCGCCATAAGTACCCATGTCGACTTTGACGCCCGCTTCGATCTGCTTGGAGCGAGCGGGTGCATAGGCTTGCCCGCCACCGATAATCGTCCGGTCTCCGGATTTGAGCGGAGAGGTCGGGCCCTGGGCCAGGCCTTCGATGCGGTTGGCGTACAGGGATACATGCTCCCACGGCTTGAAGACAATGCCGTAGACCGGCGTGGTGATCGATTCGTTGTAGTTGGCCGTGCGCGTACCGCTCATGTAGTTGTAGCCCTGCACCACCATTTGCTGGCGACGTGCACCCAGCGTCACCAACAGACGATCATCGAAGAAGCCAAACGTGTCGGATACCGCAGCGCTGCGTACGAATGTCTTGCCGGTAATGGTCGGGTCGCTGAAGTCGGTGCCAGGGGTATTGCGTACAGCGTTGAGCGTGGGGACCGGGCCGGTCACAGGGTTGTAAATGTTGGTTGCACTGGGTGAGCCGTTGAACACATAGGCGTTGCGCACCTGGGTCCAGATGCCGGCGAGGCCGAAATTGAGTCGATGGCTGACCGGGCCGGTTTGGAATTTGCCGTTTAAGCCGGCCATTAAACTGGAGTTGTCTTCTTCGTGCGCGATGGTCGAGCGGCTGGAGGTGGCATTGCCCAGGTTATCGGTCAGGGTAATCGAAGAATATCGGCCCATTTCCCGGTTGTGTTTGACACCGCCTGCAGCGTAGGTCGTCCAGTTTTCATTCAGGTCGTACTCGGCGCGCAGCATGCCCAAGGTGTCCTCAAGATTGGTGCTGCTCCAGCTGGGCGCGTAGTTGGTATCTGCCGACGGCGCATCCGGCACGTGGGTAGCGGTGCCCAGGAACACCGAGTTTCGTCCGCCATTGATACGCTGCTTCTGATACACAAAATCACCCGACAGGCGCAACGCATCGCCACGGTAATCCAGGCCGATCGCGAACAGTTTCGAACGCTGATTTTCGTCGTCAATGCCGGTATCACCTTCGCGCTGAGACAGGTTGACCCGAGCGCCAAAACGATTGTCTTCACCAAAGCGCTGCCCGATATCCAAGTGTTCGCCAACCCGACCATCGCTGCTGATGTCCGTGCTGAAACGGCGCAGCGGCACGTCACCGGCGCGCTTGGGTTGAAGGTTCACACCGCCGCCGATCCCCGAGCCGCCCGGCGTGACACCGTTGATAAACGCGTTGGGTCCCTTGAACACTTCCACGCGTTCCAGCGCATCAGTGGACATGATCTGGCGTGGAAGGATGCCGTACAAACCGTTATAGGAAATATCGTCGCCATTCAACGGCAAGCCACGGATCATGAACGTCTGGGCCTGGTTCGCAAACCCCGACGCCTGGCGCACGGACGAGTCATTGAGCAGCACGTCGCCGATGGTTTCCGCCTGCTGGTCGCGAATCAATTGCTCGGTGTAGGAGGACATGCTGAACGGCACGTCCATGATGTCCTGATTGCCCAGTACACCCAGTTGACCGCCGCGAGCAACCTGGCCGCCGGCATACACCGCAGGCAACGCATCGGGCGCGGGGGCTTGGGCGTCGATGCGGGTTGCATCCAGTTCCAAGGTGTTGCTCGTATCCGCATGCGCAGCAACGCTCAGGGAGCAGCAAAGGGCGAGCAGGGTGGGACGAAAGGGCACAGCGAGGCGGCTACACAGGGGCATGGTCAATCCTGACGGTGAACCGTCGATTATGAGAAAGGGGCACAACGGTGCGCTTGCTCACTGCGCGGATACAGCTCCAGCGCGAATGATAGTGATTGTTATTCATTCCTTGCAACAAATTTGTGAGATCGCAGTTAACGTGCCGCGTTTACCTGGATGCCGAGTAGAATCACGCCCTGAAAGCGATTCCAGAGGTGCGGTACGGTGGATTTACAGCAGGGGTTTGTCCTGACCCGGCATTGGCGCGACACCCCGGCAGGTACGGAGGTCAGCTTCTGGCTGGCGACCGACCAAGGGCCTCGGTGTATTCGCCTACCCGTGCAAACCTCGGTGATGTTTATCCCCGAGGTCCATCGCAAGCCGCTGGGCTGGCTGCTCAAGGACGAGCGCGATATCGAGTTGCGTGCGTTGCAGTTATGCGACTTCCATCACCGGCCGGTTCTGGGCCTTTATGCCCGGCAGCACCGCCAGATGATGGATATCGAGAAGCGCCTGCGCGCTGCCGGGGTGGATGTCTATGAAGGCGATGTGCGCCCGCCCGAGCGCTACATGATGGAGCGGTTCATCACTGCCCCTGTCTGGTTCGGCGGCACGCCCGACGCAGGCGGCACGCTGCGCGATGCGCAGATGAAGCCCGCTCCCGATTACCGACCCGCACTGAAACTGGTATCCCTCGATATCGAAACCACCGCCCAGGGCGACCTCTATTCCATCGCCCTGCAAGGGTGCGGCGAGCGCCAGGTGTACATGCTCGGCCCACCCAACAAAGCTTGTGCGGTGGATTTCAAGCTCGACTATTGCGACACCCGCGCCCAATTGCTCGAACGCCTCAACCAATGGCTGGCCACCCACGATCCGGATGCGGTCATCGGTTGGAATGTGGTGCAATTCGACCTGCGTGTACTGCACGAACATGCCCAGCGCCTGAACGTGCCTCTTCTGCTCGGGCGCGGCGGTGAAGCCATGACCTGGCGCGAACACGGCAGCCGCAATCATTATTTCGCCGCGGCGGCAGGCAGGTTGATCATCGACGGCATCGAAGCCCTGCGGTCCGCGACTTGGAGTTTCGAGTCGTTCAGCCTGGAGAACGTCGCGCAAACCCTGCTGGGTGAAGGCAAGGACATTTCCACGCCCTACCAGCGCATGGACGAAATCAACCGCATGTTCGCCGAGGACAAGCCCGCTCTGGCGCGCTACAACCTCAAGGACTGCGAATTGGTCACGCGGATTTTCGAAAAGACCGAACTGCTCAAGTTTCTGCTGGAGCGCGCCAGCGTCACCGGGCTGCCTGCCGACCGCAATGGCGGTTCTGTCGCAGCGTTTACCCATCTCTATATGCCGTTGATGCACCGCCAGGGCTTCGTCGCGCCCAACCTCGGCGACAAGCCGCCTCAGGCCAGCCCCGGTGGTTTTGTCATGGACTCACGTCCAGGTCTCTATGAATCGGTGCTGGTGCTGGACTACAAAAGCCTGTACCCGTCGATCATCCGCAGTTTTCTGATCGACCCGGTGGGCTTGATCGAAGGCCTCAAGCATCCCGACGACAGCGACTCGGTGGAAGGCTTTCGCGGCGCGCGTTTTTCCCGCACCCGGCATTGCCTGCCGTCCATCGTCACGCGGGTTTCCGAAGGCCGCGAAGTGGCCAAGCGTGAACACAATGTACCGTTGTCCCAAGCCCTGAAGATCATCATGAACGCCTTCTACGGCGTGCTCGGTTCCAGCGGCTGCCGTTTTTTCGATACGCGCCTGGCGTCTTCGATCACCATGCGCGGGCATCAGATCATGCGCCAGACCCGCGAGCTGGTTGAGGCCCAGGGTTATGAAGTGATCTACGGCGACACCGATTCCACCTTCGTCTGGCTCGGCAGCGCCCATTCCCTGGAGGACGCCAGCCGCATCGGCCAGGCGCTGGTGCAGCACGTCAACGACTGGTGGCGCAGCCATCTG
>NZ_JASLAW010000191.1 GCF_030147005.1 Pseudomonas sp.
CCAAAAATGGGACTGCTACGCAGTCCAGCGGGAGCAAGCTCCCTCGCCACAGGGACCGGTTCTGTCTTAACTGACCGGCATTAGGGCTTGCCCCCGGTGACGGTGGATCAGTTGCAAACAAGCTGACTGACACGCTGCTATCGGGGGCAAGCTCCCCTCTCACATTTTGTTTTGTGTCAGTCTGCTGAAGTTGTTAGCGCCTGAGACGTTGCTACGTAATCCGCCTGGAACTGCGGCGACTCAATCCATGCCAACGCGGCCACTTCATCATCGCTGTCCGTGGCCCACTGACGGTATTCGATCAGCGCAGCCAGGATAAAGTCGGTAGCTCCCTCTTCGCCTTCCTGCTCCATCACCAGCGCCAGCAGCGGATGCGACAGGAACGCGGCACACAATGCCTGCTGGCTGATCTCGCCTGCAATACGCATTTCCAGGAACATCTCGGTCAAATCCACCGACTCAAGATCGATGCGGGCGTCATCGTCGGCAAATGCATCCTGCTTGGTCGCGGAGGCGCGCTGGGTACGGTTTTGCTTAGCCTTGGTTTTTGCCCGCTGGGCGCGTTTCTGCTGTTTGTTCGGCGAGGCCATGGGCTCAACCTCCTCTGGTCCGGGATCTGGATGGGGTATTGAAGCGCAGGTCGGGAGAAATCCCAAGGGAATCCGGCTGAGTTTCGTCGTTGATCCAACTCGACCACCAGGCGATAGATGAATAGGCTAGGCCTTTGCAGCTTGCCAGAGCGTCTTCATGACCCGCGATACCCTTGAGCACAACCAGATTCCCCTCTACTTTGCCGCTATCCTGCTGGCCGCTCTCTGTGGTGTATTCGGGCCGTCATTCGCTCAGGGCCTCAGCGTATTGATCACGCCCGCCATCGCGGTATTGATGTACGCGATGTTCCTGCAGATTCCTTTCCTCGATCTACGCCACGGGTTGGGCAACCTGCGCTTTGTCTCGGCGTTATTGTTGGCCAATTTCATCCTGGTGCCCTTGCTGGTGTGGGCGCTGACCCGTGGCCTGTTGGGGCATCCCGCGCTGTTGGTGGGCGCGTTGCTGGTATTGCTGACGCCGTGTATCGATTACGTGGTGGTGTTTACTCATATTGGCAAAGGCGACTCGCGGTTAATGCTGGCGGCCACGCCGTTACTGCTGTTGATGCAGTTGGCACTGCTGCCGGTGTACCTGGGGTTGATGCTGGGGGCGCAATCGGAGGTGGTGATCGCGGTTGGGCCGTTTATCGAAGCGTTCCTGTTGTTGATCGTGGCGCCGATGGTGCTGGCCGCACTGACCATGTTCCTCGCGCGACGATCAGTGCTTATCGGCAGGTGGAGCAACGCCTGGGCCTGGTTGCCGGTGCCGGCGATGGCCCTTGTGTTGTTTGTGGTGATTGGATCGCAGGTCACATCCGTGATGCGCGATATCAACGCACTGCTGCCAGTGCTTCCCATCTACGTGGGCTTCGTGCTGCTGGCACCGCTGATGGGAATAGTGGCCTCGCGGCTGTTTGCGCTGCCGGCGGCAACGGCGCGTGCGGTCACGTTCAGCGCAGCCACCCGCAACTCGCTGGTGGTGTTGCCCCTGGCGCTGGCGTTGCCTGAGGGTGTGCGCGGGGTGGCCGCGACGGCGGTAATCCTGCAAACCCTGGTCGAGCTGGTGGCGCAGTTGATTTATGTCCGCCTGATCCCGGCCCTGGTATGGCCCGCCAGTCGGTAACGCATGAATATTCAGGTCTGTTCAGACGCTGTTCAGGGCGGCGGTCGGCACCATAAGTCCGCGCCTCCCACCTGACAGGTCACCCGATGGATCATCGCAACCGTTATCGCCTGGAGTCACTGGGCCTCTTTCTGATCGCCTTCTTGCTGTTCACCCTGGGTATCTGGGATCAGCAGCCTCAGGGCTTTGACGGGCGTTGGGCGCTGTTCCTGCAAGAAATGTTTCGCCATGGCGCGAGTCTTTTCCCCACCACCTACGGCCAGCCGTACGCGGATTACCCCGGCACCGCGACGTTCTTCAGCTTTGTCTTCGCCCGGTTGTTTGACGCGCCGAACCATCTGGCGAATGTGCTGCCCACCGCGCTCGCTTCGGCGGGGGTGATTGCCTTGATCTATCGCCTGCTGGCGCCCTCCAGCCGGCCCTGGGCATTGCTGACGGTGCTGCTGACATTGCTCACCACCCAGTTGCTCGAAAAGTCCCGCTCGGTGTGCCTGGATCAGATGGTCGCACTGTTGTGCGTCGGCAGTTTCTACCTGCTGCACAGTGGAGAGCGACTGGGCTCGCGGTTCAGGCACCTCGCGGTTTTCCCATTGTTCATCCTGGCCTTCGCGATTCGTGGGCCGCTGGGGTTGATCGAAGTGTGTGGCGTCGTATGCGTGTACTGGGCGCTGGGCCGGCCGGGGGAGCGGGTCCGGCAGGTATTGATCCACGGCGTTGTCGGGTTGGTGTTGCTGGCGGCGTGCTGGTGGGTGCTGATGAAGCTCGCGCGAATCAGTGGAGGCGATGCCTTCGCCGATGAGGTGTTCAAGATGCAGGTCGGCGGGCGCCTCGATGAATCCGGCGAGCCGTTTTACTTCTACTTCCAACTGAGTTTGTACCGGTACTTCCCGGTGGTGCCATTGGCGCTGGCTACGTTGATTGCGCTGCGTCATCGCTGGGCGGAACGCTGGGCCAACGATGAGGTGCAGTTGCTGGCACGGCTCGGCGCGTGCGGCTTGATGATTTTGCTCGGCCTGTCAGTGCCGCATTTCAAGCGCGCTTATTACATTCTGCCAATGGTGCCGATGTTTGCTGCTGTCGCGGCCTATGGGCTGCTGCAGGCGCAAGGCTGGCTGGTTGGCGTGCGCCGTTGCTATGAAGGGCTCGTCGTGGCGCTGCCGGCGCTGTGCGTAATTGTGCTGTTTGCGTGCCGGCATGCCTGGCACAAGCAGGGCTACTGGCCCGACGTTTCGATGCCGTTATTGATCGGCGTGCTGGCGTTTCTGCAAATGGCGGCGATGGTCGCGTGGGCTCGGGCCGCACGGCTGGTATGGCTAAGCATGATCGCCCTGACGGCGCAGTGGTTGTTGCTGGTAGCCGTAATCGAACCGGCCCAGGATCTTCAGTTCGATACCCGGCAGTTTGTCAGCCAGGTGGAGGCGTTGCGGGATTCGCAGCCGGGGCCTCTGGTATTTGTCGACCTGGCTCGGGACACCTGGGCGGTGCGCTACATGATGAACCTGGACCACGATGAGCAGCCGCTTTTCGTCGGGCGTAACGAGCTGGAAAAACTCGCCACGTTGCCCCGGCCATCCTGGGTGATCGTTCCGCGCAAAGACACAGTGTTGTTGAAGGGCTCACCCGCTGAGCTGCTGACGCCGAGCTTTCAGGGGCGATTGAACGACAATCCGTTGATGGTTTTTTTGCTCAACTGACAGAGCCCTTTTAAAACCTTTATTTGCAACGAAACCCCTCAGGCATCGTAACGGTGTAGTTGCGCTGCACCCGGTCCTGAAAATTCAGATTGCGCAGCCCCTGTTCCACCAGGAAGGCTTCTACCTTTGCGGCTTGGCAGTCATCGTTGTAGGACGACGCCCGCAGCACGTATACCGCACGCTTGCTCACTTCATCCCGAGCGGTGGCCCTGAAGGTGGTGAGGGTGGTGTAGCCGGTACGTTCGGAGGTGCCCACCGGGCCATAGCTAGTGTTCGGCGTGCTGGTGCAGGTCAGTTGATCGGTCTTTTTCTTGTTCTTCTTGCACTGCGTGGTAGTGCTGTTTGCCACCTGGCCGTACTCGGTGGCGGTATAGCGGTAGGTGACCTGCTTGCTGTCGACATCCAGGGTGATGGTCATTTTGATGGGGGTATGGTGCTTGGGCAGAGTGGTGTCGGTGAATACATTGCCAAAACCCTGGTCCTTCATGGCGCTGACCATATCGCGCAGGTAGTAGCGGGCGTTGAGCGCGCTTTCGTCACTGCCGCCGATAGACGTCACCAGTACGGTTGCCTGTCGGTCGAAGTGATAGTCGGGATCAGGCGTTGCGTTGATCGCTACGTCCATTTGCGTGGCGCATCCACTGAGCATTGCGGTCAGCAGTAATAGCGTGCAGAGCAAGAAGCGGGTCATGGAAGAGAACCTTACAACTGGAATTTGGTAAAGGCTGAACGATTGAGTCCAGCGAAAAACAACCTCAATCGTGCTGCTGCGACGTCGTGACCGCACGCACTTCGATCGCCATCAAATCGCAGGCAATAAAAAACCCCAAGGAACAGATTGTTCCTTGGGGTTTCTCGGTATTTTGGTGCCCAGAGACGGAATCGAACCGCCGACACGGGGATTTTCAATCCCCTGCTCTACCGACTGAGCTATCTGGGCAACGGGGCGCATTAAACGGGTTTT
>NZ_JASLAW010000243.1 GCF_030147005.1 Pseudomonas sp.
GTGGCGAGGGAGCTTGCTCCCGTTGGGGCGCGAAGCGGCCCCAAAAATGGGACTGCTACGCAGTCCAGCGGGAGCAAGCTCCCTCGCCACAGGGACCGGTTCTGTCTTAACTGACCGGCATTAGGGCAAGCCCGCTCCCACAGGGGCACAATGTTTGATGCGTTGCGTCAGTCATCGCTGGGTTCCAGGGGGGCTTGGGTAATCCGCATGCCAGGCTCGGCTTCCAAATGGCGTTTGACCACGCGCGCGGCCGTGGCTCGATGCTGCCTAACACCGCAAAAAAGCGCAATCGTGCTGCGGTCAGTCCGCAGGTGGACTGAGCAGGAAATTGCCTTTCATCAGGTCCGGGTCGTCCGAGTCGAGGGTTTGCAGCTGGGCCTCATCCTTGAGATTGACCCCGGACAGCTGCCGCCGACAGGCCTCGCGCATCAGGTACAGCAGGCGATGGGCCGCCATGCCGTAACTCAGACCTTCCAGGCGCACATTGGAGATGCAGTTGCGATAGGCGTCGGTGAGGCCGACCTTGGGGTTGTAGGTGAAATACAGCCCCAGGCTGTCCGGCGAACTGAGCCCCGGCCGTTCGCCGATCAGGATCACCACCATTTTGGCGCCGAGCAGTTGGCCGATCTCATCGGCCACGGCTACACGGCCCTGTTCTACCAGGATCACCGGTGACAGCGACCAGCCTTCGGCGTGGGTCTGTTCTTCCAGGCGTGTCAGAAAGGGCGCCGTATGTTTATGCACGGCCAGTGCCGACAGGCCATCGGCCACTACGATCGCCAGGTCCACCCCATCCGGATGCGCCGCAGCGTAGTCGCGCAAGGTTTGCGCCGAGTCGTCACTCAGCCGGCGCCCAAGGTCCGGGCGTTGCAGGTAGATATGCCGGTCGGCGGCGGCGCTGTGCAGCAACAGGCTGTCGCGGCCGCGTTCAGCGAATTGGCGGCTCAGCCCTTCATGATCGAACGGCAAGTGCACCGCGTCCCGAGCCTGGGCGTGGGCAAACTGGAAATCCAGTTGCGCGCCAGTGGGAATGCTGGTGCCGGTACGGCCCAGGGCAATGCGCGCCGGGGTCAGGCGGCGCAGTTCCAGCCATGGGTTGTCAGGCAGGTCGAGTTGCACAGGCGGCTCCTTCATCCCAGTTGCGCCAACGCATGGCGAAACGCCGGCGGCAGGCTGTTTCCGAAGCGTACCTTGCCGCCTTCTTGCGTAAAAATGCCCATTTTCGCCAGCCACTGCTCGAACTCCGGCGCCGGTTTCAAACCCAGTGTCTGGCGGGCGTACAGCGCGTCGTGAAATGAGGTGGTTTGGTAATTGAGCATGATGTCGTCGGAACCGGGGATGCCCATGATGAAATTGATCCCGGCCACGCCGAGCAGGGTCAGCAGGGTGTCCATGTCGTCCTGGTCGGCTTCGGCGTGGTTGGTGTAGCAGATGTCGCAGCCCATCGGCACGCCGAGCAACTTGCCGCAGAAGTGGTCTTCGAGACCGGCGCGGATGATCTGTTTGCCGTTGTATAGGTACTCGGGGCCGATGAAGCCGACCACGGTGTTGACCAGAAACGGTTTGAAGTGCCGAGCCACCGCATAGGCGCGGGTTTCACAGGTTTGCTGGTCGACGCCGAAATGCGCGTTGGCCGACAAGGCGCTGCCCTGGCCGGTTTCGAAATACATCAGGTTCTGGCCCAGGGTGCCGCGATTGAGGCTCAGGCCCGCGTCGTAACCTTCCTGCAGCAGGCTCAGGCTGATGCCGAAGCTGGCGTTGGCCGCTTCGGTACCGGCGATGGATTGGAACACCAGGTCCAGCGGCACGCCGCGGTTGATCGCCTCGATGGAGGTGGTGACGTGGGTCAGCACGCACGCCTGGGTGGGGATTTCGTAGCGCTGGATGATCGCGTCGAGCATTTCCAGCATGGCGCAGATCGAAGCGATGCTGTCGGTGGCCGGGTTGATGCCGATCATCGCGTCGCCGTTGCCATAGAGCAGGCCGTCGAGAATGCTGGCGGCGATGCCCGCCGGTTCGTCGGTGGGGTGGTTGGGTTGCAGGCGCGTGGACAGACGCCCGCGCAAGCCCAGGGTGCCGCGAAATTGGGTGACCACGCGGATCTTCTGCGCCACCAGTACCAGGTCCTGCACGCGCATGATCTTGGACACGGCGGCGGCCATTTCCGGTGTCAGCCCCGGCGCCAATGCGCGCAGAGAGTGTTCGTCGGCCGCGTCGCTGAGCAGCCAGTCACGCAAGCCGCCGACGGTCAGGTGGCTGACCGTGGCGAAGGCCTGTCTGTCATGGGTGTCGATGATCAGCCGGGTGACTTCGTCGTCTTCATAGGGAATCAATGCTTCTTCCAGGAAGTGTTTCAACGGGGTATTCGCCAGGGCCATTTGGGCCGCGACCCGTTCGCCATCATTTTGTGCAGCCACGCCGGCCAGGAAGTCGCCGGAACGCGCCGGGCTGGCCTTGGCCATCAAGTCCTTGAGGCTGTCGAAGCGGTAGGTGTGTGCACCCACCGCGTGGGAAAAACTTGCCATACAGTGTCTCCTTAATGACGCGGGCCCAATGTGGGCAAGACATCCGCGTCGAGGTTTACGGCAGTTAGTGCAAGGCGGCCTCTGCGGCCTGGATCGCCGCGAATTCTTCTTCCGGCGTGCCTGCTACCAAGTGATGCCGGCTGTAGAAAGCAAAGTAAGCAATTAATACTCCATAGATGATCGCGGCGCCAATGACCACGCGCGGATCGACCAGAAAGCCCGCCACCACGGCCACACAGGCCAGTACCAGCGCCACGCCCGAGGTGAAAATGCCGCCGGGCGTGCGGTAGGGGCGATCCATTTTGGGGCGACGGATGCGCAGGGTGATGTGGGCGGCCATCATCAACACATAGGAAATGGTCGCGCCGAACACCGCCACCAGGATCAGCAAATCGCCCTGGCCGGTCAGCGACAGGCCGAAACCGATAATCCCGGGAATCACCAGCGCCAGTACGGGCGCCTTGCTTTTGTTGGTCTGGGAAAGTTTGCGCGGCAGGTAGCCGGCACGTGATAAGGCAAATATCTGTCGCGAATAGGCATAGATAATCGAGAAAAAGCTCGCGATCAAGCCGGCCAGGCCCACCAGGTTGACGAAGCTGCCCATCCAGGTCGAACCGCCGTAGGACAACGCCAGGGCTTCCACCAGCGGGTTGCCGGATTTGATCAGTGCGTAAGTGCCCGCACCGCCCGGCGCGATCACCAGGATCAACAGGGCAAAACTGGTGAGCACCACAATCGCGCCGATCAGCCCGCGTGGCAGGTCGCGCTTGGGGTTCTTGGTTTCTTCGGCGGCCAGGGGCACACCTTCTACCGCGAGGAAAAACCAGATCGCATAGGGGATCGCGGCCCACACGCCGACGTAGCCGAACGGCAGGAAGCTGCTGGCGCCCTTGGCGTCGCTCACCGGGATATCCAACAGGTTGGCGACGTTGAAGTGCGGCACCATCGATACCAGGAACACGCCTAGTGCGATGGCCGCAATGGCGGTAATCACGAACATCAACTTCAAGGCTTCACCCACGCCGAAGATGTGGATGCCGATAAAGATGATGTAGAACGCCAGGTAGATCATCCAGCCGCCAATGCCGAACAGCGACTCGCAATACGCGCCGATGAACACCGCGATGGCGGCGGGCGCGATGGCGTATTCGATGAGGATCGCCGTGCCCGTGAGGAACCCGCCCCAAGGGCCGAACGCGCTGCGGGCAAACCCATAGCCACCACCCGCGGTCGGAATCATGGAGGACAGTTCGGCCAGGGAAAAACACATGCACAGGTACATGGTGGCCATGAGCAATGTGGCGAGGAACATCCCGCCCCAGCCGCCTTGGGCCAGGCCGAAGTTCCAGCCGGCGTAGTCGCCGGAGATAACGTAGGCGACGCCGAGGCCGACTAACAGCACCCAGCCGGCGGCACCTTTTTTAAGTTCGCGTTGTTGAAAGTATTGGGAATCGACTTTTTCGAAGTCGACGGAAGATCCAGTCGGTTCGCTAGGCATGGGGAAGTACCTTCCATTCTTATTGTTTTGGTCCCGACAAGTTGGCGCCGGGTAATGCAGGCGCGAGCCTGCTCGCGAAAAACTCGAGTGCGCTGCGGGCAGCCAGGCCACCCGCGTTATCGTTAACGCTCTTCGCGAGCAAGCTCGCTCCTACCGAGGGCGTTGATGTTGGGTTAGAAGAAGCCCAACGGATTAATGTCGTAGCTCACCAGCAAGTTCTTGGTCTGCTGGTAATGGTCCAACATCATTTTGTGCGTCTCACGCCCCACACCGGACTTCTTGTAACCGCCAAACGCGGCATGCGCCGGGTACAGGTGGTAGCAGTTGGTCCATACGCGGCCGGCCTTGATCGCGCGGCCCATGCGGTAGGCGCGGTTGATGTCACGGGTCCACAGGCCGGCGCCCAGGCCGAACTCGGTGTCGTTGGCGATCGCCAGGGCTTCGGCTTCGTCCTTGAAGGTGGTGATGCTCACCACCGGGCCGAAAATTTCTTCCTGGAACACGCGCATTTCGTTGGTGCCCTTGAGCAGGGTTGGCTGGATGTAATAGCCGGTGGCCAGGTCGCCGCTGAGCTTCTCGACCTTGCCGCCGGTGAGCAGTTGCGCACCTTCGGCCTTGGCGATTTCCAGGTAGGACAGAATCTTGTCGAACTGCTGCTCCGACGCTTGGGCGCCGACCATGGTGTCGGTGTCCAGCGGGTCGCCACGTTTGATCGACTCGACTTTCTTCATCACCACTTTCATGAAGTCGTCGTAGATCGACTCCTCCACCAGCGCCCGTGATGGGCAGGTGCACACTTCGCCCTGATTGAAGAACGCCAGCACCAGGCCTTCGGCAGCTTTTTCGATAAATGCAGGTTCGGCTTTCATGATGTCGGCGAAGAAGATGTTCGGCGACTTGCCGCCCAGCTCAACGGTGGACGGAATGATGTTCTCGGCCGCCGCATGCATGATGTGCGAGCCCACCGGGGTGGAACCGGTGAAAGCGATCTTGGCGATGCGCTTGCTGGTGGCCAGGGCTTCGCCGGCTTCTTTGCCGAAACCGTGCACCACGTTCAGTACGCCGGGCGGCAGCAGGTCACCGATCAGTTCCATCAGCACGCTGATACCCAGCGGCGTCTGCTCGGCCGGCTTGAGCACCACGCAGTTACCGGCGGCCAGGGCCGGGGCGAGTTTCCAGGCGGCCATCAGCAGCGGGAAGTTCCACGGGATGATCTGGCCGACCACGCCCAGGGGTTCGTGGAAGTGGTAAGCGGCGGTCAGTTCGTTGATTTCGGCGCTGCTGCCTTCCTGGGCGCGGATGCAGCCGGCAAAGTAGCGGAAGTGGTCGGCGGCCAGCGGGATATCGGCGTTGAGGGTTTCACGCACGGCCTTGCCGTTGTCCCAGGTTTCGGTGATGGCCAGCAGTTCGAGGTTCTGTTCGATGCGGTCGGCGATTTTCAGCAGTACCAGCGAGCGGTCCTGGGCTGAGGTTTTGCCCCAGGCGTCAGCGGCGGCGTGGGCGGCGTCCAGCGCCTTGTCGATGTCTTTGGCGGTGGAGCGCGGGAAGTCGGCGATGGGCTTGCCGTTGACCGGCGAAGTATTGGTGAAGTAATTACCGTCGACCGGCGCAACGAATTCGCCACCGATGTAGTTGCCGTACTTGGCCTTGAACGAAACGATGGCGCCTTCAGTGCCGGGGTGTGCATAACGCATGGGGGGTATCTCCTGCTTTTATGTTTATCGGAGTACAGCGCGTCAAAGCGCGTTATAAAACGTAGAGCAAAGGCCGGGCCACAGCCCGTGGGCGCCAGCAAAATCAAGGGGTTGGTTTTGTTAGCGGCACATTACTGTGGCGAAGTCGATACAGCCTGGGTGACAGTGTGTGCCATAACCGGTACAGCCTGTGACCGGTGGGTCGGCCCGGGATTGCAATGGTTGGGTGCCTGGGGGATGCTGGGCGTTCTCATGCAGGGAGAATAATAAGAACATGCACAACGATCATTTCAGTCGTCATGCCCAGCAGGTGATGACCGTCACTCGCGGGCAGCAGGCGCCTCAAGGCCCTGGCAGTGACCCGTCCATCGCCCGTTCCTGGCTGCGTTGCCTGGAGGACTACCACCTCGACCCTGCGCAGACTATCGCCCCCACCGTGCTTGAACATGGCCGCTTGCTGGAAAGCCGCGAACGCCTGCGCCAAGTGCTGCACATCGCCGGCAACGAGATGAACAGCCTGCACCAGCAGCTCTCGGGCGCAGGCCACGCGGTGTTGCTTACCGATGCGCGTGGGGTGATCCTCAACTGCGTCACTGCACCGTCCGAGCGCAAGATCTTCGAACGCGCCGGGCTGTGGCTGGGCGCTGATTGGAGCGAAGCCTGCGAAGGCACCAACGGCATCGGCACCTGCCTGGTCGAGCGCCAATCCCTGACCATCCACCGTGACGAGCATTTTCGCGGTCGCCATACCGGGCTGACCTGCTCGGCGAGCCCGGTGTTCGATCCGCACGGTGAGTTGCTGGCGGTGCTGGATGTGTCGTCGGCCCGCGAGGCCGTGTCGCGCCAGAGCCAGTTTCACACCATGGCATTGGTCAACCTGTCGGCCAAGATGATTGAAAGTTGCTACTTTTTGCGCCATTTCGAACACCACTGGTTGCTGCGCTTTCACCTGCAGGCCGAGTCGGTCGGGTTGTTCAGTGAAGGGCTGCTGGCGTTTGACGGCGAGGGGCGCATCTGTGCGCTCAACCAGAGCGCACTGAACCTGTTGGGGCAGCTTCGTGGCGGCTTGTTGGGCCAGCCGGTGGAAGCGGTGTTCGACTGTTCCCTGGATCAGTTGCTGGGCCGCGCCTGCGCCAACGCCACGGCGAGCTGGCCGTTGCGCACCCGCGATGGCCGGCAGCTGTTCGCGGCGCTACGCGGGCAACCGCGCCCGGCCCCTGCACCCACCGCCAAGCCCGCTGTTCTCGACCGCGCGCGCTTGCCCGGTGTCTGCCTGGATGACCCGACGCTGCGACAGGCTTTCAGTCAGTCTGTGCGGGTGTTCGAGCGCGACGTGCCCTTGCTGATCAATGGCGAAACCGGCTCGGGCAAAGAAGCCTTCGCCAAAGCCGTGCACCTGGCCAGCCAGCGTGCCGACAAAGCGTTCGTTGCCCTCAACTGCGCCGCTATTCCGGAAAACCTGATCGAGAGCGAACTGTTCGGCTATCGCGGCGGCAGTTTTACCGGCGCGCGCAAGGAGGGCATGCAAGGCAAGCTGCAGCAAGCGGATGGCGGCACCCTGTTCCTCGATGAGATCGGCGACATGCCCCTGGCACTGCAGACGCGACTGCTCAGGGTGCTGGAAGACCGCCTGGTGGTGCCTATCGGTGGTGAGCCCCAAGCCGTAAACGTCAGAATTATCAGCGCGACCCACCGCAATTTGCTGGCCCGGGTAGAGGACGGCGGCTTTCGTGAGGATTTGTATTACCGGCTCAACGGTCTGGAAGTTGCCCTGCCGGCGTTACGTGAACGCTGCGACAAATCGCAGTTGTTGGACCTGTTGCTGGCGCAGGAAGCCGCTGACCAAGCGGTGTACCTGGAGCCCGCCGCGCGCGCCGCGTTGTTGGGGTTTGCCTGGCCGGGTAACGTCCGGCAGTTGCGTACGGTATTACGCACACTGGTCGCGCTGTGCGAAGACGGCACGATCGGGCTGGAAAATTTACCGCCGATGATTCGTCAGGCCCGTGCCCCTCACCCTCAGCTAAGTGCTTCTTCACTGTCCCCCTTTGAAGAGGCCGAGCGGTCAACCTTGCTGGCCGCTCTGGAGCAACAGCGCTGGCACATGAGCCATGCGGCAACGCAACTGGGCGTGAGCCGCAATACACTGTATCGAAAGTTGCGGAAGTACGAAATTTCACGAGGCCCGGTAGTTTAGACTACAAGGGTTTTTAACTTTTCTCTGTGCGTAAGTTAATAAATAACTGGCGCCTGTAAGTTGCCGGATTCGGCAATAATATGTCGATTTTAAAAGTCGAACATTTTTCATGTTTGCCCCACTCATTAAGTACATTAAGGCTTCGGTTGCTTAGAAGCTTATTCACTGCGTCGAGGGTGGGTTATGAATATTCCAAGTGCGTATGCGCTCCAAATGGCGGCGTCCTTCGGGTCGGGAGTTGATACGGGTGAACGATATGAACCCGGCGCTGGCTCAGTCGTCATTGATAACAGCCGCCTTACGGCCCCGACAAGTAAAGAGCAGCCAACGAGCCGAGCCGAGGCCGATGCTGAAGTCGCCCGTTCATTTGCCGCCTTATTGCTCGACGCAGGCTATAGAACTTCCGCCACGCCACCCGATATGCAGGTTGCGCCGCACTCGACAGTAGGGCTTTGGTATGCCCAATTAGACGGTGCTTTTAAAAGCGAGGGCTTTCTGGCATGGGCTGAAAACCAAGGGCTTGATCTGCGCTGGCTGACGCTGATTCCCACTCGCGGGGAAATAAAAGGCTATGTAAACGGCCGGCCCAAAACCTTTTATCTGTCAGACGATTCAGGGTGGTCTGATGTTTCCCGCACGCTCCTGTCCCTGGGTAGGGTGTTCGCCCCCGAATACGGTCAAGCGGTGCGATACCCAGGGAGCGCGCAGGGCGGCGTGTCGATGGACCTGGTCGCGCAATTTTACGGCGAGCCCGATCTGTATGACGCCGGGCGAGCCAGCGTTCGCCTCAAACAGTTTCAGGATAATCCCGGCTTCAATGTGGATGAGCATCACCTGTCGACCCGCTCCGACACCGCGCTGGCGGCGCATCGGCAAGCGCTGGGCGATGAAGCCAACCGGCACAGGCTGATCAGCGCATTGAACGCCCTGGTCGACGACGCTGATGGGCGTGTTGATCCGCAGAAGATCGTATCCATTGATCCTCGTTCCGCGCTGTTTGATCGTGAGCATCGCAACACGATGAGCGTCGCCCAAATGCTCAAACTTGAGGGTTATAAAGTACCTGTTAACAGTGCAGAGGCTCACGCCTTGGCCTCGGCGCTGTCCATTGACCTGGCGCACAGGGCGCCGGGCGCGCAGGCCGGTGGTGTACGGCCTATCGCGCGTGAACTGTCATCCACGTCGCTGCGCAAGATGGGAAAGTTTGTAAAGGCACAGACCCAGGCGCCCACCCCTTCAGAGACAGCGAGCGCGCCTGGGGCCAATAGCCTCTTGAGCCGGTTGATCAGCCATCTTCCAGGCCACTTGAGAAAGTCCATGGCTGATTACCCGTCCGGCGCCCTCGACCACCTTATACGCACCCCCGAGGCGCAGCGGCTGGGTAAGTTGATTCAGAACGTACTCAAGGTCATCGATACGCCGACCAGTGCAATTGAAAGTCTGAGCGTTGCCTTGGTGCAGGAGCTCGATCCTGGCCTGGGCAAGTCGCGGTTCGACCTGGCGGGCTACAACCTTTATAGCGCCGATAACGTGGGCGCTTCTTCGGCTCAGATCGTCAAACGCTTTACCGCACATCTGGCCGGCAAGATCGGCAACGAGGGCGCAGCCGTTGCCGCGTACCTTTTGCTCTCGGCGGCAGCCCCTGAGTTCCTGGTCAAAGACATCCCGCCCACGCTTGTATACGGCTCCCATGCCTGGGCGAGTTTTTGTATAGCGGTCTCGCGCATAGAGCAGCAAGTGCCTGGCGCGGCGGCAAACATGACGTTCAGCCAAGTGATGGATTACGGTAATACGCCACCCGTTTCCGTTGAGGGTGAGGATCAACTGAACATCGCCCTGCACGATCCGATCATTGCGTGGGGTATCGCCAATCGCGTCATCGACGCCAGCCCGAGCCATGCCTATTCGGATGCTCAGGCCGAGCAGGCGCTAAAGGTATTTATCAAGCAGCAAAAAGAGCTTCACTGGGCCAGTAACGCCATGCGAACACCACCGACGACGCGGCGGGAATTGGCGCTGGCAGAGTTGAAGCGGGTATTTCCCCAGATAGACCCGACGCTTGAGGTGATGCAGCAGGCCTCCCTGAAACATACTCCGCTGTCGTTGTTGGATATCTATATGACAGGGCCGATCCAACCGGACTTTTGGATATCCAAGGATGCGCAGCGTTTTCCTTATGAACGCATGAAGTCACGCCTGTCTGAGCTGACACCTGACATCAATAAAGTGTTTGCAGCGAAGTTTCAGGAGTACCGCAATGTTCAGGCAAGTGCCTGGGCTATCCAGTTCAAGTATCAGCTTTCACAGTTGCCTTTGGCGGACAGGGCGCTTATCAGCCAATCGGACGTCAGTTTCTTCGAGGTGTCTCGCGCCTATATCAAGAACGGGCTTTGCACCTCCGGGTTGTTCACGCCCAGGGAGTGCCTGCCTCCGGCGCCCACCGCGCAAGAACTTGAGGCGTTGAAGGGCAAGCACGGGTTGTTGATGAAAGTGGTAGCGCCTGATGGCAACGTCAGCGCCTACAGTTACTTTCCCGCTGAAGGCACGTTCGTCAAAGAAGACGGCTTTCCGAGCCGCCGGATCGAGCTGGATGACCGCTCCTATTTTGGCAAGGACAGCGAGGGTTATATTCCGGGCTTGCCGCATACCTACGCGCAGTATGGCGTCACTGTGAAAAAACCTGATCTGCCCGCGCCGCACGGGGAAAAACCGGGTGACTACTTCTCTGATCACTATGGCGCCCTCGCACAAACGGCAGCAGGCTATTTCACCGAGGATTACAGCGCTCTGCAGAGTGAAGCGGCGGGCGTGACCGATATTGAAAAAGGACGTGCTTACGACCAAAAACTAAAGAGTTTCTTCCTGAACCTCGTGCCTTTTTACGACGGTGTTCAAGACGCGATCAAAGGTGATGTAGGCGGGGCGTTATTAAATATCGGGTTCGATATGCTCGGTTTTTTAATCCCGGGGGCGAATGCCGCGCGCAACGCTGCCAGGGCCGGTAAAAGTGTATTGACTGTTATTAAGAACGGAGTTGTGGCGGGTATTGGTGCGTCCGTGGGTTACACCGATTCAGTCGATATTGCAAAAAACTTAAATAAAGCTGCGCGCGCTGGTTACAAAGATGTGACGTATTTGGCCGAGCATGGCCATGGTGTGTTGTCTCGTTTGAGAGGTCACTATGGAAGTTATGACGTTAATAAAATTTATCGGGAGGGCGATGTTGTAAAAGGCTTTTTTCACGCAGCTGACGATAATGTATGGCAACCCACGGTAGCCATTTTCAAGAAGGGTGCCTGGTATGCCTATAACGTTGTCACTAAAACGACATTCGGTGTTCAGCTGGCGCAGTTTGGCGCTGTCAATTCATTACACGCCTGATGCAAGAGTGTTTTCAGGACGAGTGTTTTTCAATGGTTAATGTTCATTCGGCAGGTAATGCGAGTGGTTTATATCAATTCAAATAAGGTGAATGGCGATGAAACGTTCCACAACAATAACAATGGCATTACCTCCTGTCCGCACTTCGATTGCAGTCATAGGGCTTGGCGCTCGAAAAAAAGCCTATCGAACCACCCGGTGCTCCAGAGTAGGTGATGTGATTGGCGGCCTCCTGAGGGGCGGTTCCAGAGAGAGTTTGCCAAGCCCGACACGGGTTGAAGCACCCAGCATTGGAGGCACCACGCGCAGCAGCGTGGAGGCAGGCCACCCGACGTTCGATCAAGGGTTCGTGGACGCCAGAGTGAGCGGCTTCGACGGCCCCGGCCACGCCAGTGGCACCTGGCAGCCGGGGGACGCGCGCCCCGCAAACGCCGGGCAACCCCCCGAAATGGCCGCATATGCAGAAAAACAGCGTAAGGCCTGGCAAGCCGCCAGGGATGCGCAAATCCGTGACCAATTATTCGGAGAGCCCAGTCCCGGCCGCGTCAATGGACAAGATGCCGGACCTTTTTCTGCGCAGGCCCTTGAGGAAAATGCCAGGAAAGCGGTCAAGGCAAAGGAGACAGCCCTTCCGCCGACCAATAGAACCCTGCTCAAGACCGCGGCGATCACGGCGGCGATCAACGTACCGTTAACGGCGATCGGCGTGATCGCCTCCGGGAATGTCAACGAAGCGCTCAAGCCACTTATCAATCCGGCGTCTGCGCCGGTGACGCAAGAAAGCATCGAAGAAGGGCGGCTCGTCGACTATGCCCAAAACAACGTTTTTCTGCTGGTCAACACCCTGTCGAGACTGCGCGAGGAGCAGCTTGTCAGGCCCGACCTGGCATGGGTGATGCAAACAAGGGATGAACGCCTGGACTCGCTTGAGGCCATGGTCGGCTATGTGGAACGGGAGCTGGGCAAAGACGCCAAGGCTCTGGGCATTGACTTTCAACCGGCGTCCACGGGGCCTGAAAAAGACGACGTCAAGGCACGTGTAATTGACCTGGAAAGCCGGATGGCAGCTCTTACTGCTTTGCTGGGGGTGATCAACGTCACGCCTGTTCCTGAGGCCAACGCACCAACTCTGCACGTCGAGAACTTATCGGGCGGCCAGTAGCCTCAAATGGCCGGCGCCGTGTCAACTCGCCCCCTGCGCCCGTCGTATGCGCCGACGGGCGTTTCGCGCTCAGCTAAAGCGTGCGAACTTTCCCACCCTACGCTAACCTGCCTCGATGTTTTACGAGGTCAACTATGCACATTCATATTCTGGGTATCTGCGGCACGTTCATGGGTTCGATGGCGGTTCTGGCCAAAGAGCTGGGCCATCATGTAACGGGCTCCGATGCCAATGTTTATCCGCCCATGAGCACGCAGCTACAGGCGCAAGGTATTGAACTGACCCAAGGTTACGATCCCTCACAATTCGACCCGGTGCCGGATCTGGTGGTCATTGGCAACGCGATGTCCCGTGGCAACCCAGCGGTCGAATACGTGCTGAACAAAGGTTTGCCTTACGTATCAGGCCCCCAGTGGCTGGCTGACCACGTGCTGCAAGGTCGCTGGGTGCTCGCGGTTGCCGGCACCCACGGCAAGACCACCACCAGCAGCATGCTCGCTTGGGTGCTGGAGCACGCAGGCATGGCCCCCGGCTTTTTGATCGGCGGCGTGCCGCAGAACTTCTCGGTGTCGGCCCGCTTGGGCGATACGCCGTTTTTCGTGATTGAGGCCGATGAGTACGACAGCGCCTTTTTCGACAAGCGCTCCAAGTTCGTACACTACCGCCCGCGCACGGCGATCCTGAACAATCTGGAGTTCGATCATGCCGACATTTTCCCTGATCTTCCGGCCATCGAGCGGCAATTCCATCACTTGGTGCGCACCATCCCAAGCGAGGGCCTGGTGATCCATCCGACCACCGAACCGGCGTTGCAGCGTGTGATCGACATGGGCTGCTGGACCCCGGTGCAAACCACCGGCGCAGGCGGGCAGTGGCAGGTCAAGTTGCTCAGCGAAGACGGTTCCCGATTTGAAGTGCTGTTCGAAGGCGAAGCCCAAGGCATCGTCGATTGGGACATGACCGGCCAGCATAACGTCGCCAATGCTTTGGTGACCCTGGCGGCTGCGCGACATGTGGGCGTGACGCCTGCCATGGGCGTCGCCGCACTGAGCGCGTTCAAGAGCGTGAAGCGGCGGATGGAAAAGGTTGCCGACGTGAATGGGATTACCATCTACGACGACTTTGCCCACCACCCCACGGCGATTGCCACCACGTTGGATGGCCTGCGCAAGCGCGTCGGTGCTGCGCAGATCATTGCGATCGTCGAGCCGCGCTCTAACTCCATGAAGCTGGGCGCGCACCGCGACGGCCTGCCCGAAAGCGTCAATGACGCCGACCAGGCGGTCTGGTACGCGCCCGCCAACCTCGGCTGGGACCTGCCGGCCATCGCCGCACTGTGCACCGTGCCGTCGAAGGTATGTGACTCTCTGGAGGGCATCATCGAGCACGTCAAACACCTGGCCAAGCCCGGCACCCACGTGGTGATCATGAGCAACGGCGGCTTCGGCGGCCTGCATGGCAAGCTGGCCGAGGCGCTCAAGTGAGCGGCCCGGAACGCGTCACCCTGGCGATGACCGGCGCGTCCGGTGCGCCGTATGGCCTGCGCCTGCTTGATTGCCTGGTGCGTGAAGACCGTGAGGTGCATTTCCTGATCTCCAAGGCGGCGCAGTTGGTCATGGCGACTGAAACCGATGTCGCATTGCCGGCCAAGGTGCAGATGATGCAAGCCTTCCTCACCGAATACACCGGTGCGGCGGCGGGGCAGATCAAGGTTTACGGCAAAGAGGATTGGATGTCGCCGGTGGCTTCAGGCTCCGGTGCGCCGGCGGCGATGGTGGTGGTGCCTTGCTCCACCGGCACCCTGTCGGCGATTGCCACCGGGGCTTGCAATAACTTGATCGAGCGGGCGGCGGACGTCACCTTGAAGGAGCGTCGCCAGTTGATTCTGGTGCCACGCGAAGCGCCTTATTCCAGCATTCATCTGGAACATATGCTCAAGTTGTCGAACCTGGGTGTCACCATCTTGCCGGCATCGCCTGGTTTTTATCATCAGCCGCAGACCATCGATGACCTGGTGGACTTTGTGGTGGCGCGCATTCTCAATCTGCTGAATATCCCGCAGGACATGCTGCCGCGTTGGGGCGAGCATCATTTGAGTGGCGATGAATAAGGCGCTGTTGATCGTGCTGGCGCTGCAGCTGACGGGCTGCGCCACCGCTCGCACGCTGGATGCGGCGCAACCGGGCGCGCCGGTGGTGTATGCAGGTACGCGGCTGGATATGTACGCGATTAACGGAGGCTGCTGTGCCAGGGACAGGTTTGGCGCCGAGGCCCCGACCTACCCCCATGTCGACCTGCCCGCCAGCGCACTGCTCGACACTTTGCTGTTGCCGTTGTCGGTGTTGACCGTGCTGGGCGTGGGCTTTAACGCCACGGGTGGCCTGTAGCGCGATTGTGCCTGTGCGAGCCCCATCGTGGCATAGGTCTCTACAGAACGCCGGGAGCTGAACACCTGTGGTGAGGGCGCTTGCTCCGTGGCGGCGGGGCAGCCTACCCGGATGGTGGTTTGGTGCGAGTACATATCCGTTGCTTGGGTAACGGCCGCTAAGGGTTCCGCTTTTTACAGCGGCTCACTTTTGAAAAGCGCAAAAGTAAGCAAATGTAGGAACAGGCTTGCCTGCGAAGGCGGCCCGGCAGCCGCCCAGCCATCACTTGCCTAGCTTGCGCAGCTCATCCGACTCCACCACCCGCACGCCATTCTGTTCTTCCAGCGCCAGGCGCCACATGGCTCGGGCCAGTTCGCACACTTCGATACCGTGGTACTTACCCGGAATCAGACGGGACAGCGGGCCGGCCAACTGTTCGGCGAGGCGTGGTTCCAGTCTTTCGCCCAACAGCAGCGATGGCCGCACGATGGTCAGTTGCGGCCAATCCTGGGCTTTCAACGCCAGTTCCATTTCCCCTTTGACCCGGTTGTAGAACACCGAGGATTTCGGGTCGGCGCCAATCGCACTGATCGCGATCAGGTGCCGCGCGCCCATTTCCCGTGCGCGTTTGGCGAAGGCCACTACCAGGTCCAGGTCGACCGCACGGAACGCCGCTTCGGAGCCGGCCTTTTTGATCGTGGTGCCCAGGCAGCAGAAAGCGATATCCACTTGGCCACTCAGTTGGGGCAGGAACACTGCCGGGTCGCCCACCGGGTTGTCCAGGCGTGGGTGTTCGGCAAGTGGTTTGCGGCTGGGTGCCAGCACGCGGGTTACGGTGGGTTCGTTGAGCAGGCGGTCCAGCAGATGTTCGCCGGTAAGGCCGGAAGCGCCGGCCAGCAGGATATGCTGCGGTGTCAGGTACATGGTGTTTCCCCCTTGTTGCACGTTACAGCTTAGTTGCCTTTGGCTTCCTTGCTATTCATTGAGACGCTTTCGAGCGCCTTTCGTGCCTGCTGTTTGCGTAATAGTTGCCAACGGGCGATCACGCCCTTGGGCGCCCAGATCTGCGGTTCGGAGGCTTCGAAGTTGTCCGCCTGCTCGCGTTCGGCCACGTGCAGTTGTGCCAGTTTGAAGGCTTGTTGCAAATCGTCGGTTTGGTTGAAAGCCTGTGCGAAAAGGGCATCGCCGAAGTAGGTAAAGTCCGCTTCTTCGGAACAGCCGAACGACACGCGATCGGCGCGCGAGGCGGTCATGATCAGCGTGTGTTCATCCTTCAATGCCGGGATAAATCCGCCGGAGTAACACGCGGAAATCACGATGATCTTGTCGCGGTTTTTCAGTGGCGCGAGCACGGCGGCCAGCTCATCGGCCGGCAGGTCGGCCAGTTCCATACGGGGTTGGTCCAGCACCAGTTCGTGTTCATGAGTACCGTGGCTGGTCATATAGATGAACACCAGGTCTTCCGGCCCGCTGCGTTCGGCCAGGGTTTGCACCGCTCGGCGCAGGTTTTCGCGGGTGGCCATGGGACGATCGGCGATATGGTCGCGGTGGTTGACCAGGCGAATCTGCCCATGGGCACCGAAGCGGGTGGCGAGCAGGTTGCTGACGTAATCGGCTTCACGCAGAAATACGCTTTGCTTGCCGTCGCCGGCCAGCGCCAGGGTGTACAGCTCCACGGCCGGCGTGGATGGGGGGACGGCGGCGAGGGCGTCCGCCAGCAAGTGGCCCTGGGCCAATACGCCGATTTCCAGTGGGTCGGGCAGCAGCGTGCCCTCGGCATCGCGCACGCGCATGCCGTTGACCCAGGTGCCGGCTTGTACCGTGCCGTCGCTCAGCACCAGGGTGCCGCGGCCCTGGTAGCTGTCGCTGTCGAAACCGCCGATATAGAAGCTGCCATCGGTAAGGTTCAGGCGACCTTCGCCGCTGAAGCGCCAGTCACTGAACTGGCCAACGTAGTGGCTGCCATCGACGCCGATCAATTCGCCTTTGCCGCTGAGGGCGCCTTCCTTGAAGTGGCCGATCCATACGTCGCCGTCGGCGTTTTCGTAGCGGCCCTTGCCGTTGAGCTGGTTCTGTTTGAATTGGCCTACGTAGATATCGCCATCCGCGCTGTTGAACGTGCCGTTGCCTTCGAGCTGACCATCGACAAAGTGGCCGCTGAACTGATTGCCGCTGTCGTCGTTGCGCTGGCCTTCGCCATTGGGTTTGCCGTGGGCGAATTGGCCCTGATATTGGCTGCCGTCCGCCAGTTCCAGGCGCCCAAGGCCGGAATACTGGTCGTCTTTGAATTCGCCGCGATAGGTCATCTGCCCCTCTTTGAGGGTGCCTTCGCCGTTGCGCCGGCCGTTCTTGAAGCCGCCGACGTAGCTGCTGCCCGCAGTGGTCAGGCGGCCCTGGCCGTCAAACAGGCCTTGCTTGAACTGGCCCTTGTAGACTTCGCCGTTGCTGCCATGCCATTCGCCCTGCCCATGCCATTGGCCCTTATCGAACTCGCCGGCGTACCAACTGCCGTTGGGGTAGTCGACCCGGCCCTGGCCCTGCAGCAAGCCGTTGACCACATCGCCACGGTAGCGGCCGCCATCGGGCAGGCGCGCATCGGGCGGCAACAGCGATTCGCCGTCTCCGCAAGCGGTGAGCAACAGGGCAAGGGCAAGGGGAGCGAGTGGGCGCATAGCGGGATCCGGATAATTGAGCGCCGAGTATGCCGCAGCCGCAAGATTCATACATAAATTTACATACACTGTGGCAAGGTTTATTGCCTCACCACAGGCGCGGCCTTAAACGAAGCAGAGTGACAGCGACTCGGCGACGTAAGCAGGTTTGTCCTGACCTTCGATTTCCAGGGTGGCGGTAGCCTTGAACAGCCATTGGCCCGGTTTTTTCTCGTGCACATCGGTAAGGGTGACGTTCAGGCGCACCTTGGAGTCGACCTTCACCGGCTGGATAAAGCGCACGCTGTCCAGGCCGTAGTTGATCGCCATCTTCAGGCCTTCGGGCATGATCAGAATGTCTTCCATCAGTTTGGGCATCAGCGACAGCGACAGGAACCCATGGGCGATGGTGCTGCCGAACGGGGTTTGCGCCGCCTTGACCGGGTCGACGTGGATGAACTGATGATCGCCGGTGGCCTCTGCGAACAGGTTGATGCGCGCCTGGTCGATGGTGAGCCATTCGGAACGTCCCAGTTCCTTGCCGACATAATCTTTGAGCTGCGCTACGGGTACATAGGGCATTGCGTCTCTCCTGGGTTCATCATGCTTATCCCCCGCTGAACAGGGGGTTTTTATGGGATACAGAGAACCGATGTAGATCATCATGGGCAATCGACCCGGTCAACCCAACATGCTTTTGGCGAATGCCGGAGCATAGGGCGGGCGTGCTTATAATGCGCATGAACTTTGAGGGGGGCGGAGGATGCTGTTACGTGGCCTGACCTGGCTGGTGCTGTTTCAATTGATCGGCACTGCGATCAATCATTTGGTGTTGCCGGTATTGCCGGGGCCGATCATCGGCCTGTTGCTGATGCTCGGCTTCCTGATCTGGCGCGGCGAAGTCAGCGAACCGTTGAGCCTGGCGGCCGGCAGCCTGCTGCGCTATTTGCCGTTGCTGCTGGTGCCGCCGGCCGTGGGCGTGATGGTGTACGCCAAAGACATCGTTGCAGACTTCTGGGCCATCGTCGGCGCACTGGTGCTGTCGCTGGTCATCGCTATGGCGGTGGTGGGCGTACTGATGCAACAGATGGTCAAGCGCAAGGAGAAGGATCAATGATGTTCGACTGGCAGGGCGCCTGGACGGCCGTCATTCATCACCCGCTGTTCGGGATCGGCATCACCCTGGGCGCTTATCAACTGGTACTGGCGGCTTTCGAGAAAACCCGCTGGATCTTCCTGCAGCCGGTGCTGGTCTCCATGTTGCTGGTGATTGGCGTGCTGCTCGGCTGCGGCCTGAGCTACGCCGAATATCGCAAGAGCACCGAGATCATGGGTATTCTGCTGGGGCCTGCGACGGTAGCGCTGGCGGTGCCGCTTTATCTGAACCTGCGCCGGATTCGCCAATTGTTCTGGCCGATTTTTACTACGCTGGTGATTGGTGGGGTGTTGGCCACTGGTTTGTGTGTGCTGTTGGGCTGGTGGTTCGGCGCCGAACACAGGGTGCTGATGACCATGGCGCCCAAATCGGTAACGTCGCCGATTGCCATGTTGGTGGCCGAGCAGATCGGTGGCGTGGCGGCGTTGGCTGCGGTGTTCGTGCTGATTACCGGGGTGGTCGGCGCGATGATCGGCCCGGCGTTCTTGACCCGCCTGGGCGTATACAGCCCTGAAGCGCGCGGCATGGCCCTGGGCATGACGGCTCACGCCGTCGGCACCTCGGTGGCCCTGCAGGAAAGCGAAGAATGCGGCGCCTTCGCGGCGCTGGCGATGAGTCTGATGGGCGTGGCCACGGCGGTGTTGCTGCCGCTGGCCGTGTCGGTGATTGTTTAAATCGGGTTTAAGGAAACCTTTATGAGTCTGGCGCTGTTTCCGCTCAACACCGTGCTGTTCCCTGGCTGCACCCTCGACTTGCAACTGTTCGAGGCGCGCTATCTGGACATGATCAGCCGCTGCATGAAAAAGGGCGAAAGCTTCGGCGTGGTGTGCATCCTCGACGGCAAGGAAGTCGGCATGGCCCCGGATGGCTACGCCCTGATCGGCTGTGAAGCGCTGATCCGCGACTTCAAACAGCAGGACAACGGCCTGCTGGGCATTCGTGTCGAAGGCGGGCGGCGTTTTCGCGTACGTGACGTCGGGGTACAGAAGGACCAGTTGCTGGTGGCCGAGGTGCAATGGCTGGAGGAGCTGCCAGACCAGCCGCTGGGCGAAGAGGATGCCGACCTGCTGGCGCTGCTGCAGGCATTGGCGGAGCACCCGATGGTCGCCTCGCTGGATATGGACGCCTTTGCCGACGGCCAGCAGGCCCTGAGTAATCAGTTGGCGTATCTGCTGCCGTTCACCGAGGCCGATAAGATCGACCTGCTGCAACTCGACGACCCGCAGCAGCGGCTGGATGCGATCCAGATGCTGCTGGATGAGTTGCAAGGTGAGCTGTTTACCTAATAGGCGTAGCGCAGCAGGGCGTGTGATGTGCCGACCAGTGCGATAAAGCTCAGCACGGCCACCAGTGCCGGCAGCAGCAGCCACCAGGTTTTTTGCGACATGGCCGGCAGCGGGCTTCGGTATTCGCTGATGCCCAGGCTGAACGCGCACACCGTCACTGCCAGCAGCGTACCGGCGAGGATGTCGGTGGGCCAATGGGCGCCCAGATAAACCCGCGACAGCGCGATGAATGCCGCAGGAATACAGCCCAGCAGCATCCAGGTCAGGCGCATCCGCGTAGGTTGGCCGCGCCCGGCGAGTATCGCCAGGGCCAGGAAAAACGCGAACGCGCCGGACGCGTGCCCGCTGGGCATGCTGAAACTGGTCAGAGGGTCTGTCAGGATTTCCGGGCGGCCACGCGCGAAAAACAGCTTGCTCGCGGTGTTGATCACCGCCGCCCCGGCCAGTGTTACGCCGACAAACACCGCATGGCGCCATTGCCGCGCCAGCAGCAGCAAGCCGGTGAATACCGCGCTGGCGACGAACATTTTCTTGAATTCGCCCAACTGGGTGATGCGCACCATCACTTCGTCCAGCCAGGGGCTGCGGTGTTCCTGCACGAGTGCGCTCAGGCCGTTGTCGAAGTTATCCAGCGAGTGGTAGCCGATAAACAGCGCGATCAACAGCGCCAGGCTGGCGCAACCAATCCACAAGGTGGCGCGGCGATGGCCGCGCAGGCTGCTGTTCAAGCTCAGCCCGATCACCACGGCGAGGCACCCCGCGACCACCGCCGCTTCCGGCCAGAACCCCTCGGGCAACGGCAGGCGGAAGGCGGCGCCGGTCGCCCAGCCCGGTAACAGGTACGCTATCGACCAGCCTGCCGCCGCCACGACGCTCACCATCGCGAAGCGCGGAAACGGCATGTCGCACATGCCGGCGACCATCGGCAGCATGGGCCGCAACGGGCCGATGAAGCGCCCGACCAGCAGGCTGGCGATGCCGTACTTGTGGAAGTAGGTTTCGGCGCCGTTCATCCATTCCGGGTGCTGGCGCAGACCGGGCAGGCGCCGGATGTTCTGATGGAAATGTCGTCCCAGGAAGTAGGAAACCCCATCGCCCACTAACCCACCGAGGAAACCCAGCAGCAAGGTTTCACTGAGCGACAGTGCACCGCTGCCGGCGAGCGCCGCAATGGCAAACAACAATACCGTGCCCGGCACGATCAGGCCGGCGATGGCCAGGCATTCCACACAGGCGACGATAAATACCGCTACTGCCAGCCATTCGGGGTTCAGGGTCAACCAGCCGGTAATGCTATCGAGCCATTGGCCCATACGATCCACTCCACCAATGCAATACATACTGAGAAGCACCGAAGATCAACTGTGTGTGGCTTGCCTGCTCCCACAGTTGATCTTCGGTGCTGCAAAGCTCAACGTAAATTCAATTCAAATCAAAAAATAATCGCGGCCTTCGACCTGCCCCCGGCGCAGCGGGTTCCGTGTGCAATAAGGCGCATAGCCAGCATCGACGAAGCGGTACATCAAATGCTCATCGCGCCCACTGGGAATGCCCAGCCGTGTGGTCTGGATGATTTGAGTGGGTACCTGGCCCACGTCTTCCACATACAACAGTTCCTGGTCGAAGCGCTTGGCGTCCCACATCGGCACCTTCAGGCCCAGCGCCTTGCACAGCAGCGTCTGGCCCGCGCAGAGTTTCTGCGACGGGCGCGGGCTACCGTCAGGGTTAGGGTTGTTGACTAACATTTGCGCCAGGCTCGCCGGCCCGGAAATGTCATCGACCCAGGGATAAGCCGATTTGATCAGCACAGCATTGCCCGGGCCCTGGGCGCTGAAGTTCAGCGAATCACCGCCGCGAGCGTAGTACATGTAGATATGCCCGCCATCCAGAAACAAAGCCTTACGTTTTTCTGTGTAGCCGAGTGAGGCATGGCTGCCTTTTTCGGCCACGTAATAGGCTTCGGTTTCGATAATGCGCGCCGAAAGCCAGATTTCGCCGACACGATGGCGAATGACTTTCCCGAGCAAATCTTGCGCGAGCAACTGTGCGTCGCGGTCGAAGAAGCTGTCGGGGAGGGCGCTGGCGGGGAGTTCGGGAGTCTTTGTGGACATAACGGTCAGGGTTATTACGGCTAAATGTGACGGAATCATAACAACTCCCACCTTAATTACCGCTGAACCCCAGGTTTTTACAGTTCATTTCGACCATCCGCCCCTCACCGCTGTCAGTCGGGCGGCGTCACAGCTATAATCTGCCGCTTTCCTCTTTGCCAAGACTCCCTGACCATGACTGAGTCCGTTCTTGACTACATGACCCGCCTGGGTCGCGCTGCCCGTCAGGCCTCGCGGTTGATCGCCCGTGCGAGCACCGCGCAGAAGAACCGTGCGCTGCTGGCCGCCGCCGAGGCTCTGGACGCTTCGCGCTCCGAGCTCGCCGCCGCCAACGAACAGGACCTGGCCAACGGCCGTGCCAATGGCCTGGAGCCGGCCCTGCTGGATCGCCTGGCGCTGACCCCGGCGCGTATCGACGACATGATCGAAGGTTTGCGTCAGGTGGCCAAGCTGCCTGACCCCATCGGTGAAATCCGCGATATGCGTTACCTGCCGTCCGGCATCCAGGTCGGCAAGATGCGCGTGCCCCTGGGCGTGATCGGCATCATTTACGAGTCGCGCCCGAACGTGACCATCGACGCTGCGAGCCTGTGCCTCAAGTCGGGCAATGCCACCATCCTGCGCGGCGGTTCCGAGGCGATCCATTCCAACCGTGCTATCGCTGCCTGTATTCAGCAGGGCCTGGCCGTGGCCGAGTTGCCCGCCGAGGTGGTGCAAGTGGTGGAAACCACAGACCGCGACGCGGTTGGCGCGTTGATTACCATGCCGGAATTCGTCGATGTGATTGTGCCGCGTGGCGGCAAGAGTCTGATCGAGCGCGTCAGCCGCGACGCCAAGGTGCCGGTGATCAAACACCTGGACGGCGTGTGCCACGTCTTTATCGACGTCGCCGCCGACCTCGACAAAGCTATCCGCATCGCCGACAACGCCAAGACCCATCGCTACGCGCCATGCAACACCATGGAAACCCTTTTGGTTCACGCCGGCATTGCCGAACGCGTGCTGCCGCCGCTGGCTGCCATCTACCGCGACAAGGGTGTGGAATTGCGCGGTTGCGCGCGTACTCGTGGGCTGCTGGGCGCGGACGTGATCAAGGCGACCGAGCAGGATTGGTACACCGAATACACGGCGCCGATTCTGTCGATCCGCATTGTCGACGACCTGGATCAGGCCATCGAGCACATTAATAAATACGGCTCCAAGCACACCGATGCCATCGTCTCCGAGCATTTCAGCGATGCCCGGCGTTTTCTCACTGAAGTGGACTCCGCTTCCGTGATGATCAACGCCTCAACGCGCTTTGCCGATGGCTTCGAGTACGGCCTGGGGGCGGAAATCGGCATCTCCACCGACAAGCTCCATGCACGTGGCCCGGTTGGCCTGGAAGGCCTGACCAGCGAGAAATACGTGGTGTTCGGCGACGGTCATGTGCGCACTTGATGGCTAAACGCATCGGGCTGCTCGGCGGTACTTTCGACCCCGTGCACATCGGCCATTTGCGCAGTGCCCTTGAAGTCGCGGATGCCCTCGCGTTGGACGAGTTGCGCCTGATGCCCAATTTCCGGCCGCCCCATCGCGATACGCCGCAGGTGTCAGCGCAGCAGCGCCTGGAAATGGTGCGTGTTGCGGTGGAGGGTATATCGCCGCTGGTGGTGGACGATCGCGAGCTCAAGCGCGACAAACCGTCCTACACTGTCGACACCCTGGAGCTTATGCGCGCCGAGTTGGGCGCCGATGACCAGTTGTTTCTGCTTTTGGGCTGGGACGCATTTTGCGGCCTGCCCTCTTGGCACCGCTGGGAGGAACTCCTCCAGCATTGCCACATCCTGGTTTTGCAACGCCCGGATGCCGACAGCGAACCGCCGGATGCCTTGCGCAACCTGCTGGCCGCGCGGTCGGTAAGTGACCCCTTGGCCCTGACCGGGCCGAATGGGAATATTGCATTCGTCTGGCAGACCCCGCTTGCGGTGTCCGCCACCCAGATCCGTCAACTGCTGGCCAGCGGTAAGTCGGTACGTTTCCTGGTGCCTGACGCGGTCCTGGCCTACATCGATGCGCACGGACTTTACCGTGCGTCGAACTGAAAAGGCGCGCTTGTCGCTACGCACAGTCGTGCAGCGAGCGCCCGAACATATGAGCAAAACGAGTTTTATATGACGAACAAAGACGTAAGCAAAGTTAAGCGCAAAGGCACCTTCAAAAGCGCGCCGCTGCCGGTAGAAGCCCACGTTGGCCCGGAACTGGCTGGCGAAGAGCTGGTAAAAGTCGCCGTGGCTGCCCTGGAAGACGTGAAAGCCCAGGACATCCAGGTGCTGGACGTGCGCGACAAGCAGAGCATCACCGACTTCATGATCATCGCCACCGGTACCTCCAACCGCCAGATCGGCGCGATGCTGGACAAGGTTCGCGAAGCCGTCAAAGCCCAGGGCGTCAAGCCGCTGGGTGAAGAAGGTAAGGGCGACAGCGACTGGGTGCTGCTGGACATGGACGACGTGATCGTCCACATGATGACCTCCAACGCCCGTCAGTTCTATGACTTGGAGCGTCTGTGGAAAGGCGCCGAGCAGAGCCGCGCCGCCGATGGCAAGCACCACAGCCCGGAAGTGGGCCACGCGCACTTCGACAAGCTCAACAAAGACCAGGAATAAGGAACGGCTGTGCGCCTGCGTCTGATCGCTGTCGGTTCACGCATGCCCAAGTGGGTGGAAGAAGGCTGGCACGAGTATGCCAAGCGTCTGCCCGCCGAGCTGTCGCTTGAGCTGGTGGAAATACCGCTCAACACCCGGGGCAAGAATGCCGACGTGGCGCGCTTTATCCGTCAGGAGGGCGAAGCCATGTTGGCCAAGGTCGGCCCCAATGAGCGCATCGTGACGCTTGAAGTGCACGGCAAGCCCTGGAGCACAGAGCAGTTGGCGGTGGAACTGGACCGCTGGCGCCTGGATTCGCGCACCGTCAACTTTATGGTGGGTGGCCCCGAAGGGCTGGCGCCGGAAGTCTGTGCGCGGGCCGATCAGCGCTGGTCGCTGTCGGCGCTCACGCTGCCGCACCCGTTGGTAAGGATTCTGATCGGTGAACAGCTGTATCGCGCCTGGACAGTGCTGTCTGGGCACCCTTATCACAAATAATCTGCGCCATTCCCGATGACCCAGCCAATCCGCATCAAGGACCACGAGAAAGACGCACGTCTTGTACGCGCACGCGTGGTGTTTGGCGCGGTCATGGTGGTGCTGCTGATTGGGGTGCTGATCGCCCGTCTGTATTTCCTTCAGGTGATCCAGTACGAGTACCACTCCACCCTGTCGGAAAACAATCGGGTGCACGTGCAGCCGATCCCGCCGACCCGTGGGCTGATTTTCGACCGCAATGGCGTGGTGGTGGCGGATAACCGGCCCAGCTTCAGCCTGAGCATGACCCGCGAGCGTTCCGGCGACTGGCAGCAGGTGCTCGACGTGATCGTCGAGGTGCTGCAGCTGACGCCGGAAGACCGGGTCATTTTCGAGAAGCGCATGAAGCAGGGGCGCCGGCCTTTCGAGCCGGTGCCGATTCTGTTCGAGCTGAACGAAGAACAGATCGCACGGATCGCGGTGAACCAGTTCCGCCTGCCGGGCGTGGAAGTGGTGGCGCAGTTGGTGCGGCATTACCCGCAGGGGCCGCACTTTGCGCATTCGGTCGGCTACATGGGGCGTATCAACGAGAAAGAGCTGAAAACCCTCGACCCGGTCAATTACAGCGGCACCCACCACATCGGCAAAACCGGCATCGAGCGTTTCTACGAGCCTGAACTGCACGGCCAGGTGGGTTACGAAGAGGTCGAGACCAACGCCCGCGGCCGCGTGTTGCGCGTGCTCAAGCGTACCGATCCGTTACCGGGCAAGGACATCGTGCTGAGCCTGGACATCAAGTTGCAGGAAGCAGCCGAAATGGCGCTGGGTGGTCGTCGCGGTGCGGTGGTGGCGCTGGACCCGAAGACCGGCGAAGTGTTGGCCATGGTCAGCCAGCCCAGTTTCGACCCCAACCTGTTCGTGACGGGTATCAGCTTCAAGGCCTATGCCGAGTTGCGCGATTCCATCGACCGGCCGCTGTTCAACCGCGTGCTGCGCGGCCTGTATCCGCCGGGTTCGACCATCAAGCCGGCGGTGGCGATTGCCGGCCTGGATTCGGGCGTGGTCACGGCGTCGAGCCGGGTCTACGACCCTGGCTACTACATGCTGCCCAACTACGATCACAAATACCGTAACTGGAACCGCTCCGGTGACGGCTATGTCGACCTGGACACCGCAATCATGCGCTCCAACGACACCTATTTTTACGACCTGGCCCACAAGCTGGGTATCGATCGCTTGTCGGCCTACATGGGCAAGTTCGGCCTCGGTCAGAAAGTCTCCCTGGACATGTTCGAAGAGTCGCCCGGCCTGATGCCGTCGCGCGAGTGGAAGCGGGCAACGCGCCGCCAGGCGTGGTTCCCCGGCGAAACCCTGATCCTCGGCATTGGCCAGGGCTATATGCAGGCCACCCCGCTGCAACTGGCCCAGGCGACTGCGCTGGTCGCGAACAAGGGCGTCTGGAACCGTCCGCACCTGGCCAGGACCATCGAGGGCGAGAAGCCGGTGGATGAGAACCCGATCCCCGACATCGTTCTGCGCGACCCGTCCGACTGGGCCAAGGTCAACCACGGCATGCAACAGGTCATGCACGGCGCTCGCGGCACCGCACGCAAGGCGGCGCTGGGTGCGCAGTACCGCATCGCCGGCAAGAGCGGTACCGCCCAGGTGGTGGCGATCAAGCAGGGTGAAAAATACGACCGATCCAAGGTTCAGGAGCGCCACCGCGACCACGCCTTGTTTGTCGGTTTCGCCCCCGCCGAAGACCCTAAAATCGTGGTGGCGGTGATGGTGGAGAACGGTGAGTCCGGCTCCGGTGTGGCCGCGCCTGTGGTGCGGCAGATCCTGGATGCCTGGCTGCTGGCCCCCGATGGCAAGCTCAAGCCCGAATATGGCGGCCCCCCTTCAAGCCCCGAGGTTACGGCCCGTGAAGAGTAATTTTGACCGCATCCTCTCCAGTGAAGATGTGATGCGTCGCCGTGCGACGTTGCTGCAACGCATGCACATCGATGGCCCGCTGCTGGTGCTGCTGCTGATATTGGCGGCCGGCAGCCTGTTCGTTCTTTATTCGGCCAGCGGCAAGAACTGGGACCTGCTGATCAAGCAAGCGTCTTCATTCGGTCTTGGGCTGTTGTCGATGGTGGTGATCGCCCAGCTCGAGCCGCGCTTCATGGCGCGCTGGGTGCCGCTCGGTTATGTCGCCGGGGTGTTGCTGCTGGTGGTAGTGGACGTGATGGGCCACAACGCCATGGGCGCGACCCGCTGGATCAACATTCCGGGGGTGATTCGCTTCCAGCCGTCGGAATTCATGAAGATTCTCATGCCGGCCACCATCGCCTGGTACCTGTCCAAGCGCACCTTGCCGCCACAGCTCAAGCATGTGGCGATCAGCCTGATCCTGATCGGCGTGCCGTTCGTTCTTATCGTACGCCAGCCGGACCTTGGCACTTCGTTGCTGATCCTGGCGGGTGGCGCGTTCGTGCTGTTCATGGGTGGCTTGCGCTGGCGCTGGATCCTCAGCGTGCTGGCCGCCGCCGTGCCCGTGGCGGTGGCCATGTGGTTCTTCTTTATGCACGACTACCAGAAGCAGCGAATCCTGACGTTCCTCGACCCTGAGAGCGACCCGTTGGGCACGGGCTGGAACATCATCCAGTCCAAGGCGGCGATCGGTTCCGGCGGCGTGTTCGGCAAGGGCTGGTTGCTGGGTACCCAGTCGCACCTGGACTTTTTGCCTGAAAGCCACACCGACTTCATTATCGCGGTGATGGGCGAAGAGTTCGGCCTGGTAGGCATTTGCGCGCTGTTGCTGATTTATCTGCTGTTGATCGGGCGCGGGCTGGTGATCACCGCGCAGGCGCAGACGCTGTTCGGCAAGTTGCTGGCCGGCAGTCTGACCATGACTTTTTTTGTTTATGTTTTCGTCAACATCGGTATGGTCAGTGGCCTGCTGCCGGTGGTTGGGGTGCCGTTGCCGTTCATTAGCTACGGCGGAACTTCGCTGGTGACATTGCTGTCAGCGTTTGGGGTTTTGATGTCGATTCATACGCATCGCAAATGGATCGCACAGGTTTGAATAAGGTGAAGATGTCAATGCAAGTAATGCGCGGCTGGGCAACTCGGCATGCGTCCTGGATGGGCCTGATTGGGCTGCTGGGCGCAACGCAGGAGGTGCAGGCCGGTGACTACGATGGCTCACCTCAGGTCGCCGAATTTGTCGGTGAGATGACCCGCGACTACGGTTTCGCCGGTGAACAGCTGATGGGCGTGTTGCGCGAAGCCCAGAAAAAGCAGGCGATCCTCGACGCCATCTCGCGCCCCGCTGAACGGGTGAAGCAGTGGAAGGAATATCGCCCGATGTTCCTCACCGACGCCCGCGTGGCCCGGGGCGTAGACTTCTGGCGCCAGCATGAGGCGGTACTGGCCCGCGCCGAGCAGGAATACGGCGTGCCGGCCCAGGTTATCGTCGCGATCATCGGCATCGAAACCTTCTACGGGCGCAATACCGGCAGTTACCGGGTGATCGACGCCTTGTCGACCCTGGGCTTCGATTACCCGCCCCGCGCCGAGTTCTTCCGCAAGGAGCTGCGCGAATTCCTGCTGCTGGCCCGTGAAGAGCAGGTCGACCCGCTGACCCTGAAGGGTTCGTACGCTGGAGCGATGGGCTTGCCGCAGTTCATGCCGAGCAGCTTTCGCGCCTACGCCGTGGATTTCGACGGCGACGGGCATATCAATATCTGGAGCAACCCGGACGATGCCATCGGCAGCGTGGCCAGCTACTTCAAGCGCCACGGCTGGGTTGCCGGCGAACCGGTGGTGATCCGCGCCGATGTGACGGGCGAGCACGCCGACGAAGGCCTGACCCAAGGTATCGAACCGGTGAAGAACGTCGGGGAGTTGCGAGCGCTGGGCTGGTCGAGTCAGAATGCGCCACGCGATGATATGCCGGTGACGGCGTTCCGCCTCGAAGGTGCGGATGGCCCGGAATACTGGATGGGCCTGAAGAATTTCTACGCAATCACGCGTTATAACCGCAGTGTGATGTACGCCATGGCCGTGCATCAGCTGTCAGACGAGCTGGTTCAAGCACGGGGCAACAAGTAATGCGGGTATCGCCGTTCAAAAAACCGCTCAAGCTGGTGGCGTTCGCCGCGTTGTCTTTGCTGGTCGCCAGTTGCTCAACTACCCCGAACCGCGCGCCGGCCAAGAAGGCCGGCGGTGCGGTGGTTCGCGCCCAGCCGGGCCTGGACATCAACCGTGCGCACAAAGACGGCGCACCGTGGTGGGACGTGGATGTGTCGAAGATCCCCGATGCCACGCCAACCCTGCATACCGGTGCCTACAAGGCCAACCCGTATACCGTTCTGGGCAAGAATTACTTTCCGCTGCAGGACTCCAAGACCTACGTGCAGTCGGGCACGGCGTCCTGGTACGGCACCAAGTTCCATGGCCAGAACACCGCCAACGGCGAAGTGTATGACCTGTACGGCATGAGCGCGGCCCACAAAACCCTGCCGCTGCCCAGCTACGTTCGCGTGACCAATCTGGACAACAACCGCACGGTGATTCTGCGGGTCAATGACCGTGGGCCGTTCTATTCGGACCGCATCATCGACCTGTCCTATGCCGCCGCGAAGAAACTCGGCTACGCCGAAACCGGCACCGCCCGGGTGAAAGTCGAAGGCATCGACCCGGCGCAGTACTGGGCCCAGCGTGGCAAGCCGGCGCCGTTGATGCTCAACGAGCCGCAAACCCCGCAACCGCAAGTGACGGCGTCGACCGGCAAGATCGAACAATGGACGCCGCCGCCAGCGCAGCATGCGCCGGATACGGTGGTCGTGCCCCATGCGGCGCCCGGTGCCTCCACCGTAGGCGGGCAGTACTTGCAGGTGGGCGCTTTCGCCAACCCGGATGCGGCAGAACTGTTAAGGTCCAAGCTCAGCGGCATGGTCAGCGCGCCGGTATTCATCAGCTCCATCGTGCGTAACCAGCAAACCCTGCACCGTGTGCGTATGGGGCCGATCGGCTCGCCCAGCGAAGTTGCGCAAGTACAGAACAGCGTACGCCTGGCTAACCTGGGGCAACCCAGCGTAGTGACCGCGGAATAAGGCGATAGAGGATTGAAGGTTCAGGCGCGTGCGCGTGCCTGGGCCCTGGTTGTTGGCTCGTTGAACAAAAAAACCCAGGGGCAAGGGGTGAGCGGGCAACCGAACACGTGACAGTCTGGAAGCGGGCTGTCTGAATAGTTTTGCCCGCGAGGGCAAGTTTCCATAAGCAATTTCGAGAGACGGATGAACATCACCACCTTAGCCAAACGTACGTGCCTGCTTATCTCGCTGATCATCACCCCGGCCGCCTGGGCGGTTGAGATGGTGCCGGCTTCCCCGCAACTGGCCGCCAAATCCTGGGTCCTGATGGACGCCGCCAGTGGCAACGTGCTGGTCGAAAACGGCGGTGACGTGCGTCTGCCGCCCGCCAGCCTGACCAAACTGATGACCGCCTACATCGCGACCCTGGAAATCCGTCGCGGCCAGATCGGTGAGAACGATCCGGTGACCGTCAGCGAAAACGCCTGGCGTACCGGTGGTTCGCGGATGTTCATCAAAGTCGGCTCGCAAGTCACGGTAAGCGACCTGCTGCACGGCATCATCATCCAGTCCGGTAACGACGCCAGCGTGGCCCTGGCCGAGCACATCGCCGGCAGCGAAGACGCGTTCGCCGACATGATGAACAAGACGGCCGGCGACCTGGGCATGACCAACAGCCACTTCATGAACCCGACCGGTTTGCCGAACCCGGAGCATTATTCGTCGGCTCACGACATGGCGATCCTGGCGCGCGCAATCATCCGCGTCGACCCGGTGCACTACGCCATCTACTCTCAGAAGGAATTCTTCTGGAACAACATCAAGCAGCCTAACCGCAACCTGTTGCTGTGGCGCGACAAGACCGTCGATGGCCTGAAAACCGGCCACACCGACGAAGCCGGCTACTGCATGGTGTCGTCCGCCGTGCGTGATGGCCAGCGCCTGATCGCGGTAGTATTCGGCACCAACAGCGAGCAGGCCCGTGCGGCCGAGACGCAAAAGCTGCTGACCTACGGCTTCCGCTTCTTCGAAACCCAGACCTTCTACCAGAAGGGTGCAGAGCTTGCGACCGCGCCGGTTTGGAAAGGCGCTACTTCGCAAGTCAAGGCCGGCCTGGCCGATGACCTGACCCTGACCATGCCTAAAGGTCAGCTGAAAAAGCTCGCCGCGAGCATGGTCCTGAACCCGCAACTGGTTGCGCCAATCGCCAAGGGCGATGTGATCGGTAAAGTCGAAGTGAAGCTGGACGACAAGGTGGTGCACAGCGCCGACCTGATCGCGCTGGACGCCGTCGACGAAGGTGGTATCTTCCGCCGCGTGTGGGATAGCATCCGTCTATTCTTCTACGGCTTGTTCAACTGATTGTGTGCACCTGCAAAGCCCCGCGTTGATCCGACGCGGGGCTTTGCCGTCGCCACGGCTTACCGCTTACGAGGCTGTTTTGCCATGACCGATAAAGAAGTAAAGGCGCCAAAGATCGAATTCCCGGTGACCGATTATCCCATCAAGGTGATCAGCGATACCGGTGCAGGTCGCAAAGACAGGATTCTTGAGATTGTGCGTAAACACGCCACGATCAACGACAACCGCGTGGACGAACGCTCCAGCTCCACGGGTAAATACACCACGTTCCAGTTGCACATCGTTGCAACGGATCAAGACCAGCTCTACAACATCAACAGCGAATTGCGGGCCACCGGCTTCGTGCACATGGTGCTGTGATGTCACAGGTATTGGGCTTTCGCGAGCTCGGCCGGATGGACTACGAGCCCGTCTGGCATGCAATGCAGCGCTTTACCAATGAGCGCGGCAGTTCGGCTCCGGATGAAATCTGGCTGGTTGAACACCCGCCGGTGTTCACCCAGGGCCAGGCCGGTAAAGCCGAGCATCTGCTACTTCCGGGTGATATTCCGGTGGTGCAGGTCGACCGAGGTGGTCAAGTGACTTACCATGGGCCTGGCCAACTGGTTGCCTATCTGTTGCTGGATGTGCGCAAGCTGGGATTTGGCGTGCGGGATCTGGTAAGCCGCATGGAAGCTTGCCTGATCGAGCTGTTGGCCAGTTACGGCGTGACCGCCGCGGCCAAGCCCGATGCACCGGGGGTGTATGTGGGCGGTGCGAAAATCGCCTCCCTGGGGCTGCGCATTCGTCACGGTTGTTCCTTTCATGGCCTGGCCCTGAATGTGGACATGGACCTGGCCCCGTTCAGGCGGATCAACCCATGCGGCTATGCCGGGCTGGCGATGACCCAATTGAGCGACCATGCAACACCCATAGAATTTGCCGAGGTAAGTGCCCGGCTGCGCGCGCA
>NZ_JASLAW010000002.1 GCF_030147005.1 Pseudomonas sp.
CTTGCTCCCGTTCGACAGCGCAGCTGGAGCCGGCTTTTTTGTGGGGGCGCTTCGCACCCCAGCGGGAGCAAGCTCCCTCGCCACAGCAAGCACCCTCGCCACAGCAAGCTCCTTCGCGGGAGCAAGCTCCCTCGCGACAGCAAGCACTCTCGCCAGCGACTCCCTCCCACAATGAAACCTCATCCAGCCGTTAACGATCTGCGGGCCTAAATCCCTTCGGCTCTGATGCGTCTTCAGAACATGAAGTCCGTGCGCAGTCCCCACCCCCACGGATGACCACCATCACCCGCGTATTGAGGGATCGAGAGATGTCAGTCGCCACCAGCCCCATCGACGCCGCGCCTGTGCACGCCAGCGAAACGCTCTACCAGTTCGACGAAACCCCGTTGCTGGCCCGTCAGCGCCAGCAGGAGTCCAACGCCCGCAGCTACCCTCGGCGCATCCCCCTGGCGCTCAAGCGTGCCAAGGGCATCTACGTGGAAGACGTGGAAGGCCGCAGCTTCATTGACTGCCTGGCCGGCGCCGGCACCCTGGCGCTCGGCCATAACCACCCGGTGGTGATCCAGGCCATCCAACAGGTATTGAGCGACGAGTTGCCGTTGCACACCCTGGACCTGACCACGCCGGTCAAGGATCAGTTCGTGCAGGACCTGTTCGGCCTGTTGCCGCCGGAACTGGCGCGGGAGGCGAAAATCCAGTTCTGCGGCCCTACCGGCACCGATGCGGTGGAAGCGGCCTTGAAACTGGTACGCACCGCTACCGGGCGCAGTACGGTGTTGTCGTTCCAGGGCGGTTATCACGGCATGAGCCAGGGCGCATTGAGCCTGATGGGCAGCCTCGGGCCGAAGAAGCCGCTGGGCGCATTGCTCGGCAATGGCGTGCAATTTCTGCCGTTCCCTTACGACTACCGCTGCCCGTTCGGCCTGGGTGGCGCGCAGGGGGTGCGGGTCAATCTGCATTACCTGGAAAACTTGCTCAATGATCCCGAGGCTGGCGTGTTGCCACCGGCGGCGGTGATTGTCGAAGTGGTGCAGGGCGAGGGCGGCGTGGTGCCGGCGGATCTCGACTGGCTGCGCGGCTTGCGGCGTATCACTGAACAGGCGGGCGTCGCGCTGATTGTCGATGAAATCCAGAGCGGCTTTGGTCGCACCGGCAAAATGTTTGCCTTCGAGCACGCGGGGATCATTCCGGACGTGGTGGTTATGTCCAAAGCCATTGGCGGCAGCTTGCCGCTGGCGGTGGTGGTGTACCGCGACTGGCTCGACACCTGGCTGCCGGGTGCCCATGCCGGGACTTTCCGTGGCAATCAGATGGCGATGGCGGCAGGTTCGGCGGTGATGCGCTACCTCAAGGAGCATGACCTGGCCGAGCATGCGGCGGCGATGGGCGAGCGGCTGAGCGAGCACCTGCACATCCTGCAGCGCGATTTCCCGCACCTGGGGGATATTCGCGGGCGCGGGCTGATGCTCGGCGTGGAACTGGTAGACCCCAATGGCGCGCGCGACATTCAGGGCCATCCGCCGGTGCATCGCCAGCTCGCGCCGCAGGTACAACGTGAATGCCTCAAGCGCGGCCTGATCCTCGAGCTGGGCGGGCGGCATGGCAGCGTGGTGCGCTTCCTGCCGCCGCTGGTGATCACCGCCGCCGAGATCGACCGGGTCGCCGAGATTTTTGGGCGCGCCTTGGCGGCGGCGGTCGCCAGCGTCTAATTTTCCTGGCCTTTGGTACGTTTCTACAGATATCAGTGCTGCGCATGGTGCGCAGCCGGCCTTTGAACGATGGAGAACAGCAATGACCTCAGTATTTGACCGCGACGACATCCTGTTTCAGGTAGTGGTCAACCACGAAGAGCAATATTCGATCTGGCCCGACTACAAGGCGGTGCCGGAGGGCTGGCGGACCGTGGGCAAGAGTGGCATGAAGAAAGAGTGCCTGGCCTATATCGAAGAAACCTGGACCGATATGCGTCCGTTGAGCCTGCGTCAGAAGATGGATGGCGCTGCACTCGCCTGAGCACTGCCGAGCAAATGTGGGAGGGGCAAGCCACCTCCCATATTTACTGGACGCTCTTCTCTTTCTCCAGCCCGCCCGACGCCCCCGTCACCACCTGCACGCTCAAACGCGGTGTCGCCAGGTCAAGCCCGGCTTCATCCAGATGCCGCTTGAGTGACAGGTTGAACGCCCGCGACACTTCCCACTGCTTGATCGGCGCCGTCTTGAACCGCGCGCGCAGGATTGCACTGCCTGATTCAAAACTTTCCACGCCCTGAATCTCCAGCGGCGACCAGATATTGCGGCGTTGCAGCGGGTCATTGCGCATGCTCTGGCCGACATCGCGCATCAGCTTGATCGCGTCGTCGATCTCCATGTTGTAGGGGATCGCCACGCGGAAGATCGCGTAGCCGAACTCACGGGAGTAGTTCTTGATGCTCTTGATTTCGCTGAAGGGAATGGTGTGCACGATGCCGTCGATATCGCGCAGGCGCACGGTGCGGATGGTCAGCCCTTCGACGGTGCCGAGGTGGCCGCCGACGTCCACATAGTCATCGATGGCCAGGGAGTCTTCGATAATGATGAACAGGCCGGTGATCAGGTCGGCCACCAGCGACTGCGCACCAAAACCGATGGCGATACCGATGACGCCCGCACCGGCCAGCAGCGGCGTGACGTTCATGCCCATGTTCGCCAGGGCGACAATGGCGGCAATGATAAAGATGGTCACGAACAGCACGTTGCGGATCAGCGGCATCATGGTCTGCGCACGCGCATTGGCCAGGCCTTTGCGCGAGCGGGTCAGGGCGTGATGGATCGCGGTGTCGCTGAGAATCCAGATCAGCCAGGCGAACAGCAGCGTACCGCCCAGGCCGAATAGCTTGACGCTGACTTCATGGCCGTCACCCTCGGTAAAGCGAATCATCGACAGGCCCCACACCCGCAGCCCCAGCTCGATAAACACCAGCCACACCAGCAGGTGCACCAGGGTGTAGACGAAGTTTTTCAGGCGGTCGGAGTACAGCGCATGGCGCTTGTGCCCGCGTTGCGGTTTGAGGGCGTGGCGCCGCACCAACCCGTTGATCACCATGCACAACACCAGCAGCACCGTGCACAGCAGCGACTGGCGCAGCGCGGTGCTGGTGTCACCGGCGGACAGAAAGGTGGCGAACAGTGAAATGCCCACCAGCAACAGCGCCGGCAAGTACCAGAAGGTGCCGATGATCGAGAGGGTGTCGGTGAGGGCGCGGCGCGTCAGGCGGCGCGACAGCGGCTGGTTACGGATCAGGTGGGCAATCGGCCGACGGAACCGCAGGATAAATACGCCTGTGGACAGCGCCGCCATCACATTGGCCACGGTCGCGGCAGTGTGGGCCAGGTGCTGGCCGAGCGCCGCGACCAGCCGCGGGTCGCTCAAGGCTTCACCAAAGGCGGCAAAACTGCCGATCCACCACAGCGGGCGGAAGGCCTGATGGCGCAGGATATACAGGGCGCGGTGGCGGTGCGGGCCGTCCAGCACGGAAAACGCAATCACGCAGATCGCCGAGAAACAGGTGCCGACGACCAGGGCGTAAGCCAGCACCATCGCCAGGGACTTGCCCAGGGACGAAGGCAGGGCGTAGCTCAGGTAAACCGTGATCACCAGGGCAATCAACCACGGGCCCAGCTTGCGCAGGGCGAAGCGCAGCATGTCCCAGGTGCGCGGGTGTTGCGGCAGTTCCTCAGGCAGGCCGAAGCGTTCGCGCAGGCGGTGGCTGAGCCAAATGAGCGCGGCGGCCAACAGGCTCCACACCGCCAGGATCACCGCGAAGCCAAAGATGATCGGCAACCACTCGTTGGCCGGCAGTATCAGCGCGCTGAGTTCATCCCTGGCAAGGTCGACTTCATTGGACCAGCGGCCCAGCGGGCTGTCGGCGCCGGAAAACTGCTGTTCAAAACCCGACAGTGTGCTGCCGATCAGGCCGAGCACACCGAGTTCGGCGGCCGGTTGGGCTTTTTGCGTGGCCGCGCGAAGTTTCTTCAAGTCGCTCAGCAGCTGGGTGCGCTGCTGGTCGTTCTCCAGCGTCTTGATCACTTCGTCCAGCGACTGCCCCAAGGGCACCTCGGCCTGGGGTTGGGCCTTGCCGGAACCACCCAGCAGTCCGGGCAGGCCCACGGCGTGGGCGGACGTCAGCGGCAGCAGGGTGAGCAGGGCGATGAGCAGGTAGCAGGGCAGGGCAAACAGACGGGAAAGCACGAGGCGGTCAACCTTGAAAACGACGAATTGACCGAGTGTACGAGGCCGCTATGCCAGATGCGAGTGTCATTGCGCCAATTTGGCGAGGATCTTGTACACCACGGTGCCCAGGATCAGCAGCATGCCCACCCACATGCCGAATACGCCGAGGGGTTTGTCGCGAAAGTTGAAGCCGACGCCGAGCAGGATCATGCCGATCATGATGGGCACAAGCATGGCGTGGAATGAGGACATGGAGATCATCAGGCGACGGCCTTGTCGGTGTGGGCGTTTTGACAAGTCTAGGCCGGATTACAGGACCTGGGGTTGATGCAGGTCAGACAGCGCTGGGTGGCTGTGAAACCGCAGTCACGGGCAAGCCAGGCTAAAACGCGCAGCGAATACCCTGTGGCGAGGGAGCTTGCGCCCGCTGGACTGCGTAGCTGTCCCATTTTCTGGGGCCGCTTCGCAGCCCGGCGCGAG
>NZ_JASLAW010000043.1 GCF_030147005.1 Pseudomonas sp.
CTACCTGCAAGCCAGCACGACGGAGATTTTCGATCATGTTGCAAAGACCTCCAGCAATCGCGGTGCAATTCTATCCAGTGGGCGAATTTCAACGGCGGCGTCAATCGCCGCCGCCGCTTTGGGCATGCCATACACTGCGGAACTGTGCTGGTCCTGAGCGATGGTCAAATATCCTTGTTCCCGCATCAATTTGAGGCCCTGGGCGCCATCGCGCCCCATGCCGGTCAGCAGCACGCCGACGGCGTCGCCGTTCCAATGGCTGGCGACACTTTCGAAAAACACATCGATGGAGGGCCGGTAGATCTCGTTCACCGGCTCTGCGGTATAGGCTAGCGTGCCATTTTTCAACAAGCGAATATGGTGGTTGGTGCCGGCCAGCAATACCACGCCGTTTTGCGGCGGCTCCCCTTCACGGGCCAGGCGCACCGGCAGGCCGGAAGCACTGCTCAACCACTCGGCCATACCGGCGGCGAACACCTGGTCCACATGCTGGACCAGCACAATGGCGGCGGGAAAGTCACGAGGCAAACCTTTGAGCAGCGCTTCGAGGGCCGCCGGGCCGCCCGCCGACGAGCCAATAGCCACCAAGCTTTGCCGATGGCCGATACTGCGCTGCGGCGCGGTTTCAGCGCGCACGCGGCTGCCACGCTGGCCGACCAGCCAGCCGATATTGAGGATCTTGCGCAACAACGGCGCCGCCGCATCCCTGGGATTGCCCACGCCCAGCGCCGGCGTGTCCACCACATCCAACGCGCCGTGCCCCATGGCTTCAAAGACACGGCTGACATTGGCCTGGCGGTCCACGGTGACAATCACAATCGGACATGGCGTGTCGGCCATGATCCGGCGCGTGGCTTCCACGCCGTCCATCACCGGCATGATCAGGTCCATCAGGATCAGGTCCGGAGTCACCTCAGCGCAACGCTGCACCGCTTCCAGGCCATTGCTGGCCACCCACACCAGTTCATGGGCAGGTTCGAAACTCAAGGCGCGACGCAAAGCCTCGACGGCCAATGGCATGTCATTGACGATCGCAATCCTCATGCCCGGGCGCCTCCGATCAGTTCAGCCACGGCGTCGAGCAAGGCATCGTCGTGGAAGCTGGCTTTGGCTAAATAATAGTCGGCGCCGGCGTCGAGGCCGCGGCGTCGGTCTTCTTCACGATCTTTGTAGGAAACCACCATCACCGGCAACGATTGCAGGCGACTGTCACGGCGCAAGAGTGTGACCAATTCAATACCGTCCATGCGGGGCATATCAATGTCTGTGATAAGCAGGTCGAAATCCTCGGAACGCAATGCGTTCCAGCCATCCATTCCATCGACCGCGACGGCCACTTCATAACCGCGATTGAGCAATAACTTGCGTTGCAGCTCGCGCACGGTCAGCGAGTCGTCCACCACCAGCACCCGCTTGCTCGGTGCTTCGGTGGCCTCCCGGCTATGCCGGGCGATGCGTTCCAGGCGGCCGGTGTTGAGCAGCTTGTCCACCGAACGCAGCATATCTTCCACGTCGACGATCAATACCACCGAGCCATCGTCGAGCAATGCCCCGGCGGAAATGTCCTGGACCTTGCCCAGGCGATCATCCAGCGGCAACACCACCAGGGTGCGCTCGCCGATAAAGCGTTCCACGGCAATCCCATACACCGCATCGCGCTCGCGGATCACCACCACTTTCAACGTATCCGAAGGGGTTTGCCCCGGCGGGCGCTGCAACAGCTGACTGGCGGCGACCAGGCCGACATGCCGGCCCTCGTGCCAGAAATGCTGGCGGCCTTCCAGTTGCACAATGTCCTCGGGCGCCAAGTCGCACATGCGTTCGATGTGCGCCAACGGGAAGGCATATGCCTCTTCGCCGACTTCCACCACCAGACTGCGCACCACTGACAAGGTCAACGGCACTTCCAGATGAAAGCGACTGCCCTGCCCCGCCGTCTGCTCCAGCACCACCGCGCCGCGCAGTTGACGCACCATATGCTGTACCGCGTCCAGGCCCACGCCGCGACCGGACACTTCGGTCACTTTGTCGCGCAAGCTGAAACCCGGCAGGAACAGGAACGTCAGCAGTTCCTCCTCGCTCAAGCGCAGCGCGGTGTCCACCGGGGACAGGTGTCGGTCGACAATGGTGCCGCGCAGGCGCTCAAGATCGACGCCGCCACCGTCATCGCTCAATTCCAGCACCAGCAGCCCGGCTTGATGCGACGCGCGCAGGCGAATCAGGCCTTCCGTCGACTTACCCGCCAGCAGCCGCTGCTCGGGCATTTCGATGCCGTGGTCGACGGCGTTGCGTAATAAATGTGTGAGCGGCGCTTCGAGCTTTTCCAGTACGTCGCGGTCGACCTGGGTCTTTTCCCCTTCGATCTCCAGGCGCACTTGCTTGCCCAGGCTGCGACCGAGGTCGCGCACCATGCGCACCTGCCCGGCCAGCACATCGGCAAACGGGCGCATGCGACAAGCCAACGCGGTGTCATAAAGCACCTGGGCGCGTTGGCCGGCCTGCCAGCCGTACTCGTCCAGCTCGGCATTTTTTTCCGCCAGCAGCGCCTGGGCTTCGCTCAACAAGCGCCGAGTATCGGCCAGGGCTTCCTGGGCCTCGTGGTTCAAATCGACGACCTTGAGGTGGCCCTCCAGAGTCTCCAAGGCGCGCAGGCTGTTGCTTTGAATGCGTTTGAGGCGCTGCATGCTGGCCAGGTAAGGCTTGAGTCGCTGGGTTTCCACCAGCGACTTGCTGGACAGGTCCAGCAGGCTGTTCAAGCGCTCGGCCGTGACCCGCAGCACGCGCTCGCCGCCTTCGGTCATGCGTTTGCTCTGGCGCGGCGGCTCGCTCATGGCGCCAGCTACCGGTTCAAGTTCCCGCGGCGGCGCTTCGATCACCGGCGCGGGAGCCGGCGTGGGCACGGGATCGGATGGCGGCGCGACCATGGCGGTGGATTGCGCCGGGTCCAGCAAGCGCTCCATCAGCGCCACATAGGCTTGGATATCCGCCGCTCTGACGTCATTGCCCGGAGTGGCGATACGCATCAGCAAATCGGTGCCCTGCAGCAACGCGTCGATATGTTCGGGTTGCAGGTACAACCGGCCTTCCTGGGCGCTGACCAGGCAATCTTCCATCACATGAGCCACGCTGACGCCAGCATCGACGCCGACAATCCGCGCCGCGCCCTTGAGCGAGTGCGCGGCGCGCATGCAGGCCTCGAGCTGGTCGGCCTGGGTCGGGTTACGCTCCAGGGCCAGCAGGCCTGCGCTCAGTACCTGGGTTTGCGCATCGGCTTCCAGGCTGAACAATTCCAATAGCGAGGCATCGCGCATCTGCTCGGGGGTCATGCGAGGCTCCGGGTCACGGCGGACAGCAATTGGGCCTCGTCCAGCCAGCGCAGGCTGCGGCCTTTCCACTGTAATACACCCTGGGTGAAGCGCGCGCTGGCCTGGGTACCGGAGGCCGACGCGGCGTTCAACGTGCGCTCATCGATGGCATGGATGCCATCCACCTCGTCCACCGGCACCACCACCGGGCCGTCCTGCGCCGCAATAATCAACATGCGCGGCATGATACGCCCGCCGGTGGCGCCGGTACCGGTGCTGTCCAGGCCGAGCAACTCCACCAGCGACAGGCAGGCCACCAACGCCCCGCGCACGTTGGCCACGCCCAGCAACGCCCGGGAGCGCTGGTGAGGCAAGGAGTGGATCGGTTGCAATGGCGCCACTTCCACCAGGCAACGGGTGGCGATGCCCAGCCATTCTTCGCCGAGGCGGAACATCAGCAACGAGCGGGTGGCCGTCTGATTATCGAGCTCGCCGGCCGCCTGCACACGACGATCGTCCTGCTGCAGCGCATAGCGGTCGAGCAGGCGCGTGGCGGCGGCGGAATACACCGAGCAGTTGCGGCAATGAATGTGGTCCGCCAGCAACGGGCAGGATTTGTCGCCATGAATGCCGATGCGGTTCCAGCAGTCATCAATGGCTTGGGTCTCGGCCAGGGTCAGGCCCAGGCCTGCGGTGTCGAGCGCGTCAGGGCTACTCATCGTTTGGACTCACTGTCAGCTCGCTCGCTACGCACGGCGCGCGCCTGCAAACGGCGCGCTCCCGCACTGTCGCCCTGGGACTCGAGCAGCGCGGCCAGGTGCATCAAGGCCTGCGGATGCTGCGGTTCCAGGTACAAGGCTTTGCGGTAATACCCCTGGGCCTCCAGGACGCTGCCGGCTACATCGCTGAGCAAGCCCAGCCAGTAGAACACTTGGGCGACCGGTGGATGGCTGCTCAAATAGCGCTCGCATGCAGCACGGGCCTCGGCACTTTTACCTTCATTGGCCAAGGTGGCGATCTGGTTGAGCAGCTCGCCGGCCTGGGTGGGCGTCGCTTTCACCTGAGCCGCCTGGGTACCGGCCGTACTGAACGGGCGCGGCTTGAGGGCTATTGGCGCCGGGCTGCGCGACGGTGTGAGCGCCGACATCGGTACAAACGCCGGGGCGGGCGCGGCCGGCTCCACATGCCGACTGAACGCAAAAGACTGCGGCACGCCAATCGAACGCATGCCATGGCGCCCCAGCAGGCTGCCTTCGGCCGGGCCGATAAACAGCACGCCGTCCACATGGGTCAGCTCCTTGAGCACATCAAAGACCTGCTTCTGGGTGGGCTGGTCGAAGTAGATCAGCAGGTTGCGGCAGAACACAAAATCGTAGGCAGGCTCGTTGGCCAACAGGGCCGGGTCGAGCAGGTTGCCGACTTGCAGGCGCACTTGTTCGCGAACCCGGTCGGCGATGCGGTAAGCGCCGCCGTCTTCAGTGAAGTAACGGCCGCGAAATTCAAGATCGGCACCGCGAAAGGAGTTCTTGCCGTACACACCGCGACGGGCACGCTCCACGGACAGCGGGCTGACGTCTATCCCTTGCACTTTGAATTGGTGCGGCGCCAAGCCTGCGTCAAGCAACGACATGGCAATCGAATAGGGTTCTTCGCCGGTGGAACAGGGCAGGCTGAGAATGCGCAAGGCACGCATTTGTTTGATTTCGTCCAAACGCGCTTGGGCCAGGCGGGCCAGGGTTGCAAAGGACTCGGGATAGCGGAAAAACCAGGTTTCGGGAACGATCACCGCTTCAATCAACGCTTGCTGCTCATCATGGGAGGCGCGCAGGAGCTGCCAGTACGCATCCGCTGTCTGCGCCTGGGACACCTGGCAACGCTGGCGCACCGCGCGGTCGATGATCGCCTCGCCCACCGAGGCGACGTCCAGGCCGATGCGTTCCTTCAGGAAGGCCGAGAAGCGCGGATCACTGCTCATAGGCTCAACTCGTTGGAGAACAGCAAGGCGCGCACGTCTTCGCTCAACAGCTCGGCCACGCCAATGCATTGCATCAAGCCCAGCGCATCTTCTCGCACCGGCCCCAGGTACGGCGCCTGGCGGTTATCCACGCCATAGGGCTGGAACTCGGCGGGGTCGCAGCGCAGGGTGTCGGTGGCCTGCTCCAGAATCAGCCCCAGCCAACGCGCTTCGCTCCACGGCTGCGGCTGATAACTGACCAGCACCAGCCGCGTGCTGGTACGGGCTTGGGCCGCGGCTCCGAACGTCAACGCGCTCAGGTCGATGACCGGCACCAGCGCGCCACGATGGGCAAAGATACCCGCCACCCACGCCGGTGCATGGGCGATGGGTTTGAGCGGCAGGCGCGGCAGCACTTCGACCACTTCCGTCGCCTTGAGGGCAAAGCGTTCACTGCCGATGTTGAACACCAGAAACAACGCCTTTTTCGCTGCCGGGACGGCGCCGCGTTTAGCCGCAAGGTCGCTCATCAGATTTTGAAACGCGACACGCCGCTGCGCAGACCAACCGCAACCTGGCTCAGTTCATCGATGGCAAAGCTGGCCTGGCGCAGGGACTCGACGGTCTGGCTGCTGGCATCACCCAGTTGCACCAGCGCGTGGTTGATCTGCTCGGCACCGGTGGCCTGGGCCTGCATGCCTTCGTTGACCATCAACACACGCGGTGCAAGGGCCTGCACCTGATGGATGATTTGCGACAGTTGCTCCCCCACTTGCTGCACTTCAAACATGCCTCGGCGCACTTCCTCGGAGAACTTGTCCATGCCCATCACGCCTGCCGACACCGCTGACTGGATTTCACGCACCATCTGCTCAATGTCGTAAGTCGCGACGGCGGTCTGGTCGGCCAAGCGGCGAACTTCGGTGGCGACAACGGCAAAGCCGCGCCCGTATTCACCGGCTTTCTCGGCCTCGATGGCCGCGTTGAGCGACAGCAGGTTGGTCTGGTCAGCCACTTTGACGATGGTCACCACCACCTGGTTGATGTTGCCGGCCTTCTCATTGAGGATCGCCAGCTTCGCGTTGACCAGGTCGGCGGCGCCCATGACCGAGTGCATGGTTTCTTCCATGCGGGCCAGGCCCTGCTGACCGGAACCGGCTGCGACCGAGGCTTGGTCGGCGGCGGTGGACACCTCGGTCATGGTGCGAACCAGGTCCTTGGAGGTGGCGGCGATTTCGCGGGAAGTGGCGCCGATTTCGGTAGTGGTGGCTGCGGTTTCGGTGGCGGTGGCCTGTTGCTGCCTGGACGTGGCGGCAATCTCGGTCACCGACGTAGTGACCTGCACCGACGAGCGCTGCGCCTGGGAAACCAGCGCCGTCAGCTCGGTCATCATGTCGTTGAAGCCGGTTTCGACGGCGTTGAATTCGTCTTTGCGCTCCAGGTTCAGGCGCTTGCTCAGATCGCCGGTGCGCATGGTTTCGAGGATATCGATGATGCGCTTCATCGGCGCCGTGATGGCGCGCATCAGCAGCAGGCCACACAGCGCAGCGGCAAGAATCGCCAGCAGCAGCGAGACGCCCATGCTGACTTTCGCGGCCCCGACCGCATTATCGATGGCGGCGGTGGCGTCATCGGAGACCTGCTTGTTTTCGCTGATGATGTCATTGAGTTTCGCGCGGCCTGCGACCCAGGTGGGTGTCAGTTGCTCGCTGAACAACCTGAGTGCCTCGGCGCTGTTGTTGCTCTGCTGCGCCTCAAGCACCTGGCTGAGCACCTGATTGTAGCGCTGGTGAAGTTTTTCGAAGGCATCGAAGTCGCTGCGGTCCTGAGTGAAATTGATCGTTTTCGTGTAATCGACCATGTACTTCTCAAGGCGCGCCTCGAAAGATTTGTAGTCCTGCTTGTCTTCCTCGGAAATGCCCTGGTTCTTGTGGATCCCGACCAACTCCTGGGTTTGCAGGTAGCTGTCGACCCACGCGCTGCGAATCATCGAACTGAAAAACACGCCAGGCACGGCGTCGTCCCGGACCAGATTTGCGCTGGTTTCGATTTTCAGCAACCGCGAATACGAGAGCACGACCATCAGCAGCATGATCGCAATAATTACCGCAAAGCTCGCCAAAATCCGTTGGCGCAGGGTCCAGTTCTTCACAGTAATTCCTCGCAGGGCCATTCAAATGGAGGGGAGTATAGCTGAGCGATGGCGTCTGTTATTTATTGGTTTTCGCGCCGTGAGCCCTCCCCTTGAGCCCTGCGCGGGGTAAATGTGAGAGCGGGCTTGCCCTAATGCCAGTCAGTTAAGACAGAACCGGTCCCTGTGGCGAGGGAGCTTGCTCCCGCTGGACTGCGTAGCAGTCCCATTTTTGGGGCCGCTTCGCGCCCCAACGGGAGCAAGCTCCCTCGCCACAGGTC
>NZ_JASLAW010000106.1 GCF_030147005.1 Pseudomonas sp.
AGGCCTATCACCTTAAACGATGCGATCGCAGCGTCAGCTATAGCAAAAAAGTATAAATAACTGTCAGCATTAACAGGTTCCTCAGAGCGGCCGCTTAGCTAACCTCACCGATGCAAATTGAGAGCACACATCAGTGGCCTAGGAGAGGTATCAGGTCACTTCACAATTTACATAGAAAGGTGAAAATCATGGCCCTAACCAGCCCCAACGGCACCTACGAGGGTGCTGTATATGATCCCGGCGAACGTAATGCCGCCACTCTGAAAATTACCGGATCAGACACACAGGCAGGCAAAATTACAAAGGCCGAAATGGCTTATTACGGACTGAACTTCAACGTTACCGGAACTTTCACAGCTCAGGGTTTTAAGCTGCGCGCTCAAGCCAAGACGGGGGATAGCATACTTAACATAACCCTAAGCTCATCGGACAGTTATCAAAACTTGGACGGCAAGGTAACGGTCGAACGTGGCGGGCCGAATGTCGGTAAAACTTACGATATGACATTTCAAAGGCAATAACACAAGTGCATATCCGCAGTGGCACGTGATTGCGCGGCTTTAGCCAGTCACAGACTTAAAAACCCGTCTAAGAGACGGGTTTTTTTAATACAACTGAACCGTAACGGCTCAGTTCACCTTAGCGTTCAACTCACCCTTCAAATAACGCTGGTACATCGCTTCCAACGAGATCGGCTTGATCTTCGAAGCATTCCCCGCAGTACCAAACGCTTCGTAACGCGCGATACACACATCACGCATCGCGGTCACGGTAGCGCCGAAGAATTTACGTGGGTCGAACTCGCTCGGGTTGGTGGCCATCAGGCGGCGCATCGCGCCGGTGGACGCCAGGCGCAGGTCGGTGTCGATGTTGACCTTGCGCACGCCGTACTTGATGCCTTCGACGATCTCTTCAACCGGTACGCCATAGGTTTCTTTGATGTCGCCGCCGTACTGGTTGATGATCGCCAGCCATTCTTGCGGTACCGAGGAAGAACCGTGCATCACCAGGTGGGTGTTGGGAATGCGCTTGTGGATTTCCTTGATGCGGTCGATGGCCAGCACGTCGCCGGTCGGTGGCTTGGTGAACTTGTAGGCGCCGTGGCTGGTGCCGATGGCGATGGCCAGGGCGTCCACTTGGGTCTTCTTGACGAAGTCGGCGGCTTCTTCGGGGTCGGTCAGCATCTGGCTGTGATCGAGCACGCCTTCGGCGCCGATGCCATCTTCTTCGCCGGCCATGCCGGTTTCCAGGGAGCCCAGGCAGCCCAGCTCGCCTTCAACCGATACGCCGCAGGCGTGAGCCATGGCCACGGTTTGTTGGGTAACGCGTACGTTGTACTCGTAGTCGGTTGGGGTCTTGCCGTCTTCGCCGAGGGAGCCGTCCATCATCACCGAGCTGAAGCCCAATTGGATGGAGCGCTGGCACACATCAGGGCTGGTGCCGTGGTCCTGGTGCATGCACACCGGGATGTGCGGGAATTCTTCGATGGCCGCCAGGATCAGGTGGCGCAGGAATGGCGCCCCGGCGTATTTGCGCGCACCGGCCGAAGCCTGGACGATCACTGGGGAGTCGGTCTTGTCAGCGGCTTCCATGATGGCGCGCATCTGCTCAAGGTTGTTGACGTTAAAGGCTGGGACGCCGTAGCCGAACTCGGCTGCGTGGTCCAGCATTTGACGCATGCTGATAAGTGCCATTGTGTTGTCTCTCCCGGTCGAGGGTCGTTAATCGTGCAAGCCTGCCGTAGCGGTGGCTGCTATTCAAGTTATTGCAGGCCAGGTTTTGTAGGCCTGGCCTGCTGAATCGTTATTGCTGGTGTGGCTTGGCGCAAATACCCCTGTGAACCGCATCAATGTGGGAGCTGGCTTGCCCGTTCCCACAGTGATCTTCAGTGATTCCACTATTGGGCCTTACAGCCCCGCCCGATCAGATCATCCGTGGCCACCCAGTAAACCAGGCCTTCCTCACCCTTGGTGTGAAACGCCAACTGGTCGTTGCTGTACAGCACGCCCGAAGCCGCCACGTCCTGCTTGAGTCGGTAAACCTGGTCCGATCCGCCAAGACGCACATCCACCTCGGAGCGGGCCGCATTGGCAAAGCGCCAGTTGACCTCGGCCTTGCTGTCGCAGGTCCAGGTCGTCCACTTGTCGGCAGGCTCTGCCTTGCTGAACATGTTCATGCTGCTGCAACCGGCCAACAAAGCCAGTGCCGCCAGGGCGATAACGCCTTTCATTGCCTATCCTCGCAGGGCGACCTGGGGCCGCCATTGCTGTGGGTTAGTGGATCAGACCCGTCAAGGGCAACCCTGTTCCTGACCGTTGGGCGCGGAGTCGTATTTCTCCAGGCGTTCGTTGCCGATGCGCTTGTTGATCACCGGCATGGTCTCGGCTTGCCAGTCAGCCTGGTAGCAGCTTTTTTTCTGCGGCGCCTGGGCTTTATCCACCTCAGGCGCCGCGCTTGGCGTGCTGCCGCAGCCGGCCAGCAGGCCCACTGCAATCACCAGTGCCAACGACTTGATCATGGGACGCTCCTTTTTCCTGACCACGCGCGCCTTAACCTTTGGCCCGGGTTTCCAGCACTTCTACGGCCGGCAGTACCTTGCCCTCGACAAATTCGAGGAACGCGCCGCCACCGGTAGAAATGTAGGAGATCTGATCAGCAACGCCGTATTTATCGATAGCCGCCAGGGTGTCGCCGCCGCCGGCGATGGAGAACGCCGGGCTTTGCGCGATGGCGTTGGCCAGCACTTTGGTACCGTTGCCGAACTGATCGAACTCGAATACGCCGACTGGGCCATTCCACAGGATGGTCTGGGAGGCTTTGAGCAGCTCAGCAAAGTTGGCCGCGGTTTGCGGGCCGATATCCAGGATCATGTCGTCGTCGGCCACGTCAGCGATGAGCTTGACGGTGGCTTCGGCGCTTTGCGCGAATTCCTTGGCGACGACCACGTCCACCGGCAGCGGCACGCTGACTTTGGCGGCGATGGCGCGCGCGGTGTCGAGCAGGTCCGGCTCGTACAGGGATTTGCCCACCGGGTGGCCAGCTGCGGCCAGGAAGGTGTTGGCAATGCCACCGCCGACGATCAGCTGGTTGCAGATCTGGCTGAGGCTGTTGAGTACGTCCAGCTTGGTGGAAACCTTGGAACCCGCGACGATCGCGGCCATCGGTTGTGCCGGAGCGCCCAGGGCCTTGCCCAGTGCATCCAGCTCAGCGGCCAGCAGCGGGCCGGCAGCGGCGACCTTGGCGAACTTGGCCACGCCGTGGGTGGAACCTTCGGCGCGGTGGGCGGTGCCAAAGGCGTCCATCACGAACACGTCGCACAGGGCGGCATATTGCTGGGCCAGTTCGTCGCTGTTCTTTTTCTCGCCTTTGTTGAAGCGCACGTTTTCGAACAGCACGATGTCACCCGGCTTGACGTCGACGCCGCCCAGGTAATCAGCCAGCAGGGGCACGTCGCGGCCGAGGGCCTTGCTCAGGTATTCGGCCACAGGCTTGAGGCTGTTTTCGGCAGAGAACTCACCTTCGGTCGGGCGACCCAGGTGGGAGCAGACCATCACGGCCGCGCCTTTTTCCAGGGCCAGCTTGATGGTCGGCAGCGAGGCCAGGATTCGCGCATCGCTGGTGACAACACCGTCCTTGACTGGGACGTTGAGGTCTTCGCGAATCAGTACGCGCTTACCTTGCAGATCGAGGTCGGTCATCTTCAACACGGTCATGGGTCGCAGTTCCTGAATTACTGTTGAGGTTGTTTGGAAGCCACTTGCAGATAGTGTTCTGCAACGTCGAGCATTCGGTTGGCAAAGCCCCATTCATTGTCGAACCAGGCCAGGATGTTCACCAGCCTGGGGCCGGAAACGCGGGTCTGGCTGGCATCGACAATCGCCGAATGCGGATCATGGTTGAAATCACAGCTGGCGTGGGGCAACTCGGTGTAGGCCAGCAAGCCTTTGAGCGGGCCACTGCTGGCGGCGTCGCGCAATATCCGGTTGACCTGCGTCGCATCGGTGTCGCTCACGGTTTGCATGGTGATGTCCAAACAGGACACGTTCACCGTCGGCACCCGTACCGCTTTGGCCTGGATTCGCCCGGCAAGTTCCGGCAGCAATCGCTCGATGCCACGCGCCAGGCCGGTGGACACTGGAATCACTGACTGGAACGCCGAACGCGTGCGGCGCAGGTCTTCATGATGATAGGCGTCGATTACCGGTTGGTCGTTCATTGCCGAGTGAATCGTGGTGATCGACACATAATCCAGGCCGATCGCCTGATCCAGCAGGCGCAACAGCGGCACGCTGCAGTTGGTGGTGCACGAGGCGTTGGACACCAGCAGCTCATCGCCGGTCAGGCAATCCTGGTTGATACCGTAGACGATGGTGGCGTCCACATCCGCCTCGCTGGCCATCGGCTGGGAAAACAGCACACGCGGTGCGCCGGCGTCGAGAAAACGCTGGCCATCGGCACGGGTGTGGTAGGCACCGGAGCATTCCAACACCAGGTCGACGCCCAGCGCCGCCCAGTCGATGCCCTCGGGGGTGGCACTGCGCAGTACTTTTACGCAGTCGCCATTGATATGCAGACAATCGCCGTCGACCCGCACTTCGCCGGGAAAGCGGCCGTGGGTGGAGTCGAAGCGTGTCAGGTATTCGATGCTGGCCATGTCGGCCAAATCGTTGATCGCAACAATTTCAAACCCGGCCGTCGTCCCTCGCTCAAACAGCGCACGCAAGACGCAACGACCAATGCGGCCGTAGCCGTTGAGTGCAACTTTGTAGGGACGGGGTTGGGGCATGGGGTTCTCGCAGTATGGGCAACACAAACTACTGTAGGAGCGAGCTTGCTCGCGAAGAACCTGAGAGCACCGCGTCAAACCAGAAACGCTGCGTTATCGTTAACGGTCTTCGCGAGCAAGCTCGCTCCTACAGTGAAAGCGGCAACCATGGGGTCACCGCATTTGCGCTTTTAGTCTTCCAGCAGTTCTTCAGCCTGGCCCAGGATGTTTTCCAGGGTAAAGCCGAACTCTTCGAACAAGGCTGGCGCCGGCGCCGACTCACCATAGGTGGTCATGCCGATCACGCGGCCTTCCAGGCCCACGTACTTGTACCAGTAGTCGGCGTGAGCCGCTTCGATGGCGATACGCGCGCTGACCTGCAACGGCAGTACCGATTGCTTGTAGCCGGCGTCCTGGGCTTCGAACACGCTGGTGCATGGCATGGACACAACGCGAACGTTGCGGCCTTGCGCGGTCAGCTTGTCGTACGCCTGAACGGTCAGGCCAACTTCGGAACCGGTGGAGATCAGGATCAGTTCAGGCTCGCCGATGCAGTCCTTGAGCACGTAGCCGCCACGGCTGATGTCGGCGATTTGCACGTCGGTACGTACCTGGTGTTGCAGGTTCTGACGCGAGAAGATCAGCGCCGAAGGGCCGTCCTTGCGCTCAATGGCGTGCTTCCAGGCCACGGCGGATTCCACCGCGTCGGCGGGGCGCCAGCAATCGAGGTTCGGCGTGGTGCGCAGGCTGGTCAGTTGCTCGACCGGCTGGTGAGTCGGGCCGTCTTCGCCCAGGCCGATGGAGTCGTGGGTGTACACATGGATCACGCGCTTCTTCATCAGCGCGGCCATGCGTACCGCGTTACGCGCGTATTCCATGAACATCAGGAAGGTCGCGCCGTAAGGCACCAGGCCGCCGTGCAGAGAGACGCCGTTCATGATGGCGCTCATGCCGAACTCGCGCACGCCGTAGTACATGTAGTTGCCGCTGGCGTCTTCAGCCGACACGCCTTTGCAGCCTTTCCACAAGGTCAGGTTGGAACCGGCCAGGTCAGCCGAACCGCCGAGCATTTCCGGCAGCAACGGGCCGAAGGCGTTCAGGGTGTTCTGGCTGGCTTTACGGCTGGCGATGGTCTCGCCCTTGGCCGCGACTTCGGCGATGTAGGCCGAGGCTTTTTCCGAGAAATCGGCAGGCAGGTCACCGGCCAGGCGGCGCACCAGTTCATTGGCCAGCTCAGGGAATTCGGCGGAGTAGGCAGCGAAGCGCTGGTCCCACTCGGCTTCGGCGGCCAGGCCTTTTTCCTTGGCATCCCACTCGGCGTAGATGTCGGCCGGGATGTCGAACGGGCCGTGGGTCCACTTCAGCGCTTCGCGGGTCAGGGCGATTTCCGCGTCACCCAGTGGGGCGCCGTGGCAGTCTTCCTTGCCCTGCTTGTTCGGCGAACCGAAACCGATGGTGGTCTTGCAGCAGATCAGGGTCGGCTGCGCGCTCTTGCGCGCGGTGTCGATGGCGGTCTTGATCTCTTCCGGATCATGGCCGTCAACATTGCGGATCACTTGCCAGTTGTAGGCTTCGAAACGCTTTGGCGTGTCATCGGTGAACCAGCCTTCGACTTCGCCGTCGATGGAGATGCCGTTGTCATCGTAGAAGGCAATCAGCTTGCCCAGGCCCAGGGTGCCGGCCAGGGAGGCGACTTCATGGGAGATACCTTCCATCATGCAACCATCACCCAGGAATACGTAGGTGTGGTGATCGACGATGTCATGGCCGGGGCGGTTGAACTGTGCGCCCAGGACTTTTTCAGCCAGCGCGAAGCCAACGGCGTTGGCCAGGCCTTGGCCCAGGGGACCGGTGGTGGTCTCGACGCCTGGGGTGTAACCGAATTCAGGGTGGCCCGGGGTGCGGCTGTGCAGCTGGCGGAAGCTCTTGAGGTCATCGATGGTGACGTCGTAGCCGGTCAGGTGCAGCAGCGAGTAGATCAGCATCGAGCCGTGGCCGTTGGACAGCACGAAGCGGTCACGGTCGGCGAACGACGGGTTGCTCGGGTTGTGTTTCAGGTAGTCACGCCAAAGTACCTCGGCGATATCCGCCATGCCCATCGGGGCACCGGGATGGCCGCTGTTGGCTTTTTGCACGGCATCCATGCTGAGGGCACGAATGGCGTTGGCACGCTCACGACGGCTGGGCATCGCTGATCTCCTGGGGGCTTGAATAAGGAAACGGAAAAAAGGACCGGCATTTTCCCTCAGCCACCGCCTGCGGGCAATGATAGATAGTCACTTGACGGTGTTTTTCCTGCGGTTTGCCCGCCAACCCCTTGCAGAACTCGCGCGCGGGTTCGTCTAGAGGTTATAGCGGCTGCTTATGACTGCCACTTATCGATCAATATCAAAACTTTTTGATATTGGCCTTGCGGCGATTACCACCCGTCACTAGACTGCTGGCCTTATGAACCTACCCGTGCCCTCCCTACGTCCTGATGACGGCGATGAACTGGCAGCCCTTTGCAAGGCTGCGGGTGACCCGTTGCGTTTGAACGTATTGCGCGCACTGGCCAATGACTCGTTCGGCGTACTGGAACTGGCGCGGATCTTCGCCATCGGCCAGTCAGGCATGAGCCATCACTTGAAGGTCCTGGCCCAGGCCGACCTGGTGGCGACCCGCCGTGAAGGCAATGCGATTTTTTACCGCCGCGCCCTGCCCCACACCGAGATGCTCGGCGGCAAATTGCACGCCGCCCTGCTCGAAGAAGTGGACAACCTGGACCTGCCGAGCGACGTACAGTCGCGCGTCGGCCAGGTCCACGGGCAACGCGCCGCCGCCAGTCAGGATTTTTTCGCACGGGTTGCTGAGAAATTTCGTGCTCAGCAAGACCTGATCGCCAGCTTGCCCCAGTACCGCGAAAGCGTATTGGCGCTGTTGGACAAGCTGAGCTTCAGCAATGAGGCCACGGCCCTGGAAGTCGGCCCCGGCGACGGCGGTTTCCTGCCTGACCTGGCGCGGCGCTTTGGGCAGGTGACGGCACTGGACAACAGCCCGGCGATGCTCGAACTGGCGCGTCAGCTGTGCGAGCGTGAAGCATTGGGCAATGTCAGGCTGCAACTGGCCGACGCCCTGAGTGACACCAGCCTGCAGGCCGATTGCGTGGTGCTGAACATGGTCTTGCACCATTTTGCCGCCCCCGCCGACGCGCTCAAGCAAATGGCCGGGTTGCTGCACCCCGGCGGTAGCCTGCTGGTGACGGATTTATGCAGCCACAACCAGAATTGGGCCAAGGAGGCCTGCGGTGATCTCTGGTTGGGTTTTGAACAGGACGATTTGGCCCGTTGGGCCACCGCTGCGGGACTCGTTCCCGGGGAAAGCCTCTATGTAGGTTTACGTAATGGTTTCCAGATCCAGGTCCGCCATTTTCAGCGACCGGCTGGCGACACTCACCATCGGTAAATATCAGGAAAACATCGAGATGAGCGAATACTCCCTTTTCACCTCCGAGTCCGTGTCTGAAGGGCATCCGGACAAAATCGCCGACCAGATTTCTGACGCGGTGCTGGACGCCATCATTGCTGAAGACAAGTTCGCCCGCGTGGCGTGCGAGACTCTGGTGAAAACGGGCGTGGCGATCATCGCCGGCGAAGTCACCACCACTGCCTGGGTTGACCTTGAGCAGATCGTGCGCGACGTGATCACCGACATCGGCTACAACAGCTCCGACGTCGGCTTCGACGGCGCGACCTGCGGCGTGATGAACATCATCGGCAAGCAGTCCCCCGACATCAACCAGGGCGTGGACCGCGCCAAGCCTGAAGATCAAGGCGCCGGCGATCAGGGCCTGATGTTCGGCTACGCCAGCAACGAAACCGACGTGCTGATGCCCGCGCCGATCACCTTCTCTCACCAGTTGGTGCAGCGCCAGGCCGAAGCGCGTAAATCCGGCCTGCTGCCTTGGCTGCGCCCGGACGCAAAGTCCCAGGTCACCTGCCGCTACGAAGGCGGCAAAGTTGTGGGCATCGACGCCGTTGTACTGTCGACCCAGCACAACCCGGACGTGTCCTACGCCGACCTGCGCGAAGGCGTGATGGAGCTGATCGTCAAGCACGTGCTGCCTGCCGAGCTGCTGAGCAAGGACACCCAGTTCCACATCAACCCGACCGGCCAGTTCATCATCGGCGGTCCCGTGGGCGACTGCGGCCTGACCGGTCGCAAGATCATCGTCGACAGCTACGGCGGCATGGCCCGTCACGGTGGTGGCGCGTTTTCCGGCAAAGACCCTTCCAAGGTGGACCGTTCCGCCGCCTACGCCGGTCGTTACGTGGCCAAGAACATCGTCGCCGCGGGCCTGGCCGAGCGTTGCGAGATTCAAGTGTCCTACGCCATTGGCGTGGCCCAGCCTACTTCGATCTCGCTCAACACCTTCGGTACCGGCAAGATCAGCGATGACAAGATCGTCAAGTTGGTGCGTGAGATCTTCGACCTGCGCCCTTACGCGATCACCACCATGCTCGACCTGCTGCACCCGATGTACCAGGAAACCGCAGCCTACGGCCACTTCGGTCGTACCCCTGCGCAGAAGACTGTGGGCGACGACACCTTCACCACCTTCACCTGGGAAAAAACCGACCGCGCCAACGACCTGCGGACCGCTGCAGGCCTGTAATCGCTTGCGGTTCATAAAGCCTCGCCGGGTTCGCCCGGTGGGGCTTTTTTATTTTTAAACGGTGCAACAAAATCGCTGAAAACCGGGCCAACATCGGCGCGGGCCAGCAAAAGCAGCGGGCCAAGGCTGATCACGACGACGCGCAGCACGCGTCAGGCTGCCTGTTCAAGCAAACCGAAATACCCGGTAAAAAGCCCCGCCCGGTCGGGGCTTTTTTATGCCCGTGCGCATCACTTAGGCTGAACGCCCTTTTCGAGCAAGGATGCTCACGATGCGCTTGTTAATGGTTCTTCTGATCGGCTTTCTACCGTGCTGGGCCTGGGCCGAAGAGTGTCCCGATGACGCCCGGACGCAAATCGACACGCTGGCCAGGCAGGTCAGTGAATGGGATGACATCTACCACCGGCAGGGCCAGTCCCCCATCAACGATGAACTCTACGACCAGGCCCGCCGACGCCTGGCACATTGGCGCACATGCGCGCTGCAACCCACACCCGACGCTGACAACCCGCTGGCAAGCTCACGAGGCACACTGCGCCATCCGGTTGCGCATACCGGCCTGGAGAAACTGCTGGACGCCTCCGATGTGGGTGAATGGCTCAGCACCCGACGGGACGTCTGGATTCAACCCAAGGTCGACGGGGTAGCAGTGACCCTGGTGTATCGCCGAGGCCGACTGCACCAACTCATCAGCCGCGGCGACGGCCTGTTCGGTCACGATTGGTCAGCTTCCGCGCGCAAGATCCCAGGCATCGTCCAACACCTGCCGGAGCCCGTCGACGCGGTGCTGCAAGGCGAGCTCTACTGGCGCCTCGACGGCCACGTACAGTCGGCAAACGGCGGGCTCAACGCGCGCAGCAAAGTGGCCGGCTTGATGAACCGGCGGCAATTGAGCGACACCGAGGCCGCCGGGATCGGGCTGTTCATCTGGGCCTGGCCTGAGGGCCCGGCAAGCTTCACCGAGCGCCTGGCCATCCTGGCGCGCTGGGGGTTCACCGACAGCCAGCGCTATAGCCAGTCCGTCGACAGCATTGGCGACGCCACGCATTGGCGCGCCTATTGGTACAACCATGCGCTGCCGTTCGCCAGCGATGGCGTGGTGTTGCACCAGGCCGCGCGCGCTCCGGCCAAACGCTGGCAAGCCAGCGCACCCTACTGGGCGGTCGCCTGGAAATACCCGGCAACCAAGGCGCTGGCGCTGGTGCGCAAGGTGCAGTTCAGGATCGGGCGTACCGGGCGTATCACACCGATTCTCGAACTGGACCCGGTGCGGCTCGATGACCGGCAAATCAGGCGGGTAAGCGCAGGCTCGCTGAAAAACTGGCAGGCCCTGGACATCCGCCCCGGTGACCAGGTGTCCATCAGCCTGGCCGGCCAGGTCATTCCCCGACTCGACGAGGTGATCCTGCGCAACAACACCCGAGTGGAAGTAGCCGTACCCGATACGCGAGACTTTCACGCCTTGAGTTGTTGGCAACTGGACCCTGGCTGCGAGGAACAACTGCTCTCGCGCCTCACCTGGCTGAGCAGCAACCAGGGTTTGGCCCTGCCACATATGGGCCGTGAAACCTGGAACGTATTGATCCAGGGCGGTCTAATCGCAGGCTTTCTCGATTGGTTAACCCTGGATGCGGCAGAGCTTGCTAACATCGATGGTTTCGGCGAACGCACCCGTGCGCGGGTACTCGACAGTATTCAAAGCGCCCGCAAACGCCCTTTTGCACAATGGCTGAAAGCATTGGGGGTGCCGCCCGCGGCGCGCAACAACCTGGAGGGCGACTGGCATACCCTGGTCGCCAAAGACACCCAAGCCTGGCTGGCCTCAGAAGGCATCGGCCCGCGACGCGCGGCGCAACTGAGCGCCTTTTTTCGCGACCCGCAAGTACAGGCATTGGCTGAAACATTACATGGAGCCGGCATAGACGGTTTTTGAGCCCGGCCCGCCCTCTGATTGCTACCTTGGAGCCCTACTATGAAATTTATTGCCCCTCTTGCCTTACTGACTGTCGCAAGCTTCATGGCCACGCCGCTGCTGGCCGCCGACGAAGCACAACCGCTGGCAGGCTGCGCCGCCAAGCGCCAAGCCATCAGCACCCAGATCGAACAGGCCAAGGCCCATGGCAACAGCGCCCAACAGGCCGGCCTGGAAAAAGCCCTGAGCGAAGTCACCGCCAACTGCACTGATGCATCGCTGAAAAAAGAGCGCGAAAACAAGGTGCTTGATGCCAAGCACGAAGTCAGCCGCCGTCAGGCCGACCTCGACAAAGCCATGAAAAAAGGCGATGCGGACAAGATCAACAAGCGCAAGGACAAGCTGGCCGAATCACGCAAAGAGTTGCAGGATGCGGTGGAAGAACTCGACCAGTAAAACCGGTCAATGATCCCGGAACTGCTTATGGCAAGCGCTGCAGGCATCTTCGACTTTCTGCACCGCAGGTTGAAGGCTGCTGGCTTTATAGGGCTGGACTTGGCTTGCGGTCACCAATTCACCGGTGGCCGCCTCAAGGTCGCGGGCCAGTTGCTGGAATTGCGCCTGCTTTTGCCACACCTCATCCTTGGCACTGGTGTGGTCCTCTTCACGTACGCTCGGGAAGTGCTGCCAGGGCTCATGGGCCAAGGCGTCCAACTTGACCGCGCCGTCGGCAAACCGGGCGCCGTCGAAGGGGATACGCCCGCGCAACATGCCGCCCAGGTCTTCGCTGGTTTTGAGCATTTGCTTGAAGATCGCCTTGCGCTGGCCCAGGGGCGAGTTGGGGTCAACACCGCCGCAGGCGGACAAGGCCAGGCAGGCCAGCACTACAACCGTCATCTTTTTAAAAGTCATGGTGGCTCAGAGTCACGGAAAACGGCGGCCAGTATCCCCGCCCTGTCCGCAAAGACCAATAGCCCTATTAATAATAAGGGTTGCCCGAACGCAGTAACGCGCGGGCAATCGCTTCAGGAATTACTAGCATGAATGTCAATTTGAAACCCTGGAGCCGCCTGGCGTGGGCTCTGCCGATGATCGCGCTGCTGGCCGGCTGCGACGTCGGCCAGGACACCGGCAAAGAGACTGCCAAGGAAGATGCCGCCAAACCCCATGCGGTCGCCACTTACGTGAACGCTCCATGGGAATCGCTGCCTTCGGTTTCCGACAGCGACTTGCTGGCGGGTTTCGAATCCTGGCGCAGTGCCTGTCAGCGTCTCAAGGCCGACCCGGTCTGGGGCGCGACCTGCGCGGCGGCGGCCAGCGTACCGGGCGACGCCGTGGCGGTTCGCGGGTTCCTTAAGGAGCGCCTGGATGTATTCGGCCTGCGATCAGCCGATAACACACCGAACGGCCTGATCACCGGCTACTACGAGCCGGTCTACCCCGGCAGCCTGACCGAAACCGCCACCGCGCATGTGCCGGTATACGGCGTGCCGGATGACCTGATTATCGTCAATCTGGAAAGCATCTATCCGGAACTCAAGGGCAAACGCCTGCGCGGCCGCCTGGAGGGCCGCGTGCTCAAGCCGTATGACGATGCCGGCACCCTCAACGCCCAAGGCTCGACCGCCAAGCCGATAGCCTGGCTGACCGACCCGATGGACCTGCAGTTCCTGCAGATCCAGGGCTCTGGGCGTATTCAACTGGGAGGTGGGCGTCAACTGCGTGTGGGTTATGGCGACCAGAACGGCTATCCCTACCGCCCTATCGGCCGCTGGCTGATCGAGCAAGGCGAGCTGAAAAAAGAAGACGTGAGCATGGGGGCTATCAGCGCCTGGGCCAAGGCACATCCGCAGCGCATTCCGGAACTGCTGGCGAGCAACCCCAGCTATGTATTCTTCAGCGCCCGCCCCGACAGCAATGAAGGGCCGCGCGGCTCGCTGAATGTGCCATTGACGGCAGGTTACAGCGTGGCGGTGGACCGCAAGGTCATTCCGCTGGGAAGTTTGTTATGGCTCTCGACCACCAAGCCTGACGGTTCGCCGATCACCCGGCCGGTGGCGGCACAGGACACTGGCGGTGCCATTACTGGCGAAGTGCGCGCAGACCTGTTCTGGGGCACGGGCGATGCCGCTGGCGAATTGGCGGGGAATATGAAACAGCAGGGGCAAATCTGGATGTTGTGGCCCAAAGGCACGCCGTTGCCGCAAGTGCCGGACGCGCCTGCGGGGACCTGACAAACACTGAAGCACCCCCTGTGGGAGCGGGCTTGCTCGCCAATGCAGTGTCTCAGTCAGCACATCTGACATTGGAACACCGCATTCGCAAACAAGCCCGCTCCCACAGGGGGGATGTGCGTCAAGCGTCAGATCGAGACGAAGAAGAAACTCGCGATCAGCGCCATTCCCACAAACCACACCATCGAACGCAACATCGCCCAGTCCGCCAGGTAGCAGATGATGTACAGCAGGCGGCTGGTGATGAACAGCACCGCCAGTACGTTGATCGTCACCAATTCGGCCGTGCCGGCCAGGTGGGCGATGATCACCGCCGCCGCGAAGGCCGGGGTCACTTCAAAGCTGTTGAGTTGCGCATTGTGAGCACGCTTGGCAACGCCTTCCACGGTGTCCAGGAACGCGCGCGGGTCGTGGTTATGTCGCGGCCCGAACTTGCCCCCGCTGAACTTGGCCACGCCGGTACACAGGTACGGCAGAAAGATTGCGATCAACACACACCAGAAAGCCACTGTCATCAGTCATTCCCTTTTTAGTTTTATCAAGGCAGTCAGAGCGTCATCATCCACATGCCCATCGGCGCCATCCTCAAGCTATGAGCCGTGATCGGCCGAAAGGTTCTTTCCTATAATTGCCTGTTTATACTAAACAACGTTTCGACGCACGCTGTGCCTACCTTTCCCCGTCCCAAGGACCCCGGATGCTTGAACTTGTCGCCGCCTTCATTTGCCTCACCACCCTGCTCACCTATGTGAACTTCCGTTTTATCGGCCTGCCGCCAACCATTGGCGTAATGGTCACCGCGCTGCTGTTTTCGTTGATCCTGCAAGGCCTCAGTTTTATCGGCTACCCCGGCCTGGAGGAACGCATCCAGCAATTGATCGGCCAAATCGACTTCGGCGATTTGCTGATGAACTGGATGCTCTCGTTCCTGCTGTTCGCCGGCGCGTTGCACGTCAACCTGAGCGACCTGCGCAGCTACCGCTGGCCCATCGGCCTGTTGGCGACCTTTGGCGTGTTGATCGCTACCGTGGTGATCGGCAGCCTGGCGTATTACATCTTCGCCCTGTTCGGCTGGCACGTGAGCTTCCTGTATTGCCTGTTGTTCGGCGCGCTGATTTCGCCTACCGACCCGATTGCGGTCCTGGGCGTGCTGCGTACCGCCAATGCCTCCAAACCGCTGAAAACCACGATCGTCGGCGAGTCGTTGTTCAACGACGGCACAGCGGTGGTGGTGTTTACCGTCTTGCTGGGCATCGCGCAGCTGGGTGAAACACCGACCGTAGGCGCCACGGCAATGCTGTTCGCCCATGAGGCGATCGGCGGCGTGGTGTTCGGTGGGCTGATCGGTTACCTCGTGTACCTGATGATCAAGAGCATCGAACAGCACCAGATCGAAGTCATGCTGACCCTGGCGCTGGTGATCGGCGGCTCGGCGATGGCCACCGAACTGCACGTCTCGGCGCCGATTGCGATGGTGGTGGCCGGGCTGATCATCGGCAACCTGGGACGCAAGCTGGCGATGAACGACATGACTCGGCGCTACCTGGACGGTTTCTGGGAGCTGCTCGACGACATGCTCAACGCCCTGCTGTTTGCACTGATCGGCATGGAACTGCTGCTGTTGCCGTTCAACTGGCTGCACGTATTGGCGGCCAGCTTGCTGGCCGTGGCGATCCTGCTGTCACGCCTGCTGACCGTGGCCCCGGCGATCCTTCTGCTGCGGCGCTGGCGCACGGTACCGCGCGGCACCATCCGCATCCTGACCTGGGGCGGTTTGCGCGGTGGCGTCTCGGTAGCACTGGCCCTGGCATTGCCGCTGGGCCCGGAACGCGACCTATTGCTGAGCATCACGTATATCGTGGTGCTGTCGTCGATTCTGCTTCAGGGCCTGACCATTGGCCGGGTGGTGCGCAAGGTGGCCGACCCGGCTTAAGGCGGCGTCCATGCCGTTGTGCGCCGGGTTGCCGAGCAACACTTGCGCAAAACCCGCCACTGCGCCCTTCCAGGCCCGAAACCGGCATGGGCTATTTATCCGCCGCCGAGTCGGAGTGCTTCGTGGGGCGTTTACCGGCCCCGCCAGTGTTCAAATTGGGCGCCCCGCTCTCACTGCGAATCTGCGCATGGCTGATCAACGCGAAGATGAAGCTGCCGCCGATGATGTTGCCGGCCAGGGTGGGGCCGGCAAATACCAGCCAGAAGTCATGCCACGACAGTTCGCCGGCAAACACCAGGTACGAAACTTCCGCCGAGCCCACCACGATATGGGTGAAATCCCCCAGGGCCATCAGGTAAGTAATCAGAATGATGATCCACATCTTGGCGCTTTCCATCGACGGGATCATCCACACCATGGTGGCGATCATCCAGCCGGAGACGATGCCTTTGGCGAACATCTGGCCGGCGTCGTTTTCCATGATCTTGCGCCCGATGTCGAGGAAGGCCATGTCGGTCTTGGTGTCGAAGATTGGCAGGTGCAGCATCACGTAAGCCACCAGCAGCGTGCCGCACAGGTTACCCACCAGTACCACCGTCCAGAGTCGCAACAGGCGCCCGGCATTGGTCAGGGTGGGCTTACTCATCACCGGCAACACCGCAGTGAGGGTGTTTTCGGTAAACAGTTGCTGCCGCGCCAGGATCACCGCCAGGAAACCCGCGCAATAGCCAAAGCTGGCGATGACCTTGAACGCTTCGCCGTCCGGCAAGCGCGAGTTGAGCAAGCCCATGGCCATCAGCGACAAGCCCATGGTCAACCCAGCCGCCAGGGCAGACCACCACAACGCCGCGACGCTGCGCTCCAGCTCCTGGTCGCCCTGAGTACGAATGATTTCATGCAGCACCGCCGCGCGGGGCGGCTGGTTGTTGTCTACGTCCTGCTGCTCTTCCTGCGACAGGTTGGGGGTTTTGCCTGCTTCGTCGGTGGCCATGATTATCCGGAGTCCAAGGGGGGCGTGTAGCTACGACACGCGGCCACGATGGCTGTTCAGTGGCCAGGCAACTAAAGCGCAATCCGCCAGGCCTTGGCCATCTCCACGGTGGTGGAACCGGACGCCTTATCCCACGGCTTATTGCGTGCTTTGTAGCGGTCACCGATGGTGTCGAGCACCGCGTTGAACTGAGCGGGCGTGGTGGCCCAGGCCAGGTCGTGAGCCGCGCGATGCAACAAATCAACGTTGACCTCGGGTTGGCCTGGCCGAAACAACGAGGGGTAGATCACTTCGCGTGTAAAGTTTTCTGCTTTCATCGCGATATCACGTGCGCCCATCTCGGCGACAGCGCCGACGATGACTTTGGACATCGGCAATGCACCGCTGGCGATCTGCCTGGCCGCCACTTGCAGCAACTGCTGAAAGTTGCGCTGGCCTGCGGCATTGAGACGCCGCCCCAACCAGTCGCTTTGCTCAGGCTGATGTACGAGGGCATCGAGGTTGCGCAGCGCTGATGAAATGTTCGGCGTGAACACCAGTGTGTCCTGCGCCTGGTTCGCCTCGGTGATCGCGTCATCCAAAGCTTGCAACGCTTGCTGGGCGCTGTTTCTGAACGCCAGCACCTGCGCAGCGGCCGGATCTTTTTGCAGCGCAAGCTGTACGCTGGCGAGCAGTTGATCGTCCATGGCCAGCACGGCCTCATGCAGTGATTGAAACGAGTGGTGCTCAAGTGCCGTGGAGCGACGCTCCAAATGCATCTCCACGGCTCGCTGCGCCTTGGCCTGCAGGTGCTGCTTTTGCTCATCCTGCATCGTGAAGTTGACAGTGCCGGTCAGCAGGCCATGAAAATCACCTTTTTCGGTCTTGAGCGGCAATGTCACGATTTGATCGGCAAACGCTTCGAGCTTTTTATCCTGGAAAGCTACAGCGGCCGAATGCGCAACGCCGGTGACGTGGTCAACCACACTGCTCAGAAAGCTGCCACTTCGCACCGGTACATCAGGGGCGCTGGCCTCGAAATTGACGATCAACGCTTCAGGCCTGTTCAAGGGGCTGTCAGGAAACGACTTTTGCACCACGCCCGGCGCAGGAGTATTGAGCAATAAACCACCGTCCTTGAACGCGGTGGTTTCACCCGACACCTGAAAGCCATGGCCTTGTTCCACCGGGTTTTTGAACACCACCGGCAACGCACCTGAAATATGCGCTGCCCGTGCGATGTCCATCTGCGGGGTCAAGCTGGCATTGAACACCACCAACTGCGGGCGTTGAGCAAACATACCGGTGCCGGTGATGCTCAGTTGCTTGATCGCGGGGATATGCCGGTTCAGCACCTCAAGGTCGCCGAACGTCGGTGCGCCCCCGGCACTCAGCTTATCGGCAATTTTGATGACTTCGGCGGGCCGGGTTTCTCGAGGGCTTTGTGCGATGTGCGCCAGAATCGAGCGGCGCGACTCGTTGCGGATCAATTCCTCCAGAGGCAAGGCTTCAGTTTGCAGGCGCGGCAGCAAGGTCATCAACAGCTGAGAAACATTGCCCACGGGGCCGGGCAAGCGGGCGATGAGTTTGCCGACTGTCGTGCTGGCGTCCTGCATCCATGCCGTCACGGCATCCTTGCTGTTCAGCAGGCTCGGCAGATCAATGCTGTCCGATAACTTATCGAATGCCGCCGCCCCCAAGCCACTGGCAACCAGCGCCGCCGAAATCGCCCCGGCGGATGAGCCGCACGCCAACTGGATACCCTGCAGCTTGCCGGCGTGCTCAAGAGCCTGCACCACCCCTGAAAAAGCGATGCCCTTGGCCCCTCCCCCACTCAGCACCAGGTTCGTGACGGGGGGCGCCGATAAGATCACCGTCACCCGCCCCTGGTGATCACGCACGAGCGACACATTACGCTCGCCCACCCCCTTCACCAGCAGCGTCTTGATTGTGTGATTGCCCGGGGAATGAGCCTGATCACTCAACGAGGGTTGAATTTTCGCGATTGAGTTAAACACTTTCATGTGCGAGCTCTCTCTACAGGGTGTAATCCTGAGTGATGAGAGAGCCTCGCGACGATCCATGCGGGAACGATTTGGTAAAACACCGAGGTGTTGTCACTCGGGCAGGCTGTCGTCCTTGAACTGGTCCTTCACGTACCTGATTTCGGTACGCCCGTGGGGCGCCGGCAGGCCGTCTTCGCCGAGGTTGACGAAGACCATTTTCTCCACGGTGAGGATGCTTTTGCGCGTAATTTTGTTGCGCACTTCACACGTCAGGGTGATGGAGGTGCGGCCAAATTCGGTGGCGGTGATGCCAAGCTCGATAATATCGCCCTGGCGCGAGGCGCTGACAAAGTTGATTTCGGAGATGTACTTGGTCACCACACGCTGGTTACCCAGTTGGACGATCGCATAGATCGCCGCTTCTTCGTCGATCCAGCGCAACAGGCTGCCACCGAACAGGGTGCCGTTGGGGTTGAGGTCTTCGGGTTTTACCCATTTGCGGGTGTGGAAGTTCATGGCCGCTCCAAAACGTCTTGCGAAATGATGGGCAACATCATGGCAGAGCCGGGGGCCAAGCTCTATGAGCCATTGCCTATCAGCCCCATGAGCGTTCTTCATATGGCCGACGGAAAGGCTTGGGAAGTCTGGCGCACACAGCTATAATCGCCTCCGCTTCAAAACGGTCATCTTCTGTTGATACCGTTCTCCCGCCACCTGTCCGAGGGGCGCTGCAGCAGGCTTGGCCTGTCAGGCTCGGATGGGGCGTTGTCTGGCCTGGTTCACCTGGCTCGATACTAAACGCACAACGGCGCCCATTCGCACACTACGAATGGAGGCTCTTCATGAGCGCTGTTATTACGCCTGCAGAATTCAACGACTACAAAGTCGCCGACATGTCCCTCGCCGCCTGGGGCCGTCGCGAAACCTTTATCGCCGAATCCGAAATGCCTGCCCTGATGGGCCTGCGTCGCAAGTACGCCGCAGAACAACCGCTCAAGGGCGCGAAGATTCTCGGCTGCATCCACATGACCATCCAGACCGCCGTGCTGATCGAAACCCTGGTTGCCCTGGGTGCCGAAGTGCGCTGGTCGTCCTGCAACATTTTCTCGACTCAAGACCAGGCCGCTGCCGCTATCGCTGCCGCCGGTATTGCGGTGTTCGCCTGGAAAGGCGAAACCGAAGAAGAGTACGAGTGGTGCCTGGAGCAAACCATCCTCAAGGATGGCGCGCCTTGGGATGCCAACATGATCCTCGACGACGGCGGCGACCTGACCGAGCTGCTGCACAAGAAGTACCCGCAGATCCTCGACCGCGTCCACGGCGTGACCGAAGAAACCACCACCGGCGTACACCGCCTGCTGGACATGCTGGCCAAGGGCGAGCTGAAAATCCCGGCCATCAACGTCAACGACTCGGTGACCAAGAGCAAGAACGACAACAAGTACGGCTGCCGTCACAGCCTCAACGATGCGATCAAGCGCGGCACCGACCACCTGCTGTCGGGCAAGCAGGCCCTGGTGATCGGTTACGGCGACGTGGGCAAGGGTTCGTCCCAGTCCCTGCGCCAGGAAGGCATGATCGTCAAGGTTTCCGAAGTTGACCCGATCTGCGCCATGCAAGCCTGCATGGACGGTTTCGAAGTGGTTTCGCCGTTCATCGACGGTATCAACGACGGCACCGAAGCGAGCATCGACAAAGCCCTGCTGGGCAAGATCGACCTGATCGTCACCACCACCGGTAACGTGAACGTCTGCGACTCGAACATGCTCAAGGCCCTGAAAAAGCGCGCCGTGGTGTGCAACATCGGCCACTTCGATAACGAGATCGACACCGCTTTCATGCGCAAGCACTGGGCATGGGAAGAAGTGAAGCCACAGGTACACAAGGTTCACCGTACCGGCGCGGGTACTTTCGACCCGCAGAACGACGATTACCTGATCCTGCTGGCCGAAGGCCGTCTGGTGAACCTGGGTAACGCGACTGGCCACCCAAGCCGCATCATGGACGGCTCGTTCGCCAACCAGGTACTGGCACAGATCTTCCTGTTCGAACAGAAGTACGCCGACCTGTCGCCCGCGCAGAAAGCCGAGCGCCTGACCGTGGAAGTACTGCCGAAGAAACTCGACGAAGAAGTGGCCCTGGAGATGGTACGCGGCTTCGGCGGCGTCGTGACTCAACTGACCAAGACCCAGGCCGACTACATCGGCGTGACCGTTGAAGGTCCGTTCAAGCCGCACGCTTACCGCTACTAAGTAACCAGCTCCACCTGCTCTACCTGTAGGAGCGAGCTCGCTCGCGAAAAATTCAAGGGCACCGCGTACATCCTGTTTTACGCGTTATCGTTGACGTTCTTCGCGAGCAAGCTCGCTCCTACAGTGCAGGTGGGTTGCACAGTCGGCTTCTGAGTTTCAAAGGGTATTACCATGTCCCAAGACCGTCGCTTCAGCTTCGAGTTCTTCCCGACCAAGACCGATGCTGGGCATGAAAAACTGATGGCCACTGCCAAGGTGCTGGCCAGCTACAACCCCGACTTCTTCTCCTGCACCTACGGTGCCGGCGGTTCGACCCGTGACCGCACGATCAACACCGTGCTGCAGCTCGAAAGCGAAGTCAAAGTTCCCGCCGCTCCGCACTTGTCGTGCGTGGGCGACAGCAAGGCCGACCTGCACGGCCTGCTCACCCAATACAAGGCCGCCGGCATCAAGCGCATTGTCGCCCTGCGTGGCGACCTGCCGTCCGGCATGGGCATGGCCAGCGGTGAGCTGCGCTACGCCAACGACCTGGTGAGCTTCATCCGCGAAGAAAGCGGCGATCACTTTCATATCGAAGTGGCCGCTTATCCGGAGATGCACCCCCAGGCGCGCAATTTCGAACATGATCTCCAGAACTTCGTGCGCAAGGCCAACGCCGGCGCCGACAGCGCGATCACCCAGTACTTCTTCAACGCCGACAGCTACTTCTATTTCGTCGAGCGGGTACGCGCCATGGGTGTGAACATCCCGATCGTGCCGGGCATCATGCCGATCACCAACTACAGCAAGCTGGCGCGCTTCTCCGACGCCTGCGGTGCGGAGATCCCACGCTGGGTGCGCAAGCAACTGGAAGCCTATGGCGACGACGTCAAAAGCATCCAGGCGTTCGGTGAGCAGGTTATCACCGAGATGTGTGAGCAGTTGTTGCAAGGTGGCGCGCCTGGGTTGCACTTCTATACCCTGAACCAGGCTGAACCCAGCCTTGCCATCTGGAACAACCTCAAGCTGCCACGTTAAGGCGTTGCCCGGTTGTGCCAAGGCCCTCGTTCACGAGGGCCTTGGTCGTTTTACGTTTGTCGTTTTACGCACCTATTTTTACCTACCTGTTTTACCACCTGAGGGGAACCCCGCAGTCCATGAATACAGTGCCTCCCACGTCCCGTCCGCAGCTGGTCTACCTCGTCTTCGGCGCCGAGACCTATCATCAGGAAGCGGTATTCAGCATCGCCAGCGCCTTGGCCTTCCTGCAGGACACCCCCGACGCGGCCGTGGACATCCAGGTATTCAGCGACAACCCCGAACCCTATCGCCTGCTGCCGGTACGTGTGCGCCCGCTGGACGAGGCCACCCGCAAACGCTGGAGTGAGCCCCACGGTTATCACTTCCGCACCAAGCACGTGGTGCTGCGCCAGGTGTTGCAGGAGTCGCCGGTAGCGCTGCTGATCGACACCGATACATTTTTTCACCATTCCCCTCTGGCCCTGTTCGAGCGCGTGCAGCCAGGCACGCTGTTATGCAACGCCTTCTACACCAAGTACGGCGACAACCACGAAAGCATTCTCTACACCGCGCTTTACCAGCGCCTGCTCGACATGGGCGTGGCCGACGATGACATGATGACCCTCAACTCCGGCGTGATGGGCCTGACCCAGCAGGACGCGCACATCCTCGACCGCTCCATCGAGTTGATGGATGAGCTGTTTCCCCATGCCCAGGGCGCCTACACCCTGGAAGAGTTCTGCCTGTCCATCGCCGCCTATCGCACCGTCAACGTGCGCGAGTGCCCGGACCTCATCCACCATTACTGGAGCCGCAAGCAGCTGTTCCGGGCCAAGGTCAAGGCCTGGATCGCCAAGCACGCCGCCGCGCCCACCAGTGCGCTTGCCCTGGCCGACACGCGCCAGGTGTCCGCACACTTGCCGCGCCCGCCGCGTTTGCAGCGCACGATGTACAAGCTGATTACCCTGCTGCTGCCCAAGCACCAGCAGCAGTTCATCCGCGAAATCCTCTACGGCTGCTATGAACACGAAAACGAGTTCGACCAGGCCTGCGGGCCGGTTTGGTGGGACAAGGCGCGACAAAACCAGGAAGAACGCCAGAAACGCCCGATTGACGCGCACCAGCTCGAACACTGGTTCGCCAACCCGGTGGTGCGCCTGATTCTGGGCGAGCGGCGTGCCGCGATCCACGCCCACCTGATGGACGCGCCAGCAAAATAAGCCCGCCCGCCAATGCGCGTGCCAGAGCTTCTCTTTATCCCGGGAGCGTCGTAACCTCAGGGAATGCCCGTCCTTTTCAAGTTGTTGATCGCTACGCTTTTAACTTGCCTGAGCCTGGCCGCTCATGGCGAGAAATTGCGCATTGTTACCGAGCCATGGGCTCCCTACGTTTACGACGACAACGGCAGCATGCGTGGCCTGGACTATGAAACCACGGTGATCGTGTTCCAGCGCCTGGGTGTGGATGTGCAATGGCAGTTCCTGCCCTGGAAGCGTTGCCTGGCCATGCTTGACCAGGGCCACGCCGACGGTGCGCTGGATATTTTCCACAGCCACGAGCGCGACGCGTTGCTGCTCTACCCCAGCGAACCCTTGTCGGCGGTCGAATTCGTCCTGTTCTACGCCAACGAACGGGCGCATCCGGCCGAAACCCTCGACGATCTGCGCGGCCTGACCGTGGGCACATCGCCCGGTTACCTGTATGGCGAGGCCTTCAGCGCATCCGACGCGTTCACGCGCGAACCCGCGCCCAGCCATGAAGCCAACTTCGGCAAGCTCATGCTGGGGCGCATTGATATGGTGGTTACCGACCGTCGCGTGGGGCAGCACGTGATCAAGCAATTGGGCCTGGAAGATAAGGTCAGCCAGGCGCCGGTGGTGGTCAGCCGCCAGTTGCAGTTCCTGGCCGTACGCCGTGGCGCGGGCATGGACCTGCTGGTCCAGCGCTTTGCCGCTGAGCTCAGGCGCTTCAAGCAAGAGCCGGCCTATGCCGCCTTGAGCGCCAAATACAGCGGTGTCCCTGTGCAAACAGGCCCCATCAGCGCTTCCGAACACACCGTTGAGCAGCAGGAAAGCAGCGCGCAGTGATTGCTCTGTTATACTCCGGCCTTTCCGCCAGGCTTACGCCCGGCCGCTGAGGTCTTGAAAAAGGCACCCAACCCCGCTACAGCGCAGCTTTGCAGCCCGCGCGAGCCGGTGGAGTGCCCGCCAGACGCAGCAGGACCGGACGGGATTACGCTCCCCTAAGCGCTATTCACGCCCGGCAAGATTATCCCTTTGGGCCAAGCCCTAACTAAAACAGGATTACTCATGTCCTTTGCTTCCCTCGGTCTCTCCGAGGCTTTAGTCCGCGCCATCGAGGCAGCGGGCTATACCGAGCCTACTCCGGTGCAACAGCGGGCCATTCCCGCCGTGTTGCAAGGTCGCGACCTGATGGTTGCGGCGCAGACAGGTACCGGTAAAACCGGTGGCTTCGCCCTCCCGATTCTGGAGCGGTTGTTCCCCAACGGTCACCCGGACAAATCCCAGCGTCATGGCCCGCGCCAACCGCGCGTACTGGTCCTGACCCCCACCCGCGAACTCGCAGCGCAAGTGCACGACAGCTTCAAGCTGTATGCCCGCGACCTGAAGTTCGTCAGCGCCTGCATCTTCGGCGGCGTCGGCATGAACCCTCAGGTTCAGGCCATGTCCCGTGGTGTTGACGTGCTGGTAGCGTGCCCGGGTCGTTTGCTCGACCTGTGCGGCCAAGGCAGTGTCGATTTGTCCCACGTGGAAATCCTCGTGCTGGACGAAGCCGACCGCATGCTCGACATGGGCTTTGTCCATGACGTGAAGAAAGTGCTGGCCCGCCTGCCCGCCAAGCGTCAGAACCCGCTGTTCTCGGCGACGTTCTCCAAGGACATCACCGACCTGGCCGGCAAGCTGCTGCACAACCCGGAACGCATTGAAGTCACACCGCCAAACACCACGGTCGAGCGCATCGAACAACGTGTGTTCCGCCTGGCGGCAAGCCACAAGCGTGCCCTGTTGGCGCACCTGATTACCGCCGGTGCCTGGGAACAGGTCCTGGTGTTCACCCGCACCAAGCACGGCGCCAACCGCCTGGCCGAGTACCTGGACAAGCATGGCCTGCCGGCCGTGGCGATCCACGGTAACAAGAGCCAGAACGCCCGCACCAAGGCCCTGGCTGACTTCAAGGCCGGCGAAGTGCGCATTCTGGTTGCCACCGACATCGCCGCCCGCGGCCTGGACATCGACCAGTTGCCCCACGTGGTCAACTTCGAGTTGCCGAACGTCGATGAAGACTACGTGCACCGTATTGGCCGTACTGGCCGGGCCGGCCGTTCGGGCGAAGCGATCTCGCTGGTCGCGCCGGACGAAGAGAAACTGCTCAAAAGCATCGAGCGCATGACCAAGCAGAAAATCGCCGATGGCGACCTGATGGGCTTCGATTCCAGCACCATCGAGGCCGAGAAGCCTGAAGTGCGTGAACGTCCGGACGTGCGCAACCCACGCAATGCCCGTGGCCCTCGCGGTGACGGTCCAAATGGCGGCGGCGGTGGTGGTGGTGGCCGTAAAGACAAAGGCAAGGACAAGGGCAAGGAAAAATCGGCCAGCACCAGTCGCGGCGAACGCCCAGCTCGCGAGCACAAGCCTCGCGAAGGTACCCCGGCCCGTGAACAGC
>NZ_JASLAW010000058.1 GCF_030147005.1 Pseudomonas sp.
CTGCGGATTGATACCGTAGCGGCAACGATAACCTTCGTGGATATCCAGGCTGCCATAGGCTTGGGCGATACGCGTATAGGGCTCCAAGTGCACGGAATCGCTTGCTTCCACCAGCGCACAACGCAATGGCGTGATAACCGCACGTTTGGCGTCCGGTACCAATTCGCCGTGTTCGGCATCCGCCCAGCCCAGCACGTTGCGGGCATATTCGAGCACCGCGTGTTGAAAACCACCGCAGGTGCCGAGGAAAGGCCGCCGCTGTTCGCGGGCAAACCGGATGGCCCGCAGTGCGCCTTCGGTGTCGCGGTAAGGGCTGGCGGGCACGCACCAGAAACCGTCGAACCCGTACAGCGAGGCGGTGGAGAGGGTGTCGGTGTCGAGCCATTGCACGTTAACGCGCAGTTTCAGGTTTTGGGCCGCTTGTTGCAGCGCCACGGGAATGGCCTGGTGCGCAAGCACGTCAGGGTTGTAATCGCCGATCAGAGCGAGGTGCAGCGGGGCGTCGTTCATCGTGAATCCCATGGCTTGTGGTGTCCTGACGGGCACTATAGATTGGCGCTCACGCAATCAATATTGGCGTTTTCCCACATGCTCAATGCAGCTGCGCACTATCAAGTCGACTATTCCGACCTGTCGCTGGTCCTCGCCCTGGTTCGCGGTGGCACCCTGGCACGGGCCGCGGGGTTGCTGCGGGTGGATGTGTCCACGGTGTTCCGCGCGGTGCGGCGCCTGGAAGCTGCCCTGGGCCAGACGCTGTTTGAAAAAAGCCGTGCCGGCTATGTGCCCACCGGTCTGGCCAACCATTTGGCGCAACAGGCCGAGCACGCCGAACAGGCCCTGGAGGCTGCGCGCATTGGGGTGGAGCAGGGCGGTGAAGTGATCAGCGGCACGGTGCGCCTGACGTGCACCGACGCGGTGCTGCAAGGTCTGTTGCTCCCGGCTCTGGGCAGGTTCATGGCGGATTATCCTGCGTTGGTCCTGGAGCTGAGCACCTCCAACGATTTCGCCAACCTCAGCCGCCGCGATGCGGATATCGCGCTGCGACTGACCCGCAAGCCGCCGGAGCATCTTGTCGGACGTTGCCTTGGAACGGTGACGTATCAGGTGTGCGCCAGCGTCGATTATGCCCGTCGGCATGCGGGCCGTGAGCTGGCCGACCTGGCCTGGATCGCGCCGGACGACTTCTTGCCCGATCACCCCACCGTGGCCTGGCGCCGTGAACATCTTCCGGGCGTGCGGCCCAGTTATCGCTGCAACAGCATGCAGTCGGTGACCGGGTTGGTACGCGCCGGGCTGGGAGTGGCGGCATTGCCGGATTTCCTGATGGACGATGGCTTGCAAACGATGGGACCGGCATTGGCAGGGCATGACACGGCGCTGTGGCTGTTGACGCGCCCCGATTGCCGGGCCTTGCGTTCAGTGGTGACCCTGTTTGATGAGTTGGGGCGACATGTGCGCTGGCTGCGCAGCTAGTGTTTTCGCACAAAGTGCTCATGCATTTCGCACGTCAGGGTTTCGATACGTTCTGTCAGCTGTTGGGTCATTTGCGTCAGCCGCGTGTTTTGCTCCAACAGCTCCAGTAGCTGTTGGGTGGTCTGCGCGGCCTGGGCCTGGCGTGCGGTGTTGGCGGTGGCCAGGGCTTCGCGGTGTTGCGCGTCGGCGTCGGACTGGGCTTTGTCGCGCGCCGCCTGGCGCGTCTGGGCCAGCAAAATCAGCGGCGCGGCGTAAGCCGACTGCAGGCTGAAGGCCAGGTTGAGCAGGATGAACGGGTAAACGTCGAAGTGGGTGATGCCGGTTATGTTCAACACCACCCACAGCACCACAATGGCGGTTTGCGCACCGAGGAACGTCGGCGTGCCAAAGAACCGCGCAAAGGCTTCGGCCTTGAGGGCAAAGGTATCGTTGCCAAAGGTCGGCGCCAGGTGAGCGTGGCTGCGGTGAAAGCGCAGGTGGTCGACAGGGGTTGGGTCAGGTTTTTCCGGGGTCATGGCAGGCTCGAGTCGGTGGCGTGAGGCATCACGCACTATAGACCGAGCCCTCGGCCAGGCACATGAAGAAGCGGTCAGCGGTTGCCTCGCTCAGTGGCAAATGCGCTCACCGCCTGCACCGCCTCGCTGGTACCTTCACGAATTTGCAGGATCACCGTACCGGCCTGGTTGGCCAGCTCAACGCCCTGGGCCGCACGGTCGCGGGTGGCGTCCATGCTGTCGATGGCCTGACGGGTTTCGTCCTGGATCATGGCGATCATCCCGGAGATTTCCGCCGTGGAGCCGCTGGTACGCGCCGCCAATTGGCGTACTTCATCGGCGACCACCGCAAAGCCACGGCCCTGTTCGCCCGCGCGGGCCGCTTCGATGGCGGCGTTGAGGGCCAGCAGGTTGGTCTGGTCAGCGATACCACGAATGGTATTGACGATGGTGGTGATCTGTTGCGAACGCTCGCCCAACTTGGCGATCAGGTGCGAAGAGGCGTCAATGTCGACGGCAATTTCGCGCATGCCGGTGGCGGTTTTCTGAATCACCTCGGCGCCTTTTTCGGCCATGTCCTGGGTGTTCAGCGACAGGTGATACGCCTGCGCGGCGCTTTGCGCGTCGGCCGCATGTTGTTGCACTCGGGCCGTGACGTCGGAAGCAAACTTCACCACCTTGCACAGCCGCCCGCTGGCGTCGTACACCGGGTTGTAGTTGGCCTCGAGCCACAGCGTGTTGCCGTGTTTGTCCACCCGTTCGAACTGGCCGTTGAACAGTTCACCCTGGTTCAGGCGCTTCCAGAATTCGTTGTAGGCAGTGCTGTTGGCCAGCTCGGGCGTGCAGAACAGGCGGTGATGTTTGCCCTGAATCTGCGCGAGGCTGTAGCCCATGCGCTGCAGGAAGTTGGCATTGGCGGTGATGATGGTGCCATCGAGATTGAACTCGATCATCGCCATGGCGCGGTCGATCGCTTGCAGTTTGGCGTTGGCTTCACTTTCGGCCTGCAGGCGCTGGGTGACGTCCATCGCGTACTTCACCACTTTGATCACGCGGCCGGCTTCGTCGCGTACCGGGTTGTAACTGGCTTGCAACCACACCGATTCGCCGTTGGCGCCTACCCGTTCAAACGTGCCGGACTGGAATTGGCCGTTGCGCAGTTGCGTCCAGAGCTGGCTGTACTCCGCACTGCGGGCGAACGCCGGTGTGCAGAACATTCGATGAGATTGGCCCTGGATCTGCTCGGCGCGATAGCCCAGGGTCTTTAAGAAGTTGTCATTGGCGCGCAGCACCGTGCCTTGCAAGTCGAATTCGATAACCGCCATGGAGTTCTCGATCGCGTCCAGCAGGCTGGCTTGTTGCGCGTTGGTGTGGTGCAAGGCAGTGATGGTTTTTTTGTAAGCGTTGAATAGCATGTTCGGGAGCTCGAGCAGGCATGCGTATGAGGAATCCATGTAGATGCGCCTGACCCCGTAGGGCACCTGGGCCGCACGGTTGACTTGCTCATTGCCAGCTTCCTGGTGCTGGCAGAAGGGTGGAACAACGGTTTAAGAGTGATCGGCTTGCCCAGAAGTTCTCCCGCGGGGAGGCGCATTTCTGATCAGACGACCAATGGCGGCATTATGCTATCGCAGCAGGCTGGCGGCGGAAGATTCAGACGGGAAGTTATAGGACGACTCAGGCGAGAAATGTGCGGCGGTATCGCGCTGGCATTAACGCGGTTGCTGCAGCGCTGAAGGCAGGCGTGCCTTAGCGAGAGGGGTGAGAACCGACCTCATAGCCTGCGAGGAACAGGCCGATTGCCGATTCGATCACATGGGCCTGGGCCGCTGCGTCGAGGGTGGGTTGGCCAAGGGTGATCTGCGGCCAGAATGCGAAGGCCTTGAGCAGGCTTTGTATCTGGTGGGCTGCAAACGCCGGGTCGTTGCCACTCAAACGGCCGTCTTCCTGGGCGGCTCGCACCCACTGGGTGAAGCCTTCTTCGCGCTCGCTAAGGCGGTTGACCATGTCTTGGGCGCGTTCCGGCGAATGAATGGTGGCGGCAATGGCCACGCGCGCCAGGTCGAGGAAGTTGGCATCCGACATCATCTTCATTTTTGCTTCCAGCAACCTGCGCAGTTGATCGCGCAGTGGTTGGTCGCTGCTGTACGCCACATCCAGTTGCGCGGCGCTGCTGGCCCACAGTTGGTGCAGAATTTCGGCGAATAGCTCTTCTTTACTGGGGAAGTGGTTGTAAACCGTACGCTTGGAAACGCCGGCAGTGGCGGCGATCTTGTCCATGCTGGTGACCTCGAAACCGTTCTCACGAAATTCGGCGATGGCCGCCGCCACAATGGCTTCGCGTTTACGGTCGGTGAGGCGTGGGGAGGCATTCATGGAGGACGTTCGGCTCAATAGGAAATTACACTCGGTAGTTTACTTGCTCCGGGTTTTGTTGCAATGTAGAAACTACACTGTGCAGTGTAATTTAAGGGCGCACGCAGGAGTCACTTTGCAATGGCCATGATTTCATCCCGACTTGACCGCACACCCACTGCGCTCACGCCTGCCGAGCGGGACGCTGGGCCTTTCAATAACGATGCGCCGGTGCCGCACGGTGGCTTTGGCAAGACCTTGCGTATCTTTTGGAACATGGTGTTTAACAAGCCGCGCACTACGCGGCCTGTGGGCAACATACCGGTACAACCCCTGACCCGTGAACACTTGGTGGCCGCGCCCGACCACAGTGTGTTCCGCCTGGGCCATTCAACCGTGCTGCTGAAAATGCGCGGTAAATTCTGGATTACCGACCCGGTATTCGCCGAGCGCGCCTCGCCCT
>NZ_JASLAW010000134.1 GCF_030147005.1 Pseudomonas sp.
GATTTTCAGCGTTTGGCAGGCTGCATTTCAAGGGCAGCTCTCACAGTGGATTTGCAGCGTTTGGCAGGCTGCATTTCAAGGACAGCTCTCACAATGGATTTGCAGCGTTTGGCAGGCTGCATTTAAAGGGCAGCTCCCAACAGTGGATTCGCAGCGTTTGGCAGGCTGCAATTCAAGGGCAGCTCTCACAGTGGATTTGCAGCGTTTGGCAGGCTGCATTTCAAGGGCAGCTCTCACAGTGGATTTGCAGGGCTTGGCAGGCTGCATTTCAAGGGCAGCTCTCACAGTGGATTTGCAGGGTTTGGCAGGCTGCATTTCAAGGGCAGCTCCCACAGTGGATTTGCAGGGTTTGGCAGGCTGCATTTCAAGGGCAGCTCCCACAGTGGATTTGTAGGGTTTGGCAGGCTGCATTTCAAGGGCAGCTTCCAACAGTGGATTTGCAGCGTTTGGCAGGCTGCATTTCGAGGGCAGCTCTCACAGTGGATTTGCAGTGTTTGGCAGGCTGCAATTCAAGGGCAGTTCTCACAATGGATTTGCAGCGTTTGGCAGGCTGTATTTCAAGGCTTTCTCCCACAGTGAGCAGGCTGTATTTGGAGGCCTGCTTACTGTGGGAGCTCTCGAGCCTTGGCGAGGCAGCGATGGCGGCGTGTCAGGCAGTGGGTGGTTGGCTGACACCCCGCTCCACTCCCCGATGAAACGCTCAATCCCGTGTATATTTAACGCTGGTTTTCAACAACTCCAACCAAGCCGGATCGTTGGCCGGGCCCCACCGGTATCGAGTTCCGTCGTGAAACAGCACCGTTAGCCTTTGCGTATTCCACACCTCCATCGTGGCAATAAGCTGCCTCATATAGTCTTGCGCCGGGCACACAATTGACGTCCACGGATCGCAAATCCACAAATCCGCCCAGTGCGCCTCGCTGAAGTCCAACGTGTTGGGAACGCCTGGCGGCGGGGTGCCCACGACCACGAACGCATGGGCGGGCGGCAGCGTTCCCCACAACTGCGCCGCACCGTCATTGGCGTGCACGTGCTCAAGCGCCACGTGGGCCAACTGGTCGCAATTGCCGGCGCCGGTCCTGAGAATAACCTCGGTGTAGCTGGGGCGTTCGATCATGCTGTATTCCCACATCACCACGGGCCTGGCGACCTGCATGCGAAGGGCCTCGTCGCGCGTGGCCCCTGTGATGTTGGCCGATCCGATCCCGGTTCTGTCCACCCTCGCCAGGGTGCTGATGTTGGCGCGTTCGGCCAGGTATTGATTGAGCTGACTGACGCCCAGGTGGGCGGTGGGTTGGGGCGCCCAGAATTCAATCCTGATGGGGTGGGAGACGACATGGATGTCCAGGCGGCGCCCTTCCGAGGAAGCGTGGAGCAGCAACTCCCGTTGTTTGAGTTTGGTCAGTGTGTTGCCCTTGACCCGGATCATCGCCACCGTTTCCTCGGAAAAGCCGCGACGGGCCAACTGTCCGTACAGCGTTTCCAGGGTCGGCAGCGCCACCAGCGGTTGGTCGCGAATAAATCCGCCAGCCTGCAGGAAGCGGTTTTTCAGCTCGGCGTAGCCATTGATCAAAGCCTTGTGGTCGCCGCCCTTGCTGAAGTCCAGCAGGTGCAATTGCATGTCCTCCAGTTCCCCGGGAACACCCATGGCTTTATAGAAAACCCCCACGTCGGCCTCGACCACCAAGTGCGTGCCCACGGCGACGCTCGGCGCCGTGAGGTCGACCATCAGCCCGCGCAGGGTGCGCTTATCGTCAATGCCATCGACGATACCGTTGAGTTTGACGGCGACACTTTGAGTGTCCAGCAGGCTGTCGCGCTGGAAGTTGGGCATACCAAACTCGGGCTCGTCGAGCACCTTGCCGCTGGCCACGGGTTTATAGCGCAGCGGTGGCAACTGGGGCAGCGCTATCAATCTGAACTCCGTGCCGTACGGGGAGACGTCGTACACGCAGCGGTTGATCACCAGTTTGCGTTTGCCCGTCAGTGGCAGCGGGGCGGGAATCAGTCGGATGTGCTCCAGCGCCTGCACGCGGCGCTTCTCGATCGAATGATGGTGCACATGAATTTTTTTGGTGAAACAGATCAGCGGGATCGGGCTGCGCGCCGGCCTGCCGGAGGGGCAGCTGTACTCAAATTCATCGGTGAGCCCGACAAAGGCCGGAGAGTTCAGGTCGTCCAGATGATCGAGATGGTCATGGCGCAGGCGCCACACGCGCTCCCGTGTGACCAGGTCGGTGGCGTTGGAGCGCTGAATAAGCAGCGGCGGCGTGTCGAAATACGGTTCTGCGACCAGGGCTTTGTAGCCGTCCGCGGCACTGAACGGGGTGACTTCAATGGCGTTCTTGAGGCGAAAGTCGAGCAGTGCGGGGCCGTAGGGCCTGGCGCTGTACGGATCGAAGGCGTGCCAGGTATCCAGGCGGTTGATGACCAACACGTCGGTCAATGCGTCGGCGCGCGTCAAAGTGGCCGGGCCTACGTCGGCCCGGCCGGGCAGGCGCAGGTACTGAAAGGCGGTGTCCGGTGCGAGCGTGTGCCGCGCGCTGCGCAGGGCTTGCGCCAATGCGAGTCGGCCGGACTGGTTCAGGCGTATCAGGCCAAACCGGGTCAGGCGCACCAGCGATGGCACGAACTCCAGCGGGTTGAGCGTATCGTTCAGGTAACGCGCACTGAGCTTGCTCAGTTGCAGCAGTTTTACGTAGGTTGGGGCGACATTTTTCAGGCGGCTCAGGCCACCGATCAGCAGGCCCTTGGTGGGCATGAACAAGCCGATCGTGTCGAGGAAACAGCCCCAGGCGCCTTCCACCTGGCGCCGGGTATCGCCCGAGGCCAGGTCCTTGCCGCAGGACCAGAAAGGAATGAGATTGAGGAGCGCCTGGTACAAGGCCTCGGCGTTTTTTTCGCGCTCCTCCAGCAGCGTCGACCCCTTGGCCTCTGCCAGCAACGGGTCGATGTCGAGGAAAAAATGCTGGTCGACGATGGTGCTCGCCAGGCTGCGGCTTCTGGGCGAGTCGAAGGCCAGCGGCGCGGCAAGCGCCGGGGCCGGGTCGAACTGCCACAGCTTGTCCACGACCACCGTGGAGTGCTGGTCCGGCCGTGGCGGGCTGCCTGTGAGGTAAGCCTGTTCGTCAATGGCAAGCGAGGTGCCCAGGTACAGCAGGCTGGTCGGCAACGGGCTGCGCAGGGTGCCGGTGGTGACTTTGAAGGGCTCGCCGCCCAGTGTGAGGTTGGCCGGTAAATCGGTGTTTTTGAACACCAGGTTTCGCAGCGCAAACAGTTCGTAGTAATGAACGTTGTGAAAAACCTCGCAGCGCAGGATGAAGCCGAACCTGCCGGTTCGGGCCATTTTTTCTTCCGGTGTCTGTTCGGCCGGCGGCTTCTTCGACGGCCGGCGCACCACCAACAGTTGCACGACGCCTTCTTGCAGGTTCGAGCGATCGGCCAGTGGCAGCTGTGCCAGCAGGTATCGGACGATGTAGGTGTAAGCCTTTTTGAGTTGTTGTATGCGGGTTTCGGAAGTCGTCTTGAACAACCTGTTGATGTCCGCCAGTTTGGCGAAGTGCGGCTTCATCTTTGCCAGATCGAAGCCCTTCCAGGAGGTACGCCATTGCTCGGCGAACGGTTGCAGGCGACCGCTCATGTGCAGGTCCACCAGCGATTGCAGGTTCGCGAAGGGCATTGGTTGAAAGGAGGGCAGCCGTTGCGGGCCGGTGCCCCATTGCAGGCCCGCAAAGGTCAGCCAGCGGTTGCCGGGGAACACTCTTTCAAGGTCTTGCAGGGCGAGGCTGCGGCGCGTGGTGAGCGGGATGGTGAAGAGTGTCGAGGCTTCTCGCAGGCTGTCGATGCGGGTGGCGAGGGTTGTTTTGACCGCCTCGATCTGATCCAGCCGATAGGCCGTCTCTTGCGCGGCAGGTTGCAGTTCGCCCTGGGCAACCGCCCAGTCGATCAGGCTGCTGGTGGCGTAGTGTTCGCGCCATTGCGTTTGCGCGTCCGCGTCCGAGGTCTGGGTGGCCAGGGTCATCACGTCGCTGAACGTGAGGTGCCTGGATGACCCCACGGCAAGCGCTTCGGCCAGCATCACGCCTTGCTTGAAGAGCATCCAGGCGTGGGAACTCATGAAGTACAGCGAGTCGGGAATATCCTGCACCAGAAATTCCGGGGCGATACCGGCCAGCAGTATGTGCGCGACCAGGGCCGTGGTTGCGGCGGTGGCGGCGCCGGTGTCGATCAGGTGCAATTCGATGGCGGTGCGCAGTTGTTGATAGGACCAGCCCCAGTAGTCGCGATGGTTGAGGTCGAGGCCGGCGACCCGGTAGCGCGTCAGGCCGGCCTGCGGATCAAGGTCGAGGATCAACGCGGCCAACACCAGCGCGTCGCGGCTTGCGCGGTTGCTGGTTTCATCGGGCGCGTGGCCGTACCACTGCACGGCGGCGATCAACTGGTCTGCGAGTTTTTGTGCGGCGGGGCTCGCCAGCAGGGCGTTCAGCAGCCCATCGGCCTGGGCCGGGGTGGCTTGCTTGGCCAAGCGCTCGGCGCCTAACAGATCGAGCAGGCCCTTATTGGGCCTGGGGCGTAAAGCGCCGCTGGTCTGGATGACCGTGGCGCGTTGCTCGGCGCTGAGCGTCAGCGCGCCGGACTGGGGCAGGCCCAGAGCGGCCCAGTAGTTGCCCAGCCTGGGCGAGACTGGCGGGTTGGTTTCCAACTGGTGCCGGGTTTTTTGTGCGGCGTACTCATCCAGCGGCATGTTGAGGTTATAGCGCTGCAACCCGTGTTTGAGGTTGGTCTGTTTGCGCGGTGCGAAAAGCGTGAGGGCCGGATGGCTGAGCGCGGTGTCATGCAAGATGACCGGGTGGCCGGCCGACAACGGTGCGCGTGTTTCCTCGGCGATCAGGCCGCCCAGCGTGGTGGACAAGGTGTCGCGATCATGGGCGCCGGTCAGTTGTTGGCGCAGGTGCAGCAAGGCGATATCGGCGTTGGCCAGGTCGCAGGCTGGGGGGATGGGCTCGGGTTCACTGGCGGCCAGTTGTTCAATCAGGTCCCACACGGCGTCGCGCGTTTGCGGCACGTCGAAGTCATACAGTTCAAGCCACTGCGCCAGGCTCAATTTGGCGTCGATGGGGATGGGCAGGTTCAAGCGGCTGGCACTGGCGTTCAGGCGCTCAAGCTGGTCGTCCAGCGCCAGGCTGGCCAGTTGTTGCTGGGTGAGGCTCACACGTGTCTGGTCAGAGTTTGTGGCACTGATGGTTTGGGTGGTCGGGTCAAATTCATAGGTGTCGGGTTGCAGCTCGAGGGTCTGCTCCAGCGCCGCGAAGCGCGGGTGTTCGGTGATGCCCTTGAGCAAGCTCGCGGCGGTATTCAGTGCGTTTGCGCAAAACGAGTGCGAGGTGAATGCCCACCGTGCCTGCTGCAAGGTGCGCGGGCTGAACGCGGTTTTTGCCAGGTCCGCCGCGCTGAGTTGGCCCAGCAAGTACTTGGCCAGGTCGTGAAGGTCCTGATTCGATTGCTCGAAGGCAGTGGCCAGGAGGCAAGGGGCGGCGCGCTCGCAAAAAGACTGGAGACGCTGCATGTCCTCGATTACCGCGCCACGCTGCACGCGCTGTTGCGGGTGTGGGTAGCCGTAGAACCGCAGTATCTGGCGGGCGCTCAATTGCAGGGCCAGGTTGGCATCCTTGAGTGCCGGGCAGGGCAGCCCGATGGCATCGGGGTCGATGACTTGGGCGATGTTCACAATCGGCGGTGCCAGGCGCCGCCAGCCGCTGGCGTCATCCAGGCTGACGCCGGGCGTGAGCGCGTCCTTGGCGAACAGCTCGCCGTTGCGCAAGGTCATGTCGGCCAGGGGCACCGCTTGGCGCTCGGCCCAGGCCAGTAGACGGGGGCGGTCAAGCGCCTGGAAGTAAAGTTGCAGCCAGCAGTGCAGGGAGCATTGGGGGGCGATGTCCAGCAGGTCGGTCGGCGTGTCCCAATGGGTTTCCAGGTGCTTGATCAGCGCCTGGATCATCTGTCGGTCGCCCTCCAGGCGTTGCTCGCGGCCTGGGTCGAGGAGGGTTTGCAGGTCGGGCTCGGGCTGGGGCGTGGGTGCATCGTTGGGGGTGTTGAGATGGGTCATCCATGAGATTCCGTTGCGGGTGATTGTCTGGCTGACAATCGCTCGCTTTATCCTGCCCCTGGGGAGCGCGCGACGGCATTGCGACCTTTCCGCAATGGCCATGGCTTATCTCGATACGTGCTGAAAGCCTTGGGCCAGAGGCTTGCATGCAGGCAAACCGATGAGATAAGGGCATGACGCTTTCGACATACTCTGAAATACTCACCCGCGTTTCGCTGCACTGCTCACGAGGCAGTTCCTATAACAAAAGCAGTCACACCCAAAATAAATAAGGTGGTACACCATGCCCGTTGGCAACTCAACGTCCCACGAGGAAAACGCTCAAGGCGGCCCGCTCAAACGTGAACTGGGTGAGCGGCACATCCGCTTGATGGCGCTGGGCGCCTGTATCGGCGTCGGCCTGTTCCTGGGCTCGGCCAAGGCCATTGAAATGGCCGGCCCTGCGATCATGCTGTCGTACATCATCGGCGGCCTGGCGATTCTGGTGATCATGCGCGCACTCGGTGAAATGGCCGTGCACAACCCGGTGGCCGGCTCGTTCAGCCGCTACGCCCAGGACTACCTCGGCCCTCTGGCAGGTTTTTTGACCGGTTGGAACTACTGGTTCCTGTGGTTGGTGACCTGCATCGCGGAAATTACCGCCGTGGCGGTATACATGGGCGTCTGGTTCCCCGACACCCCGCGCTGGATCTGGGCCCTGGCGGCGTTGATCAGCATGGGCACCATCAACCTGATCGCGGTCAAAGCCTTCGGTGAGTTCGAGTTTTGGTTCGCGCTGATCAAGATCGTCACCATCATCGCCATGGTGATTGGCGGCGTCGGCATCATTGCGTTCGGTTTCGGCAATGACGGCGTGGCACTGGGCATTTCCAACCTGTGGGCCCATGGCGGCTTCATGCCCAACGGCGTGCAAGGCGTGTTGATGTCATTGCAGATGGTGATGTTCGCCTACCTGGGCGTGGAGATGATCGGCCTCACCGCCGGTGAAGCGCGCAACCCGCAGAAGACCATCCCCAGCGCCATCGGCTCGGTGTTCTGGCGCATCCTGCTGTTCTACGTGGGCGCATTGTTCGTCATCCTGTCGATCTACCCCTGGAATGAAATCGGCACCCAGGGCAGCCCGTTCGTGATGACGTTCGAGCGCCTGGGTATCAAGACCGCTGCGGGCATCATTAACTTCGTGGTGATCACCGCCGCGCTGTCTTCGTGCAACGGCGGCATCTTCAGCACCGGGCGCATGCTCTACAGCCTGGCGCAGAACGGCCAGGCGCCCGCGACGTTCGGCACTACATCGAGCAACGGCGTGCCGCGTAAAGCGCTGCTGCTGTCGATCTTTGCCCTGCTGCTGGGTGTGCTGCTCAACTATCTGGTGCCGGATCAGGTGTTCGTGTGGGTCACCTCCATTGCGACCTTCGGCGCGATCTGGACCTGGCTGATGATCCTGCTGGCGCAGCTCAAATTCCGTAAAGGCCTGAGCCCGGCCGAGCAGGCGGGCCTCAAGTACCGCATGTGGCTGTACCCGGTCAGTTCCTACCTGGCGCTGGCGTTCCTGGTGCTGGTGGTGGGCCTGATGGCGTACTTCCCGGATACCCGCGTGGCGCTGTATGTGGGGCCGGCGTTTCTGGTGTTGTTGACGGTGTGGTTCTACGTGTTCAAGTTGCAGCCAACCAACGTGGCGGTGCGCTCCGAAGCCTGACCCCTGACCCCTGACCCCTGAGGCCGTACCGGATCCGGAAATTGGGAGCGAGCAAGCCCGCTCCCAGTTTTTTGCAACGGGGGCATCCACTAAGTCGCGAGGGGCGGGGCCGCAAGGGCTCTGCGCCGGTCCAATTGCTTATTGAACTCCAGCCACGCGGCAAACAGGCTCATTACGGCGGCCCCCGCCAGCGCGGTGAGTATCCGCATGGCGACGGTATCGCCGGTCAGGGCGTTTACCATGTCCGCCAACGGCGCCAGCACGACACCCAGGCAAAACACTTCCAGGGAGTAGCGCCCCATCCGCGCCAGTTGCCGTGCCGACCAGTGTTGCGTCCAGCCGACACCGGGGAGCAATTTTGCGCAGACGTAGGCCAGGGCCAGGAAGTGCAGCAAGCGCACGGGTGACAGATCGGTCTTGCTGATGGGGTACAGCCATTCGCCGATCAGGCTCGGCATCCACGCATCGTGCACCTCGGGCCAGCGCCACGAGAGGGTGATCACGCAGCTCGTCAGCACATAAGCCGCAGCCGCTACAAACAACGGTTGACGCAACACAGGCCGCTGTTCAACGGGGCGCGCCGAACGCAAGGCCGCAGCGCCGCCGAGGATAAACAGGCACTGCCAGGTTATCGGGTTGAAGTACCAGACCCCGCCGTTGCTGGCCGGCAGGTTCCAGCCCTGCCAGGGCGCCAGCAGGTATACCGCCAGCGAAATGCCCACCGTGACCTTCGGTACACGCAACAGCAATGGCAGCGTGAGCGGCAGGCTGAGAATCAGCACGATGTACAGCGGCAACGGGTCGGTCAGGTTCGGTTTGAACCGCAGCAGCAACTCATCGACCAAGGCCTGCTGGGTATTGTTGAGGAAATACTCCAGGCCCATCTCCTGCACCAGGTCGCGGGTTTCAATATGGCTGTTGGCGAAAATCACGATGCCCATCAACAGCGCCAGCAGGAAAATGTGCACCACGTAGAGCGTCCACACCCGGCGCAGGATTTTCAAACAGGCGATGAGATAGCCGTCACGCTGCAGGATCTTGCCGTATGCCAGCACCGCCGCGTAGCCGGCCAGAAAGACGAAGATTTCGGCGGCGTCACTGAACCCGAAGTTCTGCACAGTGACATTGGCCAGAGGGTTGTGGGGCACGTGATCCCAGAAAATGAAGATCAACGCCAGGCCCCGAAAAAAATCGATGCGCGGGTCGCGTCCGTTCAGCATGGCTGCGGGCTCTTGAACAAATTGTTAAGTGAGATTGGCAAGTGCGCGCGTTGTCGTACGCCGCACGTCGGGCGGGCGCAGGTTGGCGGTATTTGTAAGCAAATGCAAAAGTTGGATATTACTGAATGTCTCAGTTGTACGTGGGGGGCACCTGTTAATTCTGACAGTAGACGCAACAGGCACGTAGTGGCTTGCTAGCGGGGTCACTGCAAAAGGACGACGGTATGCCCCGGCTATGGAAAGGTTTTACCTGCTACGCATTGATTGGTATCGCCAATACGGTGATCCATTGGCAGCTGTTTTTTTTACTTCGCGCAGCCTTTGAGTTGAGCCAGGCGTTGAGTAATTTGCTGGCATTCTGCGTGGCGGCGTCTTTCTCTTTTTATATGAATGCACTCTTCACGTTTGCCATGCCGGCCTCCTTCGGCCGCTACCTACTGTTCATGAGCTGCCTGGGCGGGTTGAGCCTGGGGGTGGGCGCGCTGGGCGATTATTTGCGCATGCCGGGAATCGTAACCGTAGTGGTTTTTTCGCTGGTCAGCCTGGTGTGCGGTTTTCTGCTGTCACGGTGGGTGGTGTTTGCCGAGCGTAGCCAATGAAAATCTCGCTGGTGGTGCCTCTGTTCAATGAGGAACAGACCGTAACCGGGTTTTATCGCGCGGTTCGGCAAGAGCCATCGTTGCAAACCCATACCCTTGAGATTGTGTTCATCAACGATGGCAGCACCGACGGCACCGCCAAGGCCGTCGAGGCGCTTGCGATAGCCGACCGCGACGTGGTCCTGATCAACTTGTCACGCAATTTTGGCAAAGAGGCCGCCTTGTTCGCCGGGCTGGAATACGCCACGGGTGATGCAGTCGTGCCTATGGATGTGGACCTGCAAGACCCGGTGGGCGTGGTCCCGCAACTGATCGCCGAGTGGTGCCAGGGCGCCGATGTGGTGCTGGCCAAGCGACGTGATCGCTCCAGCGACGGCTACCTCAAGCGCCGCAGTGCATTGCTGTTCTATCGCCTGCTCAATCTTATCGCCTACACCCATATCGAAGAAAACGTCGGTGACTTTCGATTGATGGACCGCAAGGTCGTGGACGTCATCAAGACCCTGCCGGAACAGCAACTGTTCATGAAAGGCGTGCTGTCGTGGGCAGGGTTCACGGTTGCCATCGTTGAATATGACCGCGCCCCCAGAACGGCCGGGCAGAGCAAGTTCAATAGCTGGAAACTGTGGAACCTGGCGCTGGATGGCATCACCTCGTTCAGTACATTGCCGCTGCGATTGTGGAGTTATATCGGCGGGGGAATATCGTTGTTGGCGTTGGTGTATGCCGGGTATCTGATCGTGGACAAAGTGTTATTTGGCAATGATCTGCCGGGGTATCCGTCGCTGATGACGGCGATCTTGTTTTTAGGTGGGGTGCAACTGATTGGGATTGGGGTACTGGGGGAGTATGTGGGGCGGATTTATATGGAAACGAAGCATCGGCCGCGGTACGTGGTAAGGGGGGTTGTGAACCGGTGTGCCGACAGTGTTGAAAAAGGAAATCACTATGAAGTGGAGTGATAAGGCACTGAGCCGACATGAAGTACTCGGCTTTTTTCTAGTGCTCTCGTTCGTTTATGTCTATCCGATTGTTCATGCAGATTATGCCTATATAGACGATAATTGGCGTTCACTATTGGTTGTTAGAGATGATTGGGGCGAACAGGGCCGTATTCTAATTGAATGGTTGCATGAGGTATTTACCTTCGGTGGCGGGACGGTAAACGTATTTCCACTGCCCTTGCTGTTTTCCATCGCACTGCTTGCGATCGCCATGACTCGACTGACGTTTTGGTATTTTTCCGCGCCTTTCGCATCCAGTTGTCTAATTGTTCTACCGGTACTCTGTAATCCTTTTTTTCTCGGTAACTTGACCTATCAATATGATGGGCCAGCGATGGTCCTTGCCGTGGTTGCCGTCATCTATGCAATTACCTGTAAAGTCGAAAAGGTTGCCGCTCGGTGCAGTGCCGTGGCCTTGCTGCTCGCGGTGACACTCAGTCTTTATCAGCTGACACTGGCCTTGTTTGTTGGGCTCTGTATCGTGGAATTCTATCTTTGTGTAAAAAACAAGATGGCAGTACACGCAATATTGCTGCTGCTGTGTCAGAGGTCTGCACAAATTTTAGGTGGCGGATTGATCTACTTTCTGACCGCCTATCAATTGTCAACCAGCCGCCGCGGGCATTTCGCCCGCTTCGACGGGCATTGGTTTGACGAGGTGGCTCAAAAATTTGTGTTTTCGATGGATAAAATAAGTTTGTTAGTGGTGCCTGGGAATGCCTGGCTTTGCGTGGCGGTATTGGCTATTGCGTCAGTAGGGTACGTGCTTTTTATCAAAAATATTCTCGTAATCGAAGGCGGGTGGCTGGGGAAGTGTGTTGTCATCATGCTCTGTTTGTTGGGTGTGCCTATGTTGGTTCTACTCGTGCCGGGGATGATGCTGTTTTTAACAGAACGTAATCTGGATGCGCGAAACTACATTGCTTTTTCAGCCGTGTTGGTTTTTTTGATGATGTTGAATTATGAAGTGTTGGGTCGCATGCATACACGCCTGCGATGGGCGTTGGTAGTGCCTGTTTTATTCATGTATTCTTTCGGTTATATGTATGGGCAAGTCATTGTCGCCAGAAAAGAGTTCGAGTCGGCGCTCGCGCAGTATATAGCTTATGATTTAATTTCGCATGACGCGCTACGAACGGTGAATAAATTTTATTTTATAGGGGCGGCCGTCAATGATAATTGGTCGCCAAGGGGGCATGCGGCCATGACTCATATGCCGTTGTTAAGATATATATTGAGTGAGTACAATATGCTGCTGCATCCGCATTTTCTACCTCGATTCGGAATTAATAATGTGGTGTATGGAGCGCATGAAGTGTTTGAAGCCTCTGTCAATGCCGAGAATGAAACGCCGGTGTTGGATAGGAAGTTTTATTCAATTTGCTCGCGTGGCGGGCAAGTTTTTATTGTCATCAAGGACTCTTTTGGGCCGGAGGACTATAACGCTAACTGAGCAGTCCGGTCGTGATAAGGCCGGCGCTCATTTACCATGCGTTATAACTGCGTTCCCTGACGGCGCTGACCCCTATGTGCCTCTGTGAGGTCCTTAGGGTCAGCGCCGATATATATTACCTGCCTCGCGGCTATATAAGTGTTAGCCATACGTGTCAAGCCGCCGCATGCGCCTCAAAACTATCCGCCCGCGCCATCTGCCACATGCGCGAATAAAACTCGCCGTTCACCTCACCGCTGAGCAATTCGCCGGGCTTCAAGAACACATGCAACTGCGAGAACAACTTGATCTCGGTTGCCGACATGCGTCGTACCAGATGTTTGGCCGACAGCTGCGACGGATGATCCAGCCCTGCGGCGGCGAGCATTTCGGCCAGGGCGTGGAGGGTGTTGCGGTGGAAGTTGAACACGCGCTGGGCCTTGTCCGGCACCACCAGCGCACGTTGGCGCAGTGGGTCTTGAGTGGCGACGCCGGTCGGGCATTTGTTGGTGTGACAAGACTGCGACTGAATGCAGCCGATAGCGAACATAAAGCCGCGCGCCGAGTTGGCCCAGTCGGCGCCGATGGCCAACACGCTTGCGATATCGAACGCGCTGACGATCTTGCCGCTGGCGCCGAGTTTGATTTTGTCGCGCAGGTTCAGGCCCACAAGGGTGTTGTGCACGAACAGCAGGCCCTCACGCAGCGGCACGCCGATGTGGTCGGTGAACTCCACCGGTGCGGCGCCGGTACCGCCTTCCTTGCCGTCGACCACGATAAAGTCCGGAAGGATGCCGGTTTCGAGCATGGCTTTTGCAATGCCCATGAACTCCCACGGGTGGCCCAGGCAGAACTTGAACCCCACCGGTTTACCGCCGGACAGTTCACGTAACCGGGCGATGAATTGCATCATTTCGATCGGTGTGGAAAACGCGCTGTGGCGTGACGGCGAAACACAGTCCTCGCCCATCATGATGCCGCGGGTGTCGGCGATTTCCTGGGTGACTTTATGCTTGGGCAAAATCCCGCCATGGCCGGGTTTGGCGCCCTGACTCATCTTGATTTCGATCATGCGCACCTGCGGATTTTGCGCCTGCGCGGCAAAGCGTTCCGGGTCGAAGCGGCCGTCACGGGTGCGGCAGCCGAAGTAACCGCTCCCCAGCTCCCAAGTGAGGTCGCCGCCGTGTTCGCGGTGGTAGGGGCTGATGCTGCCTTCGCCGGTGTCATGGGCGAAGTTGCCGAGTTTGGCGCCCTGGTTGAGCGCGCGGATGGCGTTGGCGCTCAACGAGCCAAAACTCATCGCCGAGATATTGAACACCGAGGCCGAATACGGCTGCGTGCACTGGGGCCCGCCGACTATCACGCGAAACGCGCTGGGGTCGCTCAACGGTGCGGGCCGCATGGAGTGGCCGATGAACTCGAAGCCGGACTGGTAGACGTCGATCAAGGTGCCGAAGGGTTTGTCGGCGGTTTCGTTCTTGGCGCGCGAATACACCAGTGAACGTTGCGCCCGGGAGAAGGGCAGGGCATCGCTGTCGGATTCGAGCAGGTACTGGCGGATTTCCGGGCGGATGGCTTCCACCAGGTAACGGATGTTGCCCAGGATCGGGTAATTGCGGCGCACCGCGTGGGGGCTTTGCAGCAGATCGAAAATGCCGATCAGGCTGAGGATGCCGGTGACTGTCGTGATAGGCCAGAGCCATTCATGTTGGAGAAAGGGCAGGCTGGCGAGGGTGAATAGGAGGCATACGGCAAAGAAAGCGTAACGGCTTAGTAACGACAGGCTCATGCGGTTTTCCTTGGTTCGGACTCTTGAGGTCGATCCGGCATTCTGCGCCTGTAACAAAACAGCGGACAAGGCGCGATGGCTCTCGGGCGGCATTCGCGGCGGCGCGGCTATGGAACCGTTCGGCCAAAGGCGGCCACTATCGTGCAGGACGCCCGCTCTATTCATGTACTTGGAGTCATCGCTCATGCTGATCACGTCTGCTGTTTCCGCCGTTCCCCTCATCGACCAAGGCCCGTCCCGAGCGATGGGACGTGAGCAGTCTGTCGCTCAACCAGAGCATCGGCTCAGACCCGCCCACCACGACGCTGTGCACACGGGCCGCACCGACGCCCAACCGGGAAAAGCTCAGCGGTTTGCCGCTGAGGTGGGCAAGAACCTGTGGTTTATTCCAGGCATGAGCAACGTGTTGCTGGGGGCTGCAAAGGCTAAGCCGGGCCTTGATGGCGCCATCAGCGGGGCGCTGGACGGGGTTCATAAAACCCGCGAAGACGGTTTTGACACGGCGCTTCTCGGTGCGTCGACCGGGAATTACAAGGCTGTCGCCAAGGGCTACGTCGGTGCGGTGATAAAGAACGAAGCCACGCCCGAGTCCGTCAAGAAAGCGCTGCGTGAAGGTACCGGCTTGTTAAACCTGGCCGCGACGTTGCGTCAGCCCAAAACGGCGCTGGGGGCTTGATACGCAGCTTGCTCACAGACGCTTTCACACTGCGCGATAGAAGCGTGCGGCCTATGCTTATTGCAATCGGTTCTCGTTTGGGTGCATGATTTGTGTTACTGTATAACGCATAAAGTTCACCCATACGCCCCGGAGGCCTTATGAAAGCTGGTATCCATCCCGACTACCGCACTGTGCTGTTCCATGACACCGCCGCCGATGTGTTCTTCCTGATCGGCTCCACCGCCGACAGCGACCGCACCCATAAACACAGCGATGGCAGCACCTACCCGTACATCCCGCTGGACGTCTCGAGCGCCTCGCACCCGATCTACACCGGCCAGCAACGCAAGACCCAGGTCGAAGGTCGGATTGCCGGGTTCAACAAGCGTTTCGCCTCGTTTGGCTCCAGCCCCAAAAAAGCCGAGGAATGAGCATGCGTCGGCGGCGTGCCCTACGCCGCCGTCTGCCGAATCGGCAGCACCACCCGAAACGTCGTGCTCTTGCCCACCTCACTGCTGACCGAAATAGTCCCGCCGTGTTTCTTGACGATGCCGTAAGACAATGACAGGCCCAGCCCGGTGCCTTCGCCCACCGGCTTGGTGGTGAAGAACGGGTCGAAAATCTTCTGCAGCGTGTCGGGGGCAATGCCGCAGCCGTTGTCCGCAACTTCCAACCAAATGGTTTCGCCGTCCACGCCGTTGCTGATGGTGATGGTGCCGCGCTCCGGCCCCACGGCCTGGGCGGCGTTGATCACCAGGTTCATCACCACCTGGTTGAGCTGCGAGGCCAGGCATTCGATTTCCGGCAGTGGCGTGTAGTGCTTGACCACATCGGCCTTGTACTTGAGTTCGCTGGCGACAATGTTCAGCGTCGAATCGATGCCGTGCTGCAGGTTGGCGAACTGCCAGGTCTGGTCGTTATCCACCCGCGAGAAGTTTTTCAGGTCCTTGACGATCTGTACCACGCGGCCGATGCCGTCCTTGGATTCGCGGATCAGCACCGGAATGTCTTCCTTGAGAAAGTCCAGTTCCAGGTCTGTGCGCAATGCTTCAAGCCGCTCGCGCTGGTCCTGCGCCGGGATCAGCGCTTCGCTGTGTCGATAAGCCTCCAGCATCTGTTGCAGCTGGTTGAAGTAGCTGTCGAGGGTACTCAGGTTGGATGAAATGAAGCCCACCGGGTTGTTGATCTCGTGGGCGACGCCGGCCGCGAGTTGCCCCAGTGACGCGAGTTTCTCGGACTGCACCAACTGGCTTTCCAGCTGCTTGCGCTCGTTGATTTCCAATTGCAACGCCTGGGTGCGTTGTTCCACCAGTTGTTCCAGCTGCAACCTTTGCAGCGACGCACGCCGGGCCATGTCCCATTTATTGGCCAGGGTGTTGGCCATTTGCTGGACTTCGATGTTGTCGAACGGTTTCTTCAGGATCAGCAACCGGTCATAGGCGTTCAGGCGCGACAGCAGCTCGTCCCAGGAATAATCCGAGTACGCGGTGCATACCACCACTTGCAGCTCAGGAGCGACCTTCCACAGTTGCTCGATGGTCTTCGCACCATCCCAGCCTTGGGGCATGCGCATGTCAACGAAGGCCAGCGCGTAAGGGCGTTGCTCCGCCATGGCGGTGCTCAGCAGGCCCAGGCCTTCTTCGCCGCCATAGGCACAATGCAGTTCGAACGTCTGGGCCTGCGGTTTGGCGGTGTCGCCGAACAGCGCCGCCTCCATATCGTCCAGCGCCTGGTTGGTTTCCACGCTGGGCATCAGGATTTTGCGGAAATCCTCATGAATGGACGGTGTGTCATCAATCAGCAGGATGCGCCGGTTGGGAGGCTGGTTCATGGGGGACTTCCGGCAATGGTCAAAGGGATCGTCAAGGTGAACACCGCGCCAAGGCCTGGCCCTTCGCTGTGAGCGGTGAGCTGGCCATTCATTTGCACGGCGGCGAGGGCGCAGCTGTGCAGGCCGAAACCGTGGCCTTCCTTGCGGGTGGTAAACCCGTGGGTGAAGATCCGCGTCATGTTCTCGGCCGGTATGCCTTCGCCGTCGTCCTTCACACTGATCTTAAGCGTATCGTCACCTGTGCGTTCGACCGTCAGGGTCATTTGCCGTGCCCGCTCGGACAGATGGGACATGGCTTGCTTGGCGTTGCTGATCAGGTTGACCATGATCAGCAGCAGCCGGTGTTTGTCCCCCAGAATCGGCGGCACCGGCGCGTACGTCTTGACCACCGTGACGTGGTGACGGCTCAGCGCGCCGGCGTTCATGCGCAGGGCATCGTCCATCAACGCGCCGATATCCAGGGGCTCCAGCAGTGTGGAAGCGCCGGCATAGGATTGCTGGGTCGAGACGATGTCTTTGATGTGATCGATGCTTTTGCTCAGTTGCTTGAGCTCATCGCTCATGCCTTGCTGTTCGATGGCAATCGCCTCCACCAGTTGGTTGAGGTAAGCCGGGAGCAATTTGCCTTTTTCATCCTCGGTGAGAAAAGTGCCCAGGTCGCCCTGATGGGCGTTGAGCAATTGCATGGCTTTGCCCAGGCCCAGGGCCTTGCTGCTGCGCAGTGTGCGGCTGACCAGTTCCGCGGAAATATTCACGCTGTTGAGCACGTTGCCGACATTGTGCAGCACATTGGTGGCGATCTCGGCCATGCCCGCCTGACGGGCGCTGTCCAGCAACTCGCTCTGGGCGTCCCTGAGTTGTTGCGTGCGCCGTTCCACCCGTTGTTCCAGGGTTTCGTTGGCCGATTGCAAGGCGCGATTGACGCGGTTGATCTCGGCGAAACTGCGCAGCAGGCGCACGGCCAGGTAAAGCAGCAGCACCACCAGTAACGTGGAGAACACCAGCAGGTAGCGGTGGTACTGGTGGTCGATGAGGTCGGCGGCCTGCTGGTCCTGATTGAGGTGGGTGGTCAGCGCGTCGAGGCGCTCGGCCACGGGCACGGCGGCAATCCGTTCGAGCAGGCTGTTGACCACGGGCTGTTCGCGCAGGATCAGCGAAATATGGTTGCTGAGGATATCCACCGGCGCCTGGAACTCACTGGGCAGGCTCTGTTTGTTGATCGCCAGTTTGCCCAGCCCCACCAGAATATCGGCGGCGCGCTCGTCGCTGGTGACCTGGGCGAACTCCAGGCTGCTGAGCAACAGGTCGTAGGTGTCGGTGACCACGTCTTGCAATTGCAGCCGGCCTTCATCGTCAATGTTGTTGAACAGGGCCTGGATGTCATCTTCGGCGGTCGGCAAAAACGCCAGTGAGTTACGTAACACCGCGTTGTGGGATTTGAACTGGTCCACCAGCCGGGCTTTTTCCTGAATGGCCAGCTGATACGCCGTCTGGCTGGCTTGCCAACCCGGCAGGTCGGTGGCGCTGTGGTAGGTGGCGCGCCTGTCCAGTTCAGCCCCGATCCGGGTCATTTGCGTCAGGGGCGTGACCAGCGGATCGTAGTTATGAGTAATCGCGATCCGCGCCTTGAGCACTTCGCTGTCCCATTGGGCATTGAGCTGCAGGAGCTGGCGGATCAGGTCCCGCGACTGGGTATAGGTGGCCGTCTGGTCGCGGGAAGACTTGAGGTACAAAAACACCAGCGTGGAGGCCAGCAACAGCGTCATCAGGCCAAGCAACACTTGGCTGGCGCGGCGGCGATACAGGCGTGACAGTCGTTTCATAGCGGCTTGCCCGCCCATTCGCCGGTCAGGGTCTTGAGAAACTGGATAATCAGGTCCTTGTCTTCCTGGGTCGGATTACGCCCCAGTTGATACTTGAACATCACATCCACCGCCTCTTCCAGGGTCTTGGCCGACGCATCGTGGAAATACGGTGCCGTGACGGCCACGTTGCGCAGGCTCGGCACCTTGAACACATGGCGGTCCTCTTCGTCCTTCGTCAGCAGGTAACGTCCGAGGTCCGACTCCTGCGGGTTGCCGCGCGCCTGGAAGTAGTCGCCCATCACACCGAATTTCTGGAACATATTGCCGCCGATATTCACGCCCTGGTGGCAGGCGATGCAGCCGTAATCCTTGAAGCGCTGGTAGCCGTACTTTTCCCGGGTGGTCAGTATCTCGGTGTTGCCTTGCAAATACTGATCGAAGCGTGAATTGGGCGTGATCAGCGTGCGCTCGTAAGTCGCCAGCGCGTTTTGCACGTTGGCGGCGTTGAGGCCGTCGGGGTACGTCTGCTTGAAGGCGCTCTGGTAGACGGGCAGGGCCGACAGGTTCTGCACGACGGTGTTCCAGTCACTGCCCATTTCCACGGGGCTGGTGACCACCTGTTCAACCTGTGCTTCCAGCGTGTCTGCCCGACCATTCCAGAACTGCTTGAAGTTCAGGCTGGCGTTGAACACCGAAGGCGTGTTGAGCGCCACGGGTTTACCGTCAAAACCCGTCGAGAACGGCGTGGTGTCGGCGCCACCGGATGCCAGGCGGTGGCAGCTGGCGCAGGACAAGGTGTTGTTGGCCGATAAGCGCGGCTCGTTGAATAATTGGCGCCCCAGCTCAACTTTGGCCGGGTCCAGCATCGGTACCGGCGGCAAGGGCTTGAGCGCCTCGTTCAGCGGCGCGGCGGAAAGTGGCGCGCCGCTGCCCAGGCACAACGCGACAATAAAAAAGCCGAAACGGGCAGTGGGAGCATTCCTCAAGCGAGCACTCCCTGCCGGCCCTGGCAGGCGCGGTTCAGCTCAAAGGCCTGGAGGCTCGACGGCATAACGATTCCTTCCGTGGTTCTACAGCTGAACGGAGTGCGCACCTGATGTGGCAGCATAGTTGAGTTCCCTTGATATCGACGGCCACTTGGCGTCAAATCACATCGTTTGCATGTTACAGCGGTTCAATTGAGCTTAACGTCGTTTAATTTGAAGGCAGAGTCGCCATGGATGAACAACTCGCTACGAAGTCCGCCGTTCTGCTGGTCGACGATGAAGAATCCATCCTCAACAGCCTGCGCCGCCTGTTGCGCAGCCAGCCCTATGACGTGGTGCTGGCCACCAGCGGAGCCCAGGCGCTGGAGATCATGGCGGCCCGGCCTATCGACCTGGTGATGAGCGATGCGCGCATGCCCGGCATGGACGGCGCCACGCTGTTGGCCGAGGTGCACCGCCTGTATCCGGGCACCAGCCGCATCCTGCTCACCGGTTACGCCGACCTCACCACCATCATCAAGGCGATCAACGACGGGCAGATCCACCGCTACATCAGCAAACCCTGGAATGACGAAGAGTTGCAGCTGATTCTGCAGCAGTCGCTCGAACATCAGCGGCTGGAGCGCCTTACCCGCGAGCAGAACGATCAGCTCAAAGCGCTGAACGCCACGTTGGAAAAACGCGTGACGGCACGCACCGCCGAACTGCAACAGACGGCCGACATGCTCGACCTGGCCTACGACGAACTCAAGCGCAGCTACGTGACCGGCACGGAAGTGTTTTCGTTGCTGGCCAACCTGCGGCTGCCCAAGGACAAGCAAACCAACCGTGCATTGATCGAACTGATCCGCGTGTGCTGCGCCGCCCAGTCCATAGACGAAGCCAGCACTCGCGACCTGACCATGGCCGCGGCGCTGTACAACATCGGCAAGCTGAGCTGGAGCGACAGCATGATGGTGTCGCCGTCGGACAAGCTGCACAGCACCGACCGCGCGCTGTACCGCGAGTACCCGACCCAGAGCGAGTCACTGCTGATGACCCTGGAACCGATGAAGGATGCCGCGCGGATCATTCGTCACCACCAGGAACGTTGGGACGGCTCGGGGTTTCCCGACCATCTCAAGGGCGACGCGATCCCGCCGGGCTCGCGGCTGCTGAAACTGGCCGTGGATTTCATCGAGCTGCAAAAGGGCTTGATCCTGGAGCGACACCTGAACAGCGACGAAGCGTTGCTGTATATCCGCAAGTACGCCGGGCGGCTTTATGACCCGGAGTTGGTTGAGGATTTTGTGCAGGCCTGCGCCACCTTCCTCAGCGATGTGACCCTGGGTGATCCTTCGGTCAAAGTCCTCACCACCCGCGAGCTGGAAGCCGGTATGGTGCTGGCGCGCAACCTCAATGCCGACAACGGCATGTTGTTGCTCAATGCCGGCAAAGTGCTGAACCTGCCGTTGGTGGACAAGCTGATTGCGTTCGAGGCCATGGAAGGGGCCAAGTACAGCGTGTTTATCAAGGAAGCGGAAGAGGCCTGAGGGCTGTTCTTTTTTCTCAATTCAAGGCGTTCGTTTCATGTCCAAGACTATTCGTATTGCCGCCGCTGTGTTGATCGACAGCGCCGGCCAAACCCTGCTGGTACGCAAGCGCGGCACTCAGGCGTTCATGCAGCCCGGCGGCAAGATCGATGCCGGTGAGCAACCCGTGCAAGCCCTGGCCCGTGAACTCTACGAAGAGCTGAATATGCGGATCGAGCCCGGCGACGCCGTGTACCTTGGAAGCTTCTCGGCCCCGGCGGCCAACGAGCCGGGGTTCACCGTGCACGCCGAGATGTTCCAGTTGCACATCGACAGGCCGGTGGCCCCAGCCGCCGAAATTGAAGAAGTGTGCTGGATCGACCCGACCGGTGACGGTGGCCTGGTATTGGCGCCTCTGACACGTGATCAGATCCTGCCGTTCTATCGTGCATCGCTGACCACCACGGCCTGACCTGCCGGCCCCAAGGACTCGACGATGATCGCTCCCAACCCTATTGACGAGCAGCGCATGACCATCCGCGCGCTGTCGCCCGGCGACGCCGAGGCGTATCGGGCGTTGATGCTTGAGGCCTATGAGGTGTACCCCCAGGCGTTCACCTCCAGCGTCGCGGAGCGCGCTTCGATGCCGTTGAGTTGGTGGCAAAAACGCCTGGACGGTGCGTTGGACCGTTTGCTCGGCGCGTATGTCGGCGACGTTCTGGTCGGCATTGTCGGCCTGGCGTTCGAGCCTCGTGAGAAGGCGCGGCACAAAGTGACGTTGTTCGGCATGTACGTGACTCAAGCCCATCAACGCAACGGCCTGGGCCGCCGGTTGGTGCAGGCGGCGCTCGGCCAGGCGCGCGAGCACCCGCGCCTCAAGGTGGTCCAACTGACCGTCACCGCCGGCAATGACGCCGCCTTTGCGTTGTACCGGCGCTGCGGCTTTATCCAGTACGGCCTGGAACCGTTGGCGGTGCGGGTGGGCCTGGATTACTTCGACAAGATCCACATGTGGCGTGAGCTGCGCGGCGAGGGTTAAGCGCGCTTTGGTAAAACTGTGCCCTTTCCCAGGCATAAAAGCGGCTGAACGAATAATCCGTGGTGACGGAGCTTGCTCTCGCTGGGTCGCGAAGCGGCCCCAGAAAATGGAACCGCTACGCAGTCCAGCGGGAGCAAGCTCCCTCGCCACGGTTAAGTGCTCTTTCTTAATTACCGGGGAGGGGCATTACATTCCCCAGGCGACCGGCCTGGCCCCTTGTTAATCAAAGATGCCCCGGAGTACGAAGACATCTTTGCCATCCTCTTTTGCGATGCTCTCAATCGCCACCCGCCATCGACCACGCCCCGCGCCTGCCTCTACCTGGGGTAAATCAATATAGGTGTAGTTGCCGATTTTTTTGCGGCTGACACGACCTGCCTGAATGTCCTGAGTGATCTGCTCAAGTTTGTTTCTCGCACTGTCTGATAGCAGCGGGCTTTGCGCTTCCAACAGCTCGTCCTGTTTCACGATGTTTACCACGGGGTCTCGGGCCGTTGGGGAGGCCGGGGAAGGTGTCGGTGCGGGGGAGGGTTTTTCAATTTTTTTGGTGGGTACGCGGGGGGCGTCAAACTCTAAAGGCGCTGAAAACCGAGGGAGGTTCTTTTCAAAATCCGTGACGGAAACACTGTCGATCATTCTTACGCCAGACTCACCGCCCCTGTGTGTACCGCGTGACATGGCGATATAGGGAATGCCGGATTTTTTGAAATCCTCGGCGAAGGAGTCCACGCCCAGTTCCTTGAGTTTTTCCTTGAATTTTTGTGTTCTGAACAGGGTTAAGGATTTGTGTACCGCAGGGTTCGACAAAAGCGATTCCAGCGCCATATCGCGCGTAATTTTACTCTCGGTGACTATTTGGGTAATCGTTTGTTGGCGACCTTTTTCGTTTAGAAACGCCTTGAGCGAATCCGCCGCCCAGCTTGAAAGTTTATATTTTTTATCAAATTTATCCATGCTCTTCATTTGCTGGGGCGTGATCGCATAGCCTACAAACTGTGCGCTTGTGTCAGGGTCCTGGATTTTAATGGAGGCTCGGATTTCTTTTGAGAAGTTATCGTTTTTGCCAATTAATCTTTTTATTTGTTTGAATAATTCATCTTTCTCCACCGGCAGCAGGGGAGGGATCAGGTTCGCGGTTGATCTGTTGATGTGGACGTAAATGTCCGCCTCCGAATGCATCCTCAACAACGCGTCACGTAATTCATTTTGGGCGCGGAGGCTTAAATTTCGCTGCCCCGAGACCCTCTGACGAAAGGTGGCTTCGTCGATATTCCCCATCTGCTGTCGCGCGTTCGCCAGCATGGTTCGCTTCTGCGGCTCGGTTATTTCTTTAATGATGGGTTCGAAATACCTTAGTTGCTCATCTGTTGCGTAAACACTAAGCGCCGCGATCAAGTCGGCATCCACTTGCTGTTCAGGCGTGAGCCCGCGCAGCATGCCCATCACCGTGCCGCCGCCCGCTGTCGTGCGTTCGAAACGTGGCTTCCAGCTTTTTGCGTCACCCGGCACCACCCTGAAGTTCGCACTGTTTCCTGCCGGGTCTTTTACATAGCGCGCACCGTCTTCCACAAAAGACTGAAACAGGTGATAACGCCCGCCTTCATCCCTCATCGCGATCAGTTGGTTATTGTGTTTGTCAAAAAAACACGGGGCGCTGCCCGAGGTGCGTGACAGCGTGTAGTGGTTCGCCTGAGCAAATTCGTCCACGTCAAAGAATGCGTCGATTTGTTTGGGCAACCGATACGCGGCCACATCGACCCAGGCCGGCTCCAACGGCCGGATCGAGGCCTTTGTGACCGCGATGCGTGCCTTGTGGCGGGTGCCGATTTTTCGGACCAGGCCCGGTACACGGCGGCCCAGTTGTCTGGTCAGGCTTAGCCCTTTATCGATACCCCTGCGCACAAACGTCTGCGCGGCCTTGCCGGGCACCAGGTCGATAAAAAGATCCGCCACTTCAACGCCGAATATAAAGGCGTTTACGGCGGACTCGCGGGAAATCTGCGCATTGCTGCGTGAACGAAACGCGGCATGCGCGAGTTGAAACCCAAGCTGCGCCAGATACAAATACGCGTGAAAATTGCCGGTTATCGTTGTCAAGGCGTAGCGGTGCACGCCGCGTGTATCGCTGAATATCCGTGAGCGCTCTTGCGCATCGTTGGTGGCCATGCGCTCGCTGAAATAGGCTCGCCATTGCGCTTGTGCCTTCAGCGCGTCCAGCTCCCCCAGGCCGTTGGAGAGTTCCCTGAAGGGCGCGTCATCCGGGGCGTCCGGCGTATACAGCACGCAGACGCCGCCAGGCGTGGTGCCTTTTCGCTGAATGATCAACACGCCGTTGATCACTTGCCCCCCTCGGCCTTCTTCCAGTGCGCTGCCCATCACCAACAGGTTCACGTCGATCTCGAACTCGCTGACCCGGGGGCGTTTTGTGGAATCGGGGGACTCGATCACCGCCTTTATCCAGTCAAACCCGCTGCCGGGCGTTTCGAATATAAACAGCTTGTGAACATCGGGATTCAACCGGCTCTCCAGGGCATCCTTGTGCATTTTCGCCGCGTTGGCGCGCTGCCAGGCGCTGGCGAAGCTGTTGCCTTCGCCGCCCTGCGAAAAGGTTGACCTCAGGTACTCGGCGTATTTTCGTCCAACGTCGGCTTCTTGGGCGAGCGCGCGTAAATCCGAATCGCCAAGCGTGCCCTTGGTGGCGCCGTCGGTATCGACAAGGGTGGCGGTGGCGCTGATGGTTCTGTGGAAGTCATGCGCGGACCATGGGTCGACATTGCGCTGGGCGTAACTGCCCAGTGTGCGCAGGTCTATGACAACCCGGCTCTTCCAGGTGCCACTGGCCAGTGTCTGGCCTTGCAGAAACCGTGGGATGTTTATCTTTTCATCGGCGGTGATGTAAACGATCGAGGTGTTCTCGTCGCGATACCCCGTCAGCTCGACCGGCAGGGAGGAGGAGGTACGCAGACGAACCAGGCTTTTATACGGGGCGATATCCACGTCGGCGTAGGCCGGTTTCTGTTTTTTCAGAACCTTGTCGGTGTGTTCCAACGAGAACGCTTCCAGCGTCTGTACCGTTTCAAGAAAAGGCATGAGCGCCGCATTGCTCTCGTCCATCGCCTGTTCCAGTTGCCTGTAGCGGGCCTGGTCGGGCACATCGGCAGTTTTCAGCCACTCGGGTTCGCGCACTTCCATCAGGCGCAGATTGCGTGCGGCAAAGGCATCGGCGATGTCCAGATACTGGGTGGTGTCCGCCGCCAGATCGAGTTCGCCGGCCACCGGCAATGTCTCCTGGCGCAAGGCTTCGCGCACAGCAAAATATTGTCGAATCCGCACTGAGCGAACACCGTGGGCCACGATATCGGCGTCTATCGTTGACGGGCTTGCGGCCAGCACGGGCAAACCGGTCAGCCCTGCGCGGGCCGTCGTCGACAGGCTTGCGAGCAAGCGCTTGCCGGCCGGGCCGCCTTCGCGTATGCGCGCCGCCACGGCTTGATTCAAACGGCCCAGGTTTTCATATTCCTCAAACTCCTCGCCCGGGCTGTACAGCATCACGCTGCCCGTGGGCGGAGTCTTGCCCGTGGCGTTGAGGATGAATGCCGCCGCGAACTCACTGCCGTCCTCCAGCATCAGCCGGTATACCGCGGGCCTGTTGTCGATGGCGAAGGCCTTTTCCCGCGCCGCCGCAGTGGGGTACTTGAGCACAGTGTCGGCCAATGTCCGCCCGGCCGCCGACAACGTGCCATCCACCGTGCGCAGCGCCAGTTGATGGGCCAGCACCTGGCGACGCAAGGCAACCAGTTGTTCCTCCGGGTCGGGTTGGTTGTCCTGCGCTGTACCCCAGAACGCGTTCAGGCTCTCGATGACGGCGACTTCCGTCGAACCGGCCAGTTGCGCCGTCGTGCCGTTTGAAGACAGGTGCTTGTCCGCGTCCAGCGTGTTGGGTTCCCGGAAGAAGGCACCGCTCTGTTGGGTCAAATAAGTGCCGGCGTCCGGCGCGCGCAACCGGATGAGCAACGACCCCAACGGTTCGCTGGACACGAGTTGCCGTTGCCCCTCCTGGTCTTCCCGGTAACGGCTGTAAAAGATCTGGTTGGGGTTGATGGGCCGGGGCAAATGGGGAAATGCTTCAGTCAATTTATGCTGATACACCCTGCCCAGGCTTGGCTGTGCCTGCATCAAGTCGTCGGTTTGGACATTGAGTCTGGCGAGCTCGCCGATGAGGTGCTCCTGCTGGTTCTCGATCGAAGACGCCGGCGGTACCACCGGTTGCGTCACAGGTTGCAAAGTGACGAGGGGCGGGCATTTGGCCTGGATCGATTGTGGATCGTCACCCTGTTGGGTTGGGGAGGAAGGCGAAGAAGTGTGCATGCGCGAGCCCGTACTAAAGGGCGCAGGTTGAGCGAAGGTGCTGTGCGCCCGGATGAATGTGAGGGTGCGAGTGTAGGTGCGCCGCCAAGGGGCTCAGCGGTGCATGTGTCTCGGATAAAACGGCTTGGCGGCGCAGTGGCCGCCCTCGAATGACCGTTGGGCGCCCTTCATCAAACTGTCACGCAACTGTGGCAGCGCGCTTGAACAAACTTCATCAGACTCGCGCTCTACTGGGGTTCTGCGTTTCGGTGTTTTTCATGCGCGTGTTGCTTTTACTGGCCGCTCTGTTGTTCGGCCTGCCGTGTTTTGCGGCTTCTCGATGTGACGTCAATGTCCCGACCCAAACGGTCGACCTGGCTCAGGTGAGCATCGCCTACCAGAGTATCGGCCGTGCGTCCGACCCGGCCTTGCTGCTGGTGATGGGCCTGGGTGGGCAGTTGATCCACTGGCCCGACGAAGTGGTGGTTGCCCTGTGCCAGCAAGGTTTTCGGGTGATCCGCTACGACAACCGTGATGTCGGTTTATCCACCTGGCGCCAGGCGCCGGCCAGCGCCAATCTGACGTTCGAGGTGCTGCGCTACAAGCTCGGCCTGCCGGTGGCGGCGCCGTATACGCTGACCGACATGGCCGACGACGCCCTGGGTTTGATGGATGCGTTGCAGGTTCGGCAATTTCACGTGTTGGGGGCGAGCATGGGCGGCATGATCGCCCAGCACCTGGCCGCGATGGCGCCGCAACGGGTGGAGAGCCTTACCCTGATCATGACCAGCTCCGGCGCCGAGGGCCTGCCCGCCCCGAATGCCGCGCTGGTGCAGTTGTTGTCGCGGCGCAGCGCGCCCAATCGCGAAGTCGCCCTGGAACAGCAAGCCGATTTGCTCGCAGCGCTGGGCAGCCCGAATGTGCAGGATGATCGCCAAGCATTGCTGCATCAGGCGGCGCTGTCCTATGACCGCGCGTTTAATCCGGAAGGCGTGAAGCGCCAGATCATGGCGATCCTCGCCGAGCCGAGCCGCGTGCCGTTGCTCAACCAACTGCGCGTGCCGACCCTGGTGGTCCACGGCACCGCCGACCCGTTGTTGCCGGTGATGCATGGCGTTCATCTGGCCGCGCATATCCGGGGCAGCCAGTTGAAATTGATTCCAGGCCTGGCCCACCGTTTTCAGGAAGCCTTCAAGGCGCCGTTGCTGGCAGCGGTGCTGCCCTACCTGCAAGCCCATCGCGAAGATACCGCGCACTGGGCGCAGATCGACTTGGGTGAGCCTTCGAAGCTGCTGTAAAGGTGGTGTATCGTGTGGCCTTTGTGGCTTATCAATGCCAGCGAGGTGGCTGACCCATGAGTACTCCCCTGAAAATCAATTTCGTCAGCGACGTGTCTTGCCCCTGGTGCATCATCGGCCTGCGCGGCCTGACCGAAGCCCTCGATCAGCTTGGCGCCGAGGTGCAGGCCGAGATCCATTTCCAGCCGTTCGAGCTGAACCCGAACATGCCCGCCGAAGGGCAGAACATCGTTGAGCACATCACCGAAAAATATGGCTCCAGCGCCGAAGAGTCCCAGGCCAACCGCGAGCGCATTCGCGACATGGGCGCCGCGTTGGGCTTTGCCTTTCGCACCGACGGCCAGAGCCGCATCTACAACACCTTCGACGCGCACCGCCTGCTGCATTGGGCCGGGCTGGAAGGCCTGCAATACAACCTCAAGGAGGCGCTGTTCAAGGCCTATTTCACCGACGGCCAGGACCCTTCCGACCACGCGACCCTGGCGATCATTGCCGAAAGCGTCGGCCTGGACCTCAAGCGCGCCGCCGAGATACTCGCCGGCGACGAATACGCCGCAGAGGTGCGTGAGCAGGAGAAATTGTGGGTCACCCGTGGCGTGACCTCGGTGCCGACCATCGTGTTCAACGACCAGTACGCCGTCAGCGGTGGCCAGCCGGCCGAAGCCTTTGTCGGGGCGATTCGCCAGATCATCAAAGAGGCCAAAAACTAAGGCAAGGCACATAGCCAGATGTGAAAGGGGGCACTGCCTGTAGGAGCGAGCTTGCTCGCGAAAAACGCTCAGGCGCCGCGTGCCTCCAGGAAACACGCATTATCGTTGACGTTTTTCGCGAGCAGGCTCGCTCCTGCAGTGGAACTGTTACTGAACGGTATCCCTCCCGCATGGGACCTGTGTTCACGGCCGCCTGGCCCGCCCCTTGCATTGACCCCCCTAAAGCCCATCCGGTCTGCGGCTGGGCGCTGCTATTAGGGGTGAAACACGACCTTGAACATTCTCGACCTCGACCACAGCCTTACCGGTCAGGCGCCGATTGCCCAGCGGTTGGCCAGCGGCCGGGCCACGCGCCTTGATCTGCTGGACCTGGGCCCGAAGCTGCGCCTGTGGTCCACCGAAAAAACCTGGAAACGTTTCGTCGAGCGCCTGGCCCAGCGGCCACGGCCCAGCGATGCGCGCCCGGAAATCCTGTTCGTCGGCTCCGGCGACTATCATCACCTCACGCCGGCGTTCCTCGCCGACCTGAAAGAGCCCATCAGCCTGATCCACTTCGACAACCACCCCGACTGGGTGCGCTTTGCACCCAGGCGCCACTGTGGTTCGTGGGTCAACCGCGCGCTGAAAATGCCGGCGATCAAGCGCATCGTCACCCTTGGCCCCTGCAGTGACGACCTGCACAACCCGCAACTGCGCGGCGGTAACCTCGGCGCCCTCAAGCGCGGGCAGTTGCAGCTGTTCCCCTGGCAGCACCCGCCCTCGAAAGTCTGGGGCAGGGTCGGCGATGGTGCCGGGCATCGACAGCAGGAGAATCACCTGCACTGGCGCAACCTGGCGCAGCTGGACTGGGCACTGTTTCTTGATCAGATGATCGCCGGCCTGCCCACCGAAGCAATCTGGATCACCCTCGACAAAGACGTGCTCGCCAGTGAAGACGCCGCCACCAATTGGGACCAGGGCGGCATGCGGCTGAGCCACTTGCTCCAGGCCTTGCGGGCGTTGGCGGCGCATAAACGCATCATTGGTATCGACGTGTGCGGCGAGTTCGCGGTGCCGGCGTTCAGCAACGCCTTCAAGCGCTGGGAGGCCAAGTCCGACCAGCCACCGCCCGAGCGTTGGAGCGCGCACGACTTGCAGCGCAATGCGACGACCAATGCAGCCCTGATCGACCTGTTCGAGGAGTTGTTCCCGTGACCCTGACCGTAGTGCTGTTGCTGGCGTTTTCCATCGTCCTCGATGTGGTTGGCCAGTTGTGTTTCAAGCTGGGCGTGGACCGTTTGCCGCAACTCGATGGCGGTTTTCGTCTGCGTGCTTTCTGGGGCCAGGTGTTCAACGCGCCGCTGCTCTGGGCCGGAATCGGGGCCTATGTCATCGAGTTTTTCGTCTGGCTCGAAGCGTTGTCACGCGCGCCGTTGAGCGTGCTGTTTCCGCTGGCGGCGTTGGCGTATTGCCTGGTGGTGCTGGCGGGCAAAGTGGTACTCAAGGAAACCGTAAGCCGACGTCGTTGGCTGGGCACCCTGGTGATTACCTTCGGTGTGATGTTGGTGGCGATTGCGGGAGGCCAGGCATGAGTACGCAAATCATCAATACCGGTTGGCTGCATGGGCGGGTTGGCACGCTGGTGCTGTGGGCGCTGTTGATCGCCACGGAAAGTGCCGGGCAGTTGTTTACCAAGGTTGCCGGTGATCAATTGGGCCAGATGAATTTCACCTGGCAATGGCTGGCGGAAGTGGGGCGCAACCCTGGGATTCTGGCGGCGATTGCCAGTTATATCAGTGCGTTTTTTGTGTGGATGCTGATTCTGCGGCGTAGCAGCTTGTCCCTGGCTTTTCCCTTGAGTTCGCTGGTGTTTGTGGCGGTGCTGCTGGGATCTTGGCTGGGGTTGGGGGAGCACATCAGCGGTTTGCACTGGGTGGGTGTTGCGGTGATTGTCGGGGGGATCGCGTTGCTGGCGGAAGGAGAAGAGAACTGAGGTTGCAGAGCAAACCCCAACCCGTCTCTGGTATCAGTCGAACGTGTAGCTGATCGCCGTCTGCACCTGCCCCTGGTTCACGTCGCCGGCCTGTCTGACGATGCTGCTGTTGGCTGCCGAGCCGACCAGGCGGACCCAACTGGCGCTGGTCAGCAGTGACCAGTGCGTTGCCAGCGGGAACGCGAAGCTCTGAGTCAGCGCGACGTTTTGAAAGCCACCGCTGGCGTTATAGGGCCGAAAACCGGTAACGGCCGCTTCGTGGCTGTCGACGCCGAAGAACGTGTTGGCCTGGCGTGCATCGGCAAAATGCGCGACCAGGCCAGTGCTGCCGATAATCCCGCCACCCAGTGGGTAGCCCAGCTCGCCGCCCAGTTTGCCGAGTGCGCCACTTTGCGCATGGCCACCGCCCACGGCCTGGCCCAACTGCGCGTAGACCCGCCAGAAATCGGCCGGGGCGTATTGGACGAAACCACCGACCTCGGCCATATCCGACACATTGCGCAGGCCCTGCAGCGCGCCGTTGGACGTACGGCCCGACAGGTAATTGATGTACGGGCCGGCTGTGAGTCCATGGGTGTTCAACGCGCTCCAGGTCAAGCCGTCATCGGTACTCAGGCTGACGTCGCCCCAGTCCAGGTCCAGGTAGGGCACGGGGCGGGTTTCGTAGCGGGTGCCGCTCGGGTCGTGGGGCTGGTAACTGAGGCCCGCGCCCACGTCGCCGCTGATGCCCTGGGCCGATGCGCCATTGGAGGCGCTGCACAGCCCGAAAAAACCTGCGAATACAACAGCCGTGAGCTTGGACATGGTGCGCTTTCCCGGTGAGTTCATGCGCGCATGAACGCGCAAACTATCCCTGCCGCGCAAGCACTCATCTTGTTTGTAGCAAGCTACAAAAATTGTAGCTTGCAGCGCACACACCCGCCCCGGATTCCCGGAAAACCCCCGGCCCTGCTGGGCTTTGTTCCGTTGGCACGCTCCCTGCTCTACCGGTAATGCAAGCGCTTACAGCGCGCCTCTTTCCAAAGGTAGACGCAATGATCCAATGGCACATCGTGTGTGACTTCGACGGGACCATCACCCCCACCGATGTCATCGACAACGTCCTCCAACGCTTCGCCGGCCCCGAGTGGGAAACCATTGAGCAGGAATGGCTGGATGGGCAGATCGGTTCACGTGAATGCCTGAGCCGCCAACTGGCGCTGATCAAGGCCACCCCCAGTGAACTGCTGGCGTATTTCGACAGCGTCGAGATCGACCCGGACTTCCCGGATTTCGTCGATCACGTCATGGGCCTGGGCGCGACCATCGAAGTGGTCAGCGACGGCATCGAGCAGGGCATCGCGCGCATTCTGTCGCGTAACTACGTGTCGTTGCTGCCGATCCTCGCCAACCGCCTGCGTCAGGTCGACCAGAACAGCTGGCGCATCGACTTTCCATATGCCAGCGATGCCTGCCGCGCCGCTTCCGGCAACTGCAAATGCAAGTCCACGCCGCGCGACAAGCGCGTGCTGGTGATCGGCGACGGCAAGTCCGATATGTGCGTGGCCTCCACCGCCGACTTCGTGTTCGCCAAGGGCAGCCTCGCCGAGTACTGCGTCGCCCACCACATTCCTCACGCGCGCTTCGACACCTTCGCCCAGCTGCCCGCATTGCTGGCTCAACTGCCACAAAGCATCGCCGCCAACGCAACGTCCTTCACTGCCGACACTCAGGAAATTTTCCATCATGTCTGATATCCGTATCGCTACCGCCGAAGACCGGATCCTTCTGGATAAAGAAGCCAAGTACTGCTCCTACGGCGACACCGTTCACTACATCGAGCCGCCGCGTATCTTCAGTCGCTGCGAAGGCTCCTATGTGTGGGACACCGAAGACCAGGCGTATCTGGACCTGCAGATGTGGTACTCGGCCGTCAACTTCGGCTACGCCAACCCGCGTCTGAACAACGCGCTCAAACAGCAGATCGACACGCTGCCGCAGATCGCCAGCCAGTACCTGCACAAAGGCAAGATCGAGCTGTCGGAAATGATCGCGGTCGACGCCAAGAACAAGTTCGGCCTCGACGGCCGCGTGCACTTCAACGTCGGCGGTTCGCAATCGATTGAAGACTCGTTGAAAGTGGTGCGCAACGCCAGCAACGGCAAGAGCCTGATGTTCGCCTTCGAAGGCGGCTACCACGGCCGTACCCTCGGCGCTTCATCGATCACCTCCAGCTTTCGCTACCGTCGCCGCTACGGCCACTTTGGTGAACGCGCCAATTTCATTCCATTCCCGTACCACTTCCGTGGCCCGAAGGGCATGACCAAGGAAGAATACGGCAGCCACTGCGTGCAGCAATTCGCCCGCTTGTTCGAGACTGAATACAACGGCGTCTGGGACCCGAAAACCAACCAGTGCGAATATGCGGCGTTCTACGTCGAGCCGATCCAGGGCACCGGCGGCTACGTGATCCCGCCGATGAATTTTTATCGCGAGCTCAAGCACGTATTGGATCAGCACGGCATCCTGATGGTCTGCGACGAGATCCAGATGGGCTTCTACCGCACCGGCAAGTTGTGGTCGATCGAACACTTCGACGTGCAGCCGGACGTGATTGTGTTCGGCAAAGCGCTGACCAACGGCCTCAACCCGCTGGGCGGCATCTGGGCCCGTGAAGAGTTGATCAACCCGAAGGTATTCCCGCCAGGTTCGACCCACTCCACCTTCGCCTCCAACCCATTGGGTACGGCGGTCGGCCTGGAAATGTTCAAGATGACCAGCGAAGTCGACTACGGCGCGATGGTCATGGCCAAGGGCAAATACTTCCTCGAAGGTTTGCAGGACTTGCACAAGCGTTTTCCGATCATCGGCGACGTCGACGGCCTGGGCCTGGCGCTGCGCTGCGAAATCTGCGGCCCGGATGGCTTTACTCCAGACAAGGCGACCCTGGACTACATGGTCGAGGAAGGCATGAAAGGTGACATGGTGGTCGATGGTCGCAAACTCGGCCTGATCCTCGACGTGGGCGGCTACTACAAGAACGTGATCACCCTGGCGCCGTCGCTGGAAATCAGCTACCCGGAAATCGAACTGGGCCTGAAGCTGCTTGAGCAATTGCTGGTGCGGGCGACCAACCGGTGAAAACAGCAGAGATCGACCTCGGTGAAGGGGATGCCGGTTTCGTTCTCGGTGACGGTCCGGTCGGGGTCTTGTTGATCCATGGCCTGACCGGCACCCCAACCGAATTGCGACAGGTCGCCAAGGGGCTGGTCAAGGCGGGCGGCTGCACGGTGTACGTGCCCACCCTGGCCGGGCACTGCGGCGATAACAGCGATCTGCAGGCCACCGGCTGGCGGGACTGGTACGAAGGCGTGCGCAAGACCTTCGTCCAGGTCAGGCAACGCCATCAGCAGGTGTTCGTCGGCGGCTTGTCCATGGGCGCGGTGATGTCGATGTACGTGGCGGCCGAGCACCCGGGGCAGGTCGCCGGGCTGCTGATGTATTCCACCACCTTGAAGTACGACGGCTGGAGCATCAACAAGCTGGCCTTTCTCACGCCGTTGCTGATGAAGATTCCGTTCGGCGTGCACGTTTGCAGCTTCGAAGAGAAACCGCCCTATGGCATCAAGAACGAACGCCTGCGGGCCATCGTCGAGCGGCAGATGAAGGAGGGCGAGAGCAGCGAGGCGGGGTTGTTGACCATGGAGGGCATCACCGTGCGCGAGTTGCATCGCCTGAACGCGGTGGTCAAGAAACGCATGCCCGCGATCAAGGTGCCGGCGCTGGTGTTGCACTCCATCGAAGACGACATCACCAGCCGCTGGAACGCCGATTACGTGGAGCGCCACCTCGGTGGCCCGGTGACCAAGGTCCTGCTGGATAACTGCTACCACATGATCACCGTCGATTTGCAATACCGCCGTGTGATCGAGTTGAGCGCCGAGTTTATCGGGCAGCATTCGCTCCATGCCGAGCCTGGCTTGTTGTGGCGAGGGAGCTTGCTCCCGCTGGGCAGCGAAGCTGTCCTGGAACCGGCGGCTTCTTTTTAACTGGAAAAACTCGCTGCAGTTGAGGGGGCTGCTTCGCAGCCCAGCGGGAGCAAGCTCCCTCGCCACAAAGGGATCAGATGTGATAACCACCCAAGCCTACCCGACCATCCGGGCTATCGAGCGCAGCGCCTGGAATGACTGCTTTCCCGGTGCCCTGGAGGACTGGGACTATTACCTCGCCGTGGAAAACGCCGCGATTGATGACTTTGAGTGGCGTTACTTGGCCGTTTACGAAGATGAAACGCTGGTGGCCGTGGCGGCTGCGTTCATCACCCATTATCGCCTCGACACCACGGTGTCGGGGGCCGGCAAGCGCTTGACCGAGCGCCTGGATCGCCTGTGGCCGGGCGCCTTGCAGTTGGCCCTGTACGCGATCGGCTCGCCGGTGGCCGAGCGCTGTGACGCGGGTGTCGCCAGTCACGTGTCCGAGGGACGAAGGCCGCTGTTGCTCCAGCAATTGCTCGCCGCAGCGCGCCGCGATGCCGACCACTTCGGCATCGGCCTGGTTGCGGTCAAGGACGCACCGACCAACGACTCGCACTGGGCCGAAAGCTGTCGCGTCGCGGGCTTTCAAAGCATGCCGAGCCTGCCCACGGGCGTGTTGCCGGTGCCCTATGGTTCGGTGGATGCGTACCTGGGTTCGCTGGGTAAATCCACCCGCAAAGACCTGCGCCGCAAACTGCGCGCGCCGGGACCGCGGATAGAGTGGCGGCACAATATCGACGATGTGCTGCCCGAGGTCATGCGCCTTTATGAAGCCACGCTCACGGGTTCGGACTTGCAGTTCGAACGCCTGCCCGCCGGTTACTTCACGGGGATTCTCGAGCAACTGCAAGCGCGGGCGGCGTGTGTTCTTTACTGGGTGGACGGGCACCTGGTGGCGTTCAACCTGATCCTGCTTGACGAGCATCGGCTGATCGATAAATTTTTCGGGCATGACGTCGCGTTCAGCCGTGAGTACAACCTGTACTTCCGCAGCTGGCTGACCAATGTCGACTACTGTATCCAACACAATATTGCGGTGTATGAGTGCGGCCAGGCCGGATATGCCAGTAAACTGCGGCTGGGCTGCCAGTTCCAGGGCAACAGCCTGTTCTTCCGCCACCGCAACCGGTGGGTCAACGGCGTGCTCAAGTTAGTCAAAATGCTGTTCCGACCGGATCGTTCCGACCCTGCCATGGCTGCTGCGATAAGCGAAACCTGATGATTACAAAGACTCGCCGCAAAGCCCGCCCCTTTGCCATTTCGCGCTGGAGCGTCCAGCGCAAGCTGGTGCTGGCCTTCTGGCTGGTCAGCGTGATTCCGACCATGATCGCGGCGGAACTGGCCGCCGCCACGCTGTCGCAGATTTTCGACAGCAACGTGCGTATCTGGCTGCAGGAGTCGACCAAGATCGTCAAGGACGAGATCGGCGACATCCTTCACGACAACGCGCGCATGGCCAAGCTGTTCCTGCGCTATACCAGCCCACCTTCATCCAAGCAAGCCGAGCGGCATGACCGGCTCATCGCCGACATCTCCGATGCCACCGACATCGATGTGGTGGCGCTGATTCGCGCCAGTGATCACAAGGTGGTGTTCAGCACCGCCGCCGACGACATCGTCAAACAGATCAGCCTGACCAACAATGCGGTGTTGCAGATCATACAAGTCGCCGGTGTGAGCACAGGCCTGGTGGTGTCGACCTTCGAGACCAATCGCGATGGGGTCGATTATCTGTTGCTGGTGGCCACTTACCTGGACAGCAGCTTCCTCACCAGCGTGGCCAATGTGCACTCCCTCGACCTGCGCCTGTACCTGGCCAACCCCACGGGGTTTACCGAGATATTTGCCACTCAGCGTTTCGAAAGTCACCCGGCGCGCATTCCCAAAGACGTCGAAGTCGCGCTGCGCAGCACCCGGCAGCCGAGCGAGCAATTCACCAAACAGTACAGCGGTCTGTACTGGCCGATATTCAACGATGCCGGCGAGCTGCAAGGCGTGATCTTCAGCGGCCTGCTGCGCCACACCAGCCTGGTGGGCCTGGTGAACCAGAGCAACCTGTTCGTGCTGATTTTCCTGGTCAGTTCGGCGCTGTCGCTGGCTGCGGGCGTGTGGGTGTCGCGACGCCTGACCCAGCCCCTGCGCGACTTGTCCCAAGGCGTGAATGCGGTGATTGGCGGCGACTATGCTCACCGTGTAACGGTCAGCGGCGGCGACGAGCTGGCGCAACTGAGCAGCACTTTCAATCACATGACGGAACGCCTGGGCGAACTGCATTATCTGGAAGCCCAACTGCGCCGCCGTGACCGCCTGCATGCGCTGGGTGAAGTCGCCATGGGCCTGGCCCATGAAATCCGCAACCCGTTGGGCATCATCAAGACCGCCACTCAACTGTTGCACCGGCGCGCCGACCTTCCGGAGACCGACAAGCGCCACCTGGAGTACGTCATCAGCGAGGTCAGCCGGATCAACGAACTGATCACCGAATTTCTTGACTTCGCCAAGCCCAACCCGCCGATACGCGTACTGCAACCGGCACGCGCGCTGGTGGAAGAAATCCTCGGTTTCTGCCGCCCGCAGTTGAACACCCACAACATCGACGCACAGATAGACGACCAGGCGCCCGACGCCACGGTCTACGTGGATGCCAAGCAGTTCAAACAGGCCTGTCTCAACCTGATTCTCAACGCCATCGACGCGATGCCTGAAGGCGGGCGCCTTACTTTGGGTATCCGCAGCGCGGGCGATAACACCGTGATCAGCATCGTCGACACCGGCGAGGGCATCCCGGCAGATATGGTCGAGCGCATCTTTACGCCGTTTGTCACCACCAAGGCCTCGGGCACGGGCTTGGGCCTGGCCAAAGTCTATTCGATCATGGAAAGTCACGACGCCAGCATTGAGTGCGTCTCCGAGAAAGATGCCGGCGCCACCTTCAACCTGTACATTCCGGCTAACGGTGAAGACGACGGCGAGGATGAGGACGGCCATGACGCATAACGTATTGGTGGTCGACGACGAACCCAAGCTCTGTGACCTGTTATCGTCCGCCCTGAGCCAGAATGGCATCCAGGTGTTTACCGCCGGTAATGGCTTGCACGCGCTCAAGGTATTGGAGCAGGAAGGCATCGACCTGGTCATCAGCGACTGGCGCATGCCGGGGATGGACGGGCCGACGTTACTGGCCGAGATCAAGCAGCGCTATCCGCACGTGCCGGTGATCGTGATGACGGCCTACAGCACGGTGAAAAATGCCGTGCAATCGATGCGCAACGGCGCCTACGACTACATCGCCAAGCCGTTCGATATCGACGAGCTGGACATCACCGTGGCCAAGGCCCTGCAGTTTCGCGACATCATGCGCGACAACGCACGCCTGCGCGCCGAGCTGGATGAACATGCACAGTTCGACAGCCTGGTGGGCGACAGCCCGGCGTTTCGTAAAGTGCTGCAAGCGGTGGACTCGGTGCGCGACAGCAGCGCAACCATCCTGCTGACCGGCGAAAGCGGTACCGGCAAGGAAATGGTCGCCCGCGCCATCCACAAGCACGGCAGCCGCGCCGATCAACCGTTCGTGGCGGTCAACTGCGCGGCGATCCCCGAAGGTTTGCTGGAAAGCGAGATGTTCGGTCATCGCAAGGGCGCCTTCACCGGCGCCGTGGCCGACCGGGTAGGGCGCTTCATGCAGGCCGACAAGGGTACGCTGTTTCTTGATGAGGTCGGTGATATGCCGTTGGCATTGCAGGCCAAGATTCTGCGCGCCTTGCAGGAACGGGTCATCGAACCGGTGGGCGACCCCCGCGAGCGCAAGGTGGACGTGCGGGTGATCGCCGCCACCAACAAGAACCTGCTCGACGCGGTGGCCAACAAGGAATTTCGCGAAGACTTGTATTACCGCCTGAATGTCTTCCCGATTCCTCTGCCGGCGCTGCGCGAGCGCGTGGAAGATATCGCGCCCCTGGCCCGGCACTTCGCCCGCACCCTCAGCGCGACCGCCGGCAAACGCATTACCGGGTTCAGCCCCGAAGCCTTGCAGGCCATGGCGGCGTACGCCTGGCCGGGCAATATCCGTGAACTGCAAAACTGCGTGGAGCGGGCGACCATTGTGGCTGCTTCACCAGTGATCGAAGATATCGATTTGCCGGGTTACCTGTTCGTCTCCAGGCCCGCCGAGGCTGGCGCAGCGACGATTCTGAGTGATGGCCCGGGTGTGCCGCAGGATCTGGATGCGGCGCTGGCGGAGGTGGAGAAAGCCTATATTCTGGCGGCATTGCAGGAGAGCAATGGGGTGCAGGCCGCGGCGGCGGCGAAGATCGGGATCTCCGAGAGGAGCTTCTGGTATCGCTTGAAGAAGCTGGGTATCCACGTGGACAAGATCGTCCGCTGATCGCTTTCGGCCTGGCCTCAGATAGCGGTGAGCCTGTCGCGAGCCTCAGCGCACCGCACTCACACCATCGAGCGTGGAAAATGACGTGTCTTTGGCCGTCAGCAAAAAATCACGCATATACGGTGCATCCAGCATGTCGGCACGAATGCCCGCATACAGCGTGGCGAACAACCCTTTTTCGCCCAGCCGCTTGGCCTTCACATAACCGCGTGAACTGTACTCGTGCAGCGCCCAATGGGGCATCCCGCACACGCCTCTACCGCTGGCCACCAGTTGCATCATCATCACCGTCAGCTCCGAGGTGCGCACTTGGGCCGGTTCCACGTCGGCCGGTTCCAGAAAGCGGGTGAAGATGTCCAGGCGATCACGCTCCACCGGGTAGGTGATCAGCGTTTGCGTCAGCAGGTCTTGCGGCACGATGTACGATTTGTTCGCCAGTGGGTGCTGGTTGGCCACGGCGAGCATGGCTTCGTAGGTGAACAGCGGCACGTAGGTGATGCCCGGCAATTCCAGCGGGTCGGAGGTCACCACCAGGTCAAGATCACCCCGGGCCAGGGCCGGCAGCGGGGCGAAGGCGAAGCCCGAGGCCAGGTCCAGCTCGACTTCAGGCCAGGCATCGCGGAACTGGTCGATGGTCGGCATCAGCCATTGAAAGCAACTGTGGCACTCGATCGCCATGTGCAAGCGCCCGGCGGTGCCGCCGGCCAGCCGCGCAATATCGCGCTCGGCGCCGCGCAGCAGCGGCAGAGTGGCATCGGCCAGTTGCAGCAGGCGCAGGCCGGCGCTGGTGAAACGCACCGGTTTGGTCTTGCGCACGAACAGCGGCATGCCCAGGCGCTCTTCCAACTCCTTGAACTGGTGGGACAGCGCCGACTGGGTCAGGTGCAGGCGCTCGGCGGCCTCCACCAGGCTGTCGGCTTCGCGCAGGGCGTGCAGCGTTTTAAGGTGACGGATTTCCAGCACGACGGCCTCCATGAGTAAAATTTGTGCTCAATCATAAGGTATTGAGAAAGGCTCATGTCAGCCGGCGCGTCGCATGGGTTATTCAACCTTCGAAAAATGCCGGTTCGTGACAGGGCGGGCAATATTGCCTCGCTCACTTCCTGCCTCAGCTGTGCACGCGTACCCACACGCTTACCAGGACGGTTGCCGCCATCAACCACGCCACCGCCGCGACCGCGAGTGACGCTTCAAGGCGCATACGCTCCACCAGTACATAGAGGGTCGCCAGGTACACAAAGTAAGGAATGATCGACCACATGCCGAACAGGATGGTGGTCTTCAAATCCTCCACCGAGCGGCCCTTGCCGACGATGTAGTGGGCGATCAACGCAAAGGTCGGAAACAGCGGCACCAACCCGGCGATGTAATAGTTTTTGGTCTTGGCCAGTGCGGCCAACACAAGCACCACCGCCGCGCCCAGGGCGGCCTTCAAGAACAGGTCCATCAGTGAGCCAGCCCGTATTTCTTGACCTTGTCGAACAACGTGGTCTTGGCCATCCCCAGCTCCTGGCTGGCCTGGGTCAGGTTGCCGCCGCTGCGTTGCAGGGCATCGTTGAGCAGATTGCGTTCGAAGGCCTCCACCGCCTCGGTAAAGGCCAGGCCCTGGGGGCTGCCACCGCTGCCGCTTTTCTTGAACGCCGGCAGGCCCAGGGCGAAGCGTTCGGCGACGTTGCGCAGTTCGCGCACGTTGCCCGGCCAATCGTGGCTCATCAGGTTCGACAGGGTCTGGTTGTCCAGCTCCGGCGCGGTGCGATCAAAACGCAGTGAGGATTGCTGCAGGAAATGTTCGAACAACTGCAGGATGTCTTCACGGCGCTCGCGCAGCGGCGGCAGTTCAAGGGTGACCACATTGAGACGGTAGTACAGGTCGCTGCGGAACTGGCTGGCACGGCTCAGTTCGTTGAGGTCGGACTTGGTGGCGGCGATCACCCGGCAATCCACGGCCACGCTCTGGTTCGAGCCCAGGCGTTCGAGGGTGCGTTCCTGCAAAACCCGCAGCAGTTTGATCTGCAGGTTGATCGGCATGCTTTCCACTTCATCGAGAAACAGCGTGCCCTCATGGGCGTGCTCGATCTTGCCGATGCGGCGCTTGCCCGCGCCGGTAAACGCGTTGGCTTCGTGGCCGAAGATCTCGCTTTCGAACAGATTCTCCGGCAGCCCGCCGCAGTTCAGCGCAACGAACTGGTGGGAATGGCGCCGGCTGAAATCATGCAGGCAACGCGCGACCAGCTCCTTGCCGGTGCCGGTTTCGCCTTCGATCAGCACGTTGGCCGAGGTGTCGGCGACGTTGGCGATCAGTTCGCGCAGGTTTTGCATCGCCGGCGAGCGGCCGATGATGCGGCCCTCCAGCGAATCGCGCTCGGCCAGTTGGCGGCGCAGCGACCAGACTTCCCGCGCCAGCCCACGCTGTTCCAGGGCTCGGCGGGCAACATCCACCAGGCGCTCGGGGGAGAAGGGTTTTTCCATGAAGTCGTAGGCGCCGTTGCGCATCGCGCCGACGGCCATGGAGATGTCGCCGTGCCCGGTGATCAGCACCACCGGCAGGCTTTTGTCCAAGGCTTTGAGACGAGTGAGCAATGCCAGGCCATCGATGCCGGGCAGGCGAATATCACTGATGACAATGCCGGCGAAGTTCTCGCCGATGTGCGTCAACGCTTCTTCGGCACTGCCCACGCCAACGCTGGGAATGTCTTCCAGTGCCAATGCTTGCTGGCAGCCCAGCAGTACATGGGGGTCGTCTTCGACGATCAGAACGGTGAGGTCTTGGGGTTCAATATTCATGTCGACTCAACTGTTTCAGCGCCCGCCAGCGGCAGGTTCAGGACAAACGCGGTGCCACCGCTGGCCGGATGTTCCACGGCCAGGCTGCCGCCGGTGGCCGCCGCAAGGCTCGCGGACAGCGTCAGGCCCAGGCCCAGGCCTTGTTCGCCGGGTTTGGTGGTGAAGAAAGGTTCGAACAGATGCTTGCGGGCCTCGGGGTCGATGCCATGGCCATTGTCGCGCACCCGCAGGCGATATTTACCCTCGGCGCTCTGGCCTTCCAGCCACAACTGCGGTGCGGTTTGCGCCTGCATCGCATCAAGGGCGTTGCCGACGAGGTTGACCAGGATCTGCTCCAGGCGCGTCTGGTCGATCTGTAATTGGGCGTTGGCGAAGTCACGGTGCACGGCCAGGGGCAGGTTGTCCAGGCGCGCGCCGAGCACTTGGAACGCGGCGTCCACGGCCTTGGCCAGGTTCGCTTCGCCCTGGTCGTCACCGCGCCGGGCAAACGAGCGCAGGCTGGCGGTGATGCGGCCCATGCGGTCGATCAGTTCGTTGATGGTCTTGAGGTTGGCGCTGGCGGTGTCCAGGGCCCCGCGTTCGAGGAAGCGCACGGTGTTGCCGGACAGCGTGCGCAACGCGGCCAGGGGTTGGTTCAGCTCATGGGCGATGCTGGTGGACATCTGGCCGATCGCCGCGAGTTTGCCGGCCTGCACCAGTTCGTCCTGGGCGCGGCGCAAGGTTTCTTCGGCCTGGCGCCGTTCGCGGATCTGGCCTTTAAGGCGTTCATTGCTGGCGCGCAGGTCGGCGGTGCGTTCGGCAATCCGTCGCTCCAGTTGGCTATTGGCTTCCTGCAAGGCTTCCCGCGCGGCGAGGCGGGTGGCGATGACTTTGCGCCGCTCGTTCCAGGCAATCAGCAAAAACGCCACCAGGCCAAACGCAACGGCGACCAGAATGCCCTGGTTGATCGCGGCGCGGCGCAGCTCATTGAGCGGGGTGAGCAGGGTGAAATTCCACGGTGTGTCATTCAGTGGCCGGGTTTGCGCCAGGTAGCTGACTTCGTGCTTGTCGCTGACCACTTCGCTGTTGGCCGGGAAGGTCAGCTTTTCGCTGCCTTCGTCCAAGCGCTCGCGGGCCAGGGGTTCCAGCGCGTTCAGTGTCGCCCAGTAATATTGCAGGCTGTGGGCCAGTCGGTCCTTGGTGTCATCGCTCAGCGGGCGCACGGCCTTGAGGCGGCGGGCCGGGTCACTGGAGAGGATGATGATGCCGTTTTCGTCGCTCACAAAGGCTTCCAGGCGCGCCCGTTGCCAGCGCTCCTCGAGCGCTTCCAGGCGGACCTTGACCACGGCGACGCCGATGATCTTGCCATGCTCTTCCAGCCCGTGGGCCAGGTAGTAGCCGGGTTCGCCGTTGGTGCTGCCGATGCCGTAGAAACGACCGGGTTGGCCGCGTACGGCGTTTTGGAAATAGGCGCGAAAGGACAGGTCTTCACCCTGGTAACTGTCGGCGTCGCGCCAGTTACTGGTGGCCAGCACCCGGCCGGTGGTGTCCATCACGTAGATGGCGCGGCTGCGGCTGCGGCGGTTCAAACCTTCGAGGTAATCGTTGACGGTCTTGCGGGTTTCCTGGCTGGGATCGGCCAGGAGCATGGAAACGCTGGATTCCAGCTCAAGCAGGCTGGGCAGGTAGGTGTATTTGCTCAGTTCGCTTTCGACGGTGCGGGCGTGCAACTCCAACTGGCGTTCGCCGTTGTCGCTGAGGGTGCGGATGCCGTAGTACTCACTGACCCAGAAGCCGATATAACCCAAGCCGATCATCAGGGCGATGATCAACGGCGGCAGGAACAGTTGGCGTATCAGACGAGGCTTCACGGCAAGTGATGGCGGCGCGGCGCGAAATTGATTGGGGTCGCATTTCATCACAGATGCCTTGGGTCAGCTACCGACGTGAATACAGGGGTCTTTGGCTGGGAATGATTGCGGCGGGGGAGCTTGCTCCCGCTGGGCTGCATAGCAGCCCTGGAACTGACGACCGACATTTCACTTTGGAAATATGTGTCGCTGGTTCTTGGGCCGCTTCGCGCCCCAGCGGGAGCAAGCTCCCTCGCCACAAAAGCCCCTCAGCGCAGCTATATTCAGCGTACTTAGTGCTGCAGGATTTTCTCAAGGAAGTGCTGCGCACGTTCGGAGCGGGCGCTGATGTCACCGAAAAACTCTTCTTTCGGGCAGTCTTCGATGATCTTGCCGGCGTCCATGAAGATCACGCGGTCGGCCACTTTGCGGGCGAAGCCCATTTCGTGGGTCACGCACATCATGGTCATGCCTTCCTGGGCCAGTTGCACCATCACGTCGAGCACTTCGTTGACCATTTCCGGGTCCAGTGCCGAGGTCGGTTCGTCGAACAGCATGACGATCGGGTCCATCGCCAGGGCGCGGGCAATCGCCACTCGTTGCTGCTGGCCACCAGACAGCTGGCCGGGGTGCTTGTGGGCATGGGCCGAGAGGCCTACGCGCTCAAGCAGTTGCAGGCCCTTCTGGGTGGCTTCTTCCTTGCTGCGGCCGAGCACCTTGATTTGCGCGATGGTCAGGTTTTCGGTGATGGTCAGGTGCGGGAACAGCTCGAAGTGCTGGAACACCATGCCCACGCGCGAGCGCAGTTTCGGCAGGTTGGTCTTCGGGTCGGCAATCGACGTGCCGTCCACGACAACATCACCCTTCTGGAAGGGTTCCAGCGCGTTGACGCACTTGATCAGGGTGGATTTGCCCGAGCCGGACGGCCCGCACACCACGATCACTTCGCCTTTTTTAACCTCGGTGCTGCAGTCGGTCAGCACCTGGAAGTCGCCATACCACTTGTTGATGTTCTTGATAGAGATCATACGGCAAACCTTTTTTGCAGACGCTTGACCAGCAGCGAGGCGGAAAAGCTGATGATGAAGTAGACGACACCGGCGAAGATCAGGAACTCATTGGAGCGGCCAATGATGTCGCCGTTGGAGCGGGCGGAGTTGAGGAAATCCACCAGGCCCACGGTGTAGACCAGCGAGGTGTCCTGGAACAGGATGATGCTCTGCTGCAGCAGCAGCGGCGTCATCTTGCGGAACGCCTGGGGCAGGATGATCAGGCGCATGGTCTGGCCGTAGGTCATGCCCATCGCCTGCGCGGCGGCCATCTGTCCCTTGGGGATCGACTGCACGCCGGCCCGCACGATTTCACAGAAGTACGCGGCTTCGAACATCATGAAGGCCACGACACAGGAGGTGAACGCGCCGATCGGCGTGTCTTCACCGGTGATCCAGCGCAGCACGAACGGCACCGCCAGGTAAAACCAGGTGATGACCAGCAGCAGCGGGATCGAACGGAAGTAGTTCACATAGGCGCCGGCCACACGCGACAGCAGCTTGCTGGACGACAGGCGCATCAGCGCGAGGATCGTACCTAGGATGATGCCGCCGACCACGCCCATGACCATCAGCTGCAGGGTCATGACCATGCCGTTCCACAGGCCCGGGATCGCGGGGATGATGCCGCTGAAATCAAAATCCATTATTTACCCCCCACGGAGATCAGGCCGGGCACTGCGACTTTCTTCTCGACCATGCGCATGAGCAGCATCAGGCTCATGTTCAGGGTGAAGTAGATCAGCGTGGCCAGGGTGAAGGCTTCAAACAGGTTGGCCGAAAATTCGGCGGTCTGCTTGGTTTGCGCCAGCAGTTCCATCAGGCCGATCAAGGACGCCACGGAGGAGTTCTTGAACACGTTGAGGAATTCGGAGGTAAGCGGCGGAATGATGATGCGGTAGGCCTGGGGCAGCAGCACGTTCCAGTAGATCTGCGGCAGCTTGAAGCCCATGGCGCGGGCTGCGGCTTCCTGGCCACGGGGCAGCGCCTGGATGCCGGTGCGCACTTGTTCACACACACGGGCGGCGGTGAACAGGCCCAGGCACACCACTACGCTCAGGTAGGCCGAGGTGGTCGGGTTCAAGTCTTGTTTGTACCAGTCCTGCAGGTTCTGCGGCAGCATGTCGGGTACCAGGAAGTACCAGATAAACAGCTGAACCAGCAGCGGCACGTTACGAAACAGTTCCACGTAGCAGGTCGCGATGCCCGATACGAGGCGGTTTGGCACGGTGCGCATGACCCCCAGAATGGAGCCCAGCAGCAAGGCGATAATCCATGCCACGACAGCGATGGCGATGGTCCAGCCCAAGCCGGCAATGTACCAGTCGAGATAAGTCTCGCTGCCCACGCCGGTGGACTTGAAGAACACGCCCCAGTCCCAGTTGTAATTCATTAGGGTCTCCCCTCGAGATCGATCGATGTACAAGCACCCGCTTGGGGGAAATCCATTCCCGCCCGACGATGAACGCCAGGCACACACGATCGGCTCGAAAACCGCCAGGTCGAGTGTTCCAGGTTATAGCAAGCAGGTAGTAACAGACGCCTGAGGGAGGGTTGGCTCCCTCAGGAGATAAGCTTAGTCAGGTATCAGATTTTTACTTCAGGTGCTGGTTTGTCGCTTGGGTTAGCGATCAGCTCCTTAACCTTGTCGCTCATCGGGAAGTTCAGGTTCAGGCCTTTCGGTGGGATCGGGCTTTCGAACCATTTGGCGTAGATCTTGTTGATCTCGCCGGATTTGTACAGGCTGACGATGGCGTCATCCACGGCTTTCTTGAAGTCCGGGTCGCCTTTGCGAACCATGCACGCGTAGGCTTCAAAGGACTGCGGCGTACCGGTGATGACCCAGTCGTCCGGCTTCTTGGCCTTGGCTTCTTCACCGGCCAGCAGGGCGTCATCCATCATGAACGCTACGGCGCGGCCGCTTTCGAGCATCTGGAAGGACTCGCCGTGGTCTTTGGCGGAGATGACGTTCATGCCCATCTGCTTGTCGGCGTTCATCGCCTTGATGATGCGCTCGGACGTGGTGCCGGCGGTGGTCACGACGTTCTTGCCCTTCAGGTCGGCAAAGTCGGTGTAGGACGGCTTGCCTTCCTTGCCTTCCTTGTCTTTCTTGACCAGCAGACGGGTGCCGATTTCGAAGATGTTGGTGGTGAAGTCAACTTGCTGGGCGCGCTCGGCGTTGTTGGTGGTCGAACCACATTCCAGGTCCGCGGTGCCGTTCTGGATCAGCGGAATACGGGTCTGCGAAGTCACCAGGTTGTACTTGACCTTCAGATCAGGCTTTTTCAGGTCTTTTTTCAGGGCTTCAACAACGGCCAGCTGAATGTCGTGGGAGTAGCCCACGGGTTTGCCCGAGCCATCCGCAATGTAGGAAAACGGGATTGAGCTGTCGCGGTGAGCGAGGGTGATAGTGCCGGAGTCGTTGATTTTCTTCAGCGTGCCGGTGAGTTCGGCGGCGAAAACTGGAGTGCTGATCAGAGCAGCAGCGATAGCTGCGCCCAAGATATGGGGAACAATGCGCATCAATACTTCCTCGACATTTGTTTTTTTTATGAAGCCAGCTAAACGGCTCTCTTGTACTGCGAATGCCTTGACGGCTCCTGAGGCGTCTCAGGCAATCGTCAGGAAGTGTAGAGCATGAGTCGTGCCATACCGAAAACAAAAGCTTAACGTATTGAATTATATGGCTATTAACTTTATGTGACGGTCACTATTCGCTTCGCGTGTACGGTTGACCGAATAGGGAAGCATATCGCGTTCGGAAAACCGAATATCCACGCGGGCTTAAAAAAGCCCCTGGACCATAAGGTGCAGGGGCATTGTGCGGCAGGTCGGTCAGGCCGCTTCGATCTTGCTGCGGTTCTGTTCAACCTTGGACAGGTAGCGTTGCAGGTTATCCTGTTCGGCGGGCGTGGTGAACAGGCCCAGCTTAGTGCGGCGCCACAACACGTCCTGAGGCTGTGTCACCCATTCCTCAGCGCACAGGTAATCGACTTCGCGGGTGTACAGGCCGCCCCCGAGGTGCTCACCCAGATCAGCTAGGGTTTGCACACCTTCCAGCAGGCGCCAGGTGCGGCTGCCGTAGGTGGTCGACCAGCGACGAGCGATTTCGCTCGGCACCCAGTTGAATTTGCTGCGAATGGACTCGGCCAGCGCTTCCGGCGTAGTCATCTCTTCGCCGCCGGGCAGGCTGGCCTTGGCGGTCCAGCTTGGGCGCATGTGCGTGAAGTACGGCGCCAGTTGCGCCATGGCCGACTCGGCGAGCTTGCGATAGGTCGTCAGCTTGCCGCCGAACACCGACAGGATCGGCGCCTCGCCAGTGCCACCGGACAGCGACAGGGTGTAGTCGCGGGTAATGGCCGACGGGTTGTCCGATTCGTCGTTGCACAGCGGACGCACGCCCGAATAGGTGTGGACGATGTCGTCACGGCCCAGCTGCTTCTTGAAGTGTGCGTTGACCACCTTGAGCATGTAGTCGGTTTCACCTTCGGTGATCGCAACTGCAGCCGGATCGCCGGTGTATTCGCGGTCGGTGGTGCCGATGATGGTCAGGTGGTTCAGGTAGGGAATAGTGAAGACGATACGCTGGTCTTCGTTCTGCAGAATGTGCGCATGCGCACCTTCGTAGAGTTTCGGTACGATCAAGTGGCTGCCCTGGATCAGGCGGATACCGTAGGGCGAATCCAGCTTGAGGTCATCCTTGATGAACTTGGCGACCCACGGGCCCGCAGCGTTCACCAGCGCCCGAGCGCGGATCGAGAACAGGCTGCCATCGGCGCGCTCCATGTTCATCTCCCACAGCCCGTTGCTGCGGTGTGCACTGACGCAGCGGGTCTGGGTATGGATATGCGCGCCTTTTTCGCGCGCGGCCATGGCGTTGAGTACAACGAGGCGGGCGTCGTCGACCCAGCAATCGGAGTATTCGAAGCCTTTGGTGATTTCGCTTTTCAGCGGGCTGTCGGCGCCGAACTTGAGGCTTTTCGAACCGGCCAGTTTCTCGCGCTTGCCCAAGTGGTCATACAGGAACAGGCCGGCACGAATCATCCAGGCCGGGCGCAGGTGCGGGCGGTGCGGCAGTACGAAGCGCATCTGCTTGACGATATGCGGGGCTTTGGCCAGCAGCACTTCACGCTCGGCCAAGGCCTCGCGTACCAGGCGGAATTCGTAATGCTCCAGGTAACGCAAGCCACCGTGGATCAGCTTGCTGCTGGCGGAGGAGGTGTGGCTGGCCAGGTCGTCCTTTTCGCAAAGGAATACCGACAAACCGCGACCGGCTGCGTCTGCCGCAATGCCGACGCCATTGATCCCACCGCCGATAACGGCGACGTCATAGACTTCGGCAAGCGGTGGAGCAGGCAAGGTAGAAGGGTTCATCGGCTGGCCTCGCGATCTTTTCGTATTGGAATTCGAACATTAATGTTCATTTGCGAAAATGGTAGCTGATAAATGCGGGCACAGCCAGCCAACTTCGATTAAAAAAACTCATCGAAGGTGGGGGAAAGGAAAATTTGTGAACATAAGCCAGGGATAAGGCTTGAGGTTTGGGCTGTTGGGTAGATTGCTTTCGCGAGCAAGCCCGTTCCCGCAGTCAGCCGAGTTCTAACATAAGAATACGGCCGACTGTGGGAGCGGGCTTGCTCGCGAAGGCGTCAGCGCAGAGGCTATACGACTTCCAGGCGCACCTTGTGGTCATTCAACAATTGCACCAGCGCCGGCACCGGCTGCTGATCCGTCACCAAACAGTCCACCAAGCTGATCGGCCCCAGGCGAATCATGGCGTTGCGCCCGAATTTGCTGGAGTCCGCCGCCAGAATCACTTGGCGCGCATTGGCGATGATCGCTTGGGAAACCCGAACTTCCTGATAGTCGAAGTCCAGCAGGCTGCCATCTTCATCGATGCCGCTGATGCCCACCAACGCAAAGTCGACCTTGAACTGGTTGATGAAATCGACACTGGCCTGGCCAACCACGCCGCCGTCACGCCGCACGTTGCCGCCGGTCAGCAATACATCGAAGTCGTCCTTGGCGCTGAGCATGGTGGCGACGTTGAGGTTGTTGGTGATGATTTTCAGGTGGTGGTGATTGAGCAGGGCACGGGCGATGGATTCGGTGGTGGTGCCGATATTGATGAACAACGAAGCGTGATCGGGGATCTGCGCCGCGATGGCTTCGCCGATACGCTGTTTTTCATCGCGCATCTGGTCTGCACGCATGGCGTACGCGGTGTTTTCAACGCTGGAGTCATAGGCCGCGCCGCCGTGGTAGCGGCGCAGCAGATTGGCGTCCGCCAGCTGGTTGATATCGCGGCGGATGGTTTGCGGGGTGACAACGAATAACTGCGCCATCTCCTCGATACTGACGTAGCCGCGTTCGCGGACCAGTTCGAGGATTTGTTGTTGGCGGGGAGGCAGATTCATGGGGCGTCCTTTGGGCTGCCATACAAAAGTGGCCCATGATGACGCAGGAATCCGCTCCCTGCCAGTTACAACCTGATATAGATCCGGCGCTTGGCTTATTCGGCGCCTTCGTGCGGTTCCCAGTCGCGGGTGCGGCTGACTGCTTTCTGCCAGCCCGCGTAGAGTTTCTCTTTGGAGGCCTCATCCAGCTGTGGTTCGAACTCGCGCTCGATCACCGCTTTGCCGCGCAATTCGTCCAGGCTGCCCCAGAAGCCGCAGGCCAGGCCCGCCAGGTAGGCCGCGCCGAGGGCCGTGGTTTCGCGCATTTGCGGGCGCTCGACCTGGGTGCCGAGGATATCGGCCTGGAACTGCATCAGGAAGTTATTGGCAACGGCGCCGCCGTCCACGCGCAGGGCTTTGAGGCGTTCGCCCGAGTCCTGTTGCATGGCATCGAGTACGTCGCGGGTCTGGTAGGCGATCGACTCCAGGGCTGCGCGAATAATGTGGTCCACACGTACGCCACGGGTCAGGCCGAACAGGGCGCCACGGGCATACGGGTCCCAGTACGGCGCGCCCAGGCCGGTGAAGGCCGGTACCAGGTAAACGCCGTTGCTGTCCTTGACCTTGCCGGCAAAGTATTCGGTGTCGTGGGCGTCGTTGATGATTTTCAGCTCGTCACGCAACCACTGCACGGTGGAACCGCCGTTGAAGACTGCGCCTTCCAATGCGTAGGCCACTTCGCCACGTGGGCCGCAGGCGATAGTGGTAAGCATGCCGTGCTTGGATTTAACCGCTTTGTCGCCGGTGTTCATCAGCAGGAAACAGCCGGTGCCGTAGGTGTTTTTCGCCTGGCCGGCTTCGACGCACATCTGGCCGAACAGCGCCGCTTGCTGGTCGCCGGCAATACCGCCGATGGCGATGCCGCTTTTGGTGCGGCCGTAGATCTCGGACGACGACTTAACT
>NZ_JASLAW010000166.1 GCF_030147005.1 Pseudomonas sp.
AGTCGTTCTGGCGAAACTGCCGGGGGCTGATATTCACGCAAAGGCTGAAATTCAGCGGGTCCACCAGGCCCTCGGCAATCAAGCCCGCAAATGCGCTGCATGCCTCATCGAGGATCCAGGTGCCCACCTCAAGGATCAAGCCGCTGTCTTCCAGCACCTTGATAAATTCCGCAGGCGATTGCGCGCCCAATTGGGGATGCTGCCAGCGCACCAGGGCCTCGGCACCGACAATCTTATTGCCGCGCGCATCCACCTGGGGCTGGTAGTGCACACTGAATTCCCCGCGTGACAAGGCCAGGCGCAGGTCGGTTTCCATGCGCAGGCGCTCACTGGCGGTTTTCTGCATGCTGTTGTGGAACATTTGTATGGTGTTTCGCCCGGAATCCTTGGCGCGGTACAGGGCGATGTCGGCGCGCTTGAGCAAATCGGCGGGCGTGGTGCCATGGTCGGGGATCAACGCCACGCCGATGCTGGGTGTGACCTGCAAGCGGTGGCCGTCAAGAAACATCGGCTCAGAGAGCAGTTCGCGCAGGGTATCGGCCAGCGCCTGCACCTGGCCGCCGACTTGCGTTCGCGAGCCGTCCAGGCCGCTGAGCAGCACCACGAACTCATCGCCGCCCAGGCGCGCCACCGTATCTTCCATGCGCACACTGGCTTCCAGGCGTGCAGTGACGATTTTCAGTACGGTGTCGCCCACCGGGTGACCGAGGGAGTCGTTGATATGCTTGAAGTGGTCGAGGTCGAGAAACAGCAAGGCGCCGCGCAGATTGTGGCGCTTGAGCAGGGCGATCTGCTGGCTCAGGCGGTCCATCAACAGCGCGCGGTTGGGCAGGTTGGTCAGTGGGTCGTGATAGGCCAGGTGGCGAATCTGTGCCTGGGCATTTTTCAGCAGGCTCACATCCCGCGCGGTCAGTAGCAGGCACGGCGTTTCATTCAAGGTAATCGGCTCGACCGACACCTCCACCGTCAGCACCTCGCCACGTTTGTTATGCCACAGCATTTCCAGGTGATGGATGCGCCCTTTGATCTGCAGTTCGGCCAACAACGCCGTGCGCTGGTTTTCATCGGCCCAGATGCCAATCTGATACAGGGTGAGGCCGATGGCTTCTTCGGCACGATAGCCGGTCAGGCGGCAAAACCCATCATTGACCTCCACATATCGGCCCGTGTCGCGCTCGGTGATCGAGATGGCGTCGGGGCTGGAATGGAACGCCTTGGCGAACTTCTCTTCACTGGCCTTGAGCGCTGCCTCGGCGCGTTGCTGCTGGGTGATATCGCGCAGGGTAGTGACGATGCACGGCTGATCACTGACCTTGATCAAACGGCTGGAAATGACGCACGTCAGGCTCTGGCCGTTTTTGGCATGCACCCCGATGGCCACATTGCCCAACGACTGTTCGCGAATCACCTGCTCGATGCGTTGCAGGCGCTTGCTTGATTCATCCCACAAGCCGATCTGCTCGGCGCTTTTGTCGAACACTTCGGCAGCCGTCCAGCCAAAGGTCTGGGTGAACGCCGGATTGATTTCGATAAACGCGCCGCTGTCCAGGCAGGTGACGCAAATGGGATCGGGGCTGGCCTGAAACAGGCTGGCGAATTTCTCTTCGGAAGCGCTCAGGCGTTGCTCGCGCTCCACTTGGTCGGTGATATCGAGCAAGGTGCCGGCCATGCGCAGGGGCTTGCCGGAGTCATCCAGATACAGGCGCGCGCGGCTTTCCAGGTAGCGTGGGCTGCCGTCTTCGGTCAGCACGCAATAGGTCAATTGGTAGTTGCCGTCCGGGCCTTCGCGCAGGCTGCGGTAGGCATGGCGCATGCCCTCGCGGTCCTTATTGGACATGCCTTCAAAAAACGCGTCGAAGGATTCGTGGAACGGTTCGCACGCCAGGCCATGAAGTTGGGCGGCACGGGCCGAGCCGTAGAGCATGCCGGTAGGAATGTGCCAGTCCCAGGTGCCCAGTTGTGCCGAGTCCAGGGCCAGATCCAGGCGGTCCTGGCTGTCCTTGAGCGCTTGCTCTGCGTTTTTGCGTTCGGTGGTGTCGAGGAAGGTGCTGATCAGGTAGGCCTCGCCATCCAGTTCGACCTTTTGCGCACTGAGCGTGCCATCGTGGATCTGGCCATTGCTGGCGCAGAATTGCACTTCCATGGTGATGGATTCACCTTTGCGCTGGGTGGCCGTGACCAGGTGTGCGCGCTGCTCCGGGTGGCGCCACAGGCCCAATTCCAGGGTGGTGCGGCCAATCGCCTGCGCCACCGGCCAACCGAACAGCATTTCGAAATGGTGGTTGGCTTCGCTGATCAGGCCGTCGGCCTGGCGCGTGAGCAGCACCATGTTCGGGCACAAGTGGAAGAGGGTGGCGAAGCGCTTTTCAGAGTGGCTGAGGGCTTGTTCCCGCTCGCGCTGGTGAGTGATCTCGCGGATCACCCCGATCATTCGGCGCCTGCCGTTTTTGTCCGGCACCAGGCTGCCATTGATTTCCAGCCAGTGCAGGCTGCCATCGGGCCATTGGATGCGGTGGTGCATGGCCTGTTCGACCGGCTCGCCGGCCAGCACCGCATGAAACGCCCGCACCACGCGGGCGCGGTCTTCGGGGGCCAGCAGGTCGAGGTAATTGAGGTCGTTAGGCAGCGGCTGGCGGGGATCGTAGCCAAACAATGCCTGAGTGCCTCGAGACCAGCTGATTTTCCCCGTGTCGATTTCCCAGCACCACGCGCCCAGCCGCGCGGCATTGAGCGCCGACAGCAGTTGCGGGGCGCTGTCCCAGCTTTGTTCCGCCTCTTGAGGGTCCAGGGCGTATATGCGGGGCAGCGGCGGCACGGAATCAACGGGGTTGCGCATTATTCAAAGGGCCTTGGCTCGATGGGAAGACAGCGCGGTTTACTCGAAACCCGAGGTCACACAACGTCATGGTATTGCCGGCGGATCGACCTGTGCATCCAGCAGGCTCATGAACGCCCGCGCCGCGTTGGACAGCGTCCTTTCTGTGTGCACGATATAGCCTAGCTGGCGACTGAGCTGTATGCCCGGCAAAGCAATACTCGCCACCTGATCGTCGAGCATGGTGCGTGGCAACACACTCCAGGCCAGGCCGATGGACACCATCATTTTGATCGTTTCCAGATAGTTGGTGCTCATCGCGATGTTCGGCGTCAGGCCCTGGGCCTCGAACAGACGGCTGACAATATGGTGGGTAAACGTGTTGCCGCCGGGAAATACCGCAGGGTGCCCGGCGATATCGGCCAGGCTGACGGCGCCGTTGCTGATCAGGCTGTGTTCGGGGGCCACCACAAAATCCAGCGGGTCGTCCCACACCGGCGTCGCGCGCACCAGGTTATGCGGCTCGGGCGCCAGGGTGATCACCGCCACTTCGGCGCGGCCATGGAGGATTTCTTCGTAGGCCACTTCTGAATCGAGGAATTGAATATCCAGCGCCACGCTTGGGTATTGCCGAGTGAAAGTACGCAGGATCGGCGGCAGGCGATGCAGGCCGATATGGTGACTGGTAGCCAGTGTGAGGCGCCCGCTGACTTCCCCGGTAAGGTTGGTGAGAGCGCGGCGGGTGTCATCCAGCACATTCAGGATCTGATACGCACGCGGCAGCAAGGCCCGCCCGGCTTCGGTCAAACCCACTTCGCGGCCCAGGCGGTCGAACAGGCGCACCTTCAATTGTTGCTCCAGGCCGGCAATGCGTTTGCTGATGGCCGGTTGGGTCAGGTGCAGGCGTTCACCGGCGCCGGAAAAGCTGCCGGTCTCGGCGATAGCGATAAAGGCGTTGAGGTTGGCCAGGTCCATGGTGGTATTCCAGTTGGTAATCCAAAGCATAAAAAATATGAATTTGAGTTATTTAATGTAGCGCCATACCATCAGCCTCACAAGCCAAAGGGTTATTGAAAGCCCGGCGCATAGAAACACCGCTGATGAGGACCGACTGATGGCCGGCAAAACGCTTTACGACAAGCTTTGGGATTCCCATGAAGTGAAACGTCGCGATGATGGATCGTCGCTGATCTACATCGACCGTCACATCATCCATGAAGTGACCTCGCCCCAAGCGTTCGAAGGCCTGCGGCTGGCCGGGCGCAAGCCATGGCGCGTCGACTCCATCATCGCCACTCCGGACCACAACGTGCCGACCACCCCGGAGCGCAAAGGCGGGATTGACGCCATTGTCGACACGGTTTCGCGCTTGCAGGTGCAGACCCTCGACGACTATTGCGATGAATATGGCATCACCGAATTCAAGATGAACGACGTGCGCCAAGGCATCGTCCACGTGATCGGCCCGGAGCAGGGCGCGACCTTGCCGGGCATGACCGTGGTGTGCGGCGATTCCCACACCTCCACCCACGGTGCGTTCGGCGCCCTGGCGCATGGCATCGGTACCTCTGAGGTTGAACATGTGTTCGCCACCCAGTGCCTGGTGGCCAAGAAAATGAAAAACATGCGGGTAGCGGTCGAAGGCCAGTTGCCGTTCGGCGTGACCGCCAAGGACATCGTGCTCGCCGTGATCGGCAAGATCGGCACCGCCGGCGGTAACGGCCATGCCATCGAATTTGCCGGCAGCGCGATTCGCGACCTGTCCATCGAAGGCCGCATGACCATCTGCAACATGTCCATCGAAGCCGGTGCCCGCGTGGGCATGGTGGCGGCCGACGAAAAGACCATTGAATACGTCAAGGGTCGCCCATTCGCTCCGCAAGGCGCTGATTGGGACGCCGCCGTCGAAGCCTGGAAAGACCTGGTTTCGGATGCCGATGCGGTGTTCGACACAGTGGTCGAACTCGACGCCACGCAGATCAAGCCGCAAGTCAGCTGGGGCACTTCGCCGGAAATGGTCCTGGCCGTTGATCAACGCGTGCCGGACCCGGCTCAGGAAGCCGACCTGGTCAAGCGCGGTTCCATTGAGCGTGCCCTTAAGTACATGGGCCTGAAGGCCAACCAGGCGATCACCGACATTCAGCTGGACCGCGTGTTCATCGGCTCCTGCACCAACTCGCGGATCGAAGACCTGCGCGCCGCCGCGGTGATCGCCAAGGGTCGCAAAGTCGCCTCGACCATCAAACAGGCCATCGTCGTTCCCGGTTCAGGCCTGGTCAAAGCCCAGGCCGAAGCCGAGGGCCTGGACCAGATTTTTCTCGAGGCCGGTTTCGAATGGCGCGAGCCGGGCTGCTCCATGTGCCTGGCGATGAACCCGGACCGGTTGGAATCCGGCGAGCATTGCGCGTCGACCTCCAACCGTAACTTCGAAGGGCGTCAGGGCGCTGGTGGCCGTACCCATCTGGTCAGCCCGGCCATGGCCGCCGCCGCCGCCGTCAACGGTCGTTTCATCGACGTTCGCGAATTGATCTGAGGAAAACCCGATGAGAGCTTTTACCCAACATACAGGTCTTGTAGCGCCGTTGGACCGTGCCAACGTGGACACCGACCAAATCATCCCCAAGCAGTTTCTGAAGTCGATCAAGCGCACCGGTTTCGGCCCCAACCTGTTCGATGAGTGGCGCTACCTGGACGTAGGCTACGCCTACCAGGACAACTCCAAGCGCCCGCTGAACAAAGACTTCGTACTCAACGCCGAACGTTACCAGGGCGCCAGCGTGTTGCTGGCGCGGGAAAACTTCGGTTGCGGCTCCAGCCGTGAACACGCGCCGTGGGCCCTGGAAGAATATGGCTTTCGCAGCATCATCGCGCCGAGCTACGCCGACATTTTCTTCAACAACAGCTTCAAGAACGGCCTGTTGCCGATCATCCTGAGCGATGCCGAAGTGGATGAGCTGTTCCAGCAGGTGCAAGCCCATGTGGGTTACCAGTTGACGGTGGACCTGGCCGCGCAAACCGTGACCCGTCCGGACGGCAAGGTGTACCACTTCGAAGTGGACGCCTTCCGCAAGCAGTGCTTGCTCAACGGCCTGGACGATATCGGCTTGACCTTGCAGGACGGCGATGCGATTGCCGCGTTTGAAGCCAGGCATCGGGCGAGTCAGCCCTGGTTGTTTCGCGATGCCTGAATCTCTGTAGGCCGGGACTGGCCCCTTTGCGAGCAAGCCCGCTCCCACATTCGACCGAGTTTCTTCAGTTGAAATGCCATCAAATGGGGGAGCGGGCTTGCTTGCGAAGACGGCAGTACAACCAACACGAACCCCAAGGAAAACCACCGTGACGACCACCGCCCATACCCAAGTCGTGCAAAAACAATTCGGCGAGCAAGCCTCGGCCTACCTGAGCAGCGCAGTGCATGCCCAAGGCCCCGAATTCGCGCTGCTGCAGGCTGAACTGGCCGGGCAGGGCAGTGCACGGCTGCTGGACCTGGGCTGCGGGGCCGGTCATGTCAGCTTTCATGTAGCGCCGTTGGTTAAAGACGTGGTGGCCTACGACTTGTCCCAGCAGATGCTCGATGTGGTGGCTGGCGCTGCGCAAGATCGCGGTTTGCTCAATATCAGCACCGTCCACGGCGCCGCCGAGCGCCTGCCGTTCGCCGATGGCGAGTTCGACTTCGTGTTCAGCCGCTACTCGGCCCACCACTGGAGCGACCTCGGCCTGGCCTTGCGTGAAGTGCGCCGGGTTCTGAAACCTGGCGGCGTAGCGGCATTCGTGGATGTATTGTCACCGGGCAGCCCGCTGCTCGACACTTACCTGCAAACCGTCGAAGTGCTGCGCGACACCAGCCATGTGCGCGATTATTCCGCGGCCGAGTGGATGCGCCAGCTCAGCGAAGCCGGCTTGCATGTGCGCAACAGCAGCCGCCAGCGCCTGCGCCTGGAATACACTTCGTGGGTGGAGCGCATGCGCACGCCGCCGGCGTTGCGCGCGGCGATCCTTGAGCTGCAACAGGCGATGGGCCAGGAAGTGCGCGATTATTACGATATTCAAGCCGACGGCACCTTCAGCACCGACGTGCTGGTGGTGTGGGTCGAACGCTGATTGATCTTTCCCGACCTGCCCACGGGCAGGTCGCTCGATGAAATGAGGAACCCATGAGCAAGCAGATTCTGATTCTCCCTGGCGACGGTATTGGTCCGGAAATCATGGCCGAAGCGGTTAAAGTCCTGGAATTGGCCAACACCCGCTACAGCCTGGGCTTCGAACTGAGCCACGACGTGATCGGCGGCGCAGCCATCGACAAGCACGGCGTGCCCCTGGCCGACGAGACCCTGGAACGTGCCCGCAACGCCGATGCCGTGCTGCTGGGCGCCGTGGGCGGCCCGAAATGGGACAAGATCGAGCGTGATATCCGCCCTGAGCGCGGCCTGTTGAAAATCCGCGCGCAATTGGGCCTGTTCGGCAACCTGCGCCCGGCGATTCTGTACCCGCAGTTGGCCGAGGCGTCGAGCCTCAAACCGGAAGTGGTCGCCGGCCTGGATATCCTGATCGTGCGTGAGCTGACCGGCGGCATCTATTTCGGCTCGCCGCGCGGCGTGCGCGAACTGGAAAACGGCGAGCGCCAGGCCTACGACACCCTGCCTTACAGCGAGAGCGAAATCCGCCGGATCGCCCGTGTCGGTTTCGACATGGCCCGCGTGCGCAACAAGAAGGTCTGTTCGGTGGATAAGGCCAACGTACTGGCTTCCAGCCAACTGTGGCGCGAAATCGTCGAAGAAGTCGCCAAAGACTACCCGGACGTCGAGCTGAGCCACATGTACGTCGACAACGCCGCGATGCAACTGGTGCGCGCGCCGAAGCAGTTCGACGTGATCGTCACCGACAACCTGTTCGGCGACATCCTGTCTGACCAGGCGTCGATGCTCACCGGTTCCATCGGCATGCTGCCGTCGGCGTCCCTGGATACCAACAACAAGGGCATGTACGAGCCTTGCCACGGCTCGGCGCCGGACATCGCAGGCCTTGGCATTGCCAACCCGCTGGCGACTATTTTGTCGGTGTCGATGATGCTGCGTTACAGCTTCAACCTGGTTGATGCCGCCGATGCGATCGAGAAGGCCGTGAGCCTGGTGCTGGACCAGGGTTTGCGCACTGGCGATATCTGGTCGCAGGGTTGCACCCGGGTGGGTACGCAAGAAATGGGCGACGCTGTAGTCGCCGCGCTGCGGAATCTGTAATCTCTCGGGCCCGCTTGCAGTTGTTGCTGCAAGGCGGCCCACTTTTTAACAAGGTGTAGTTGCGATGAAACGTGTAGGTCTGATCGGTTGGCGCGGTATGGTCGGTTCCGTGCTCATGCAGCGGATGCTGGAAGAGCAGGATTTCGATCTTATTGAGCCGGTGTTTTTCACCACTTCGAACGTAGGTGGCCAAGGGCCGTCCGTGGGCAAGGATATTGCCCCGCTCAAGGATGCCTACAGCATTGAAGAGCTCAAGACCCTCGACGTGATTCTGACCTGCCAGGGCGGCGACTACACCAGCGAAGTCTTCCCCAAGCTGCGCGAAGCCGGCTGGCAGGGCTACTGGATCGACGCCGCATCGAGCCTGCGCATGCAGGACGATGCCGTGATCATCCTCGACCCGGTCAACCGCAAGGTCATCGACCAGCAACTGGATGCCGGCACCAAGAACTACGTCGGCGGCAACTGCACCGTCAGCCTGATGCTGATGGGTCTGGGTGGCTTGTTCGAAGCCGGCCTGGTCGAGTGGATGAGTGCCATGACCTACCAGGCGGCCTCGGGCGCCGGTGCACAGAACATGCGCGAGCTGATCAAGCAGATGGGCGCGACCCACGCCGCGGTTGCCGATCAACTTGCCGACCCGGCCAGCGCGATCCTGGATATCGACCGCCGTGTGGCCGACGCCATGCGCAGCGAAGCCTACCCGACCGAAAACTTCGGCGTGCCGTTGGCCGGTAGCCTGATCCCGTGGATCGACAAGGAGCTGCCGAACGGCCAGAGCCGCGAAGAGTGGAAGGCCCAGGCCGAGACCAACAAGATCCTCGGTCGCTTCAAGAACCCGATCCCGGTGGACGGCATCTGCGTACGTATCGGTGCCATGCGCTGCCATAGTCAGGCGTTGACCATCAAGCTGAACAAAGACGTGCCGATCGCCGATATCGAAGGGCTGATCAGCCAGCACAATCCGTGGGTCAAGCTGGTGCCGAACAACCGTGATATCAGCATGCAGGAGCTGAGCCCGACCAAGGTCACCGGCACCCTCAATGTGCCGGTGGGCCGCCTGCGCAAGCTGAACATGGGTAACCAGTTCCTCGGCGCGTTCACCGTGGGCGACCAACTGTTGTGGGGCGCGGCTGAGCCGTTGCGTCGCATGCTGCGGATTTTGCTGGAGCGTTGATCGGTTGAAGCAATAAGGGAACCCGCGTTCTGGTGACAGGCGCGGGTTTTTTATTGGCCTTTCGTACCTCATCGCAGGCAAGCCGGCGCCCACACCTGAATGTATTCCCACATCAAAATGTGGGCGCCGGCTTGCCTGCGACAGGGCCATCAGCCACACCACAAACCCCAGGTTAATTGCCTCACCCCCTGCCACCCGGTAAAGTGCCGCTCCCCCCCGCAATGCCCGAGGCAGCCCATGACCCAGACCTTTGAAATTGCCGTGATCGGCGCCACCGGCACCGTTGGCGAAACCCTGGTGCAGATTCTCGAAGAGCTGGATTTTCCGGTAGGCACCCTGTATTTGCTGGCGGGCAACAACTCCGCCGGTGCCTCGGTGCCGTTCCGGGGCAAGAACGTGCGGGTGAAGGAAGTCGATGAGTTCGATTTCAAAAAGGCGCAGTTGGCCTTCTTCGCGGCCGGCCCGGCGGTGACCCTGAGCTTCGCTCCGCGCGCCATCGCCGCCGGTTGTTCGGTGATCGACTTGTCTGGCGCGCTGCCTGCCGAACAGGCGCCGCAGGTGGTGCCGGAAGCCAATGCTCATGTGCTCAAGGGCCTGAAAAAACCGTTTCAACTCGGCAGCCCGAGCCCGTCCGCCACCAGCCTGGCGGTGGTGCTTGCGCCACTGCGCGGCATGCTGGATATCCAGCGCGTGAGCGTCACCGCCAACCTGGCCGTGTCGGCCCTGGGCCGCGAGGCCGTCAGTGAGTTGGCCCGGCAGACCGCCGAGCTGTTGAATGTGCGCCCGCTGGAGCCGACCTTCTTTGATCGGCAAGTGGCCTTCAACCTGCTGGCACAAGTCGGCACGCCCGACGCCCAAGGTCATACAGCCCTGGAGAAACGTCTCGTACACGAATTACGTGCTGTGCTGGAAACACCGTTGCTGAAGATTTCCGCCACGTGTGTTCAAGCTCCGGTGTTTTTTGGCGATAGCCTGACTGTGTCACTGCAATTGGGGGCGCCGGCCGATTTGAATGCAGTGAACCGCGCCCTCGATGCGGCGCCGGGTATCGAACTGGTCGAGGCGGGCGACTACCCAACGGCAGTAGGCGATGCGGTGGGCCAAGACGTTGTTTATGTTGGACGAGTACGCGCGGGCGTCGACGACCCGGCGGAACTAAATTTGTGGCTGACGTCAGATAACGTACGCAAAGGGGCTGCACTTAACGCTGTGCAGCTGGCGCAGTTGTTGATAAAAGGCCTTGCGTAAAAGATACTTGGCGCCAATTTGTAGATTGATTCTCACCAAGCGCTATGCTTGGCCCAAAGCGGAACAGAAGCGCGTCGGTGACCTATCGGCTCGCCATGCCTTATGGCAGCGGTTACCAACCTTCTCGCAGGCCGGGGAGTGTTCAGACAAAGGATGAGGCTATGGTTCAAGTTCGCAAACTGGTGTTAGCAATAGCGGCCGCCTCGGCGCTGTCCTCCGGTATGGCGCAGGCGCTGCAGCTTGGGGAGATGACCCTCAAGTCGAAGTTGAACCAGCCATTGTCGGTGGAGATCGAGTTGCTCGACGTCGGTGGCCTCACCGCCTCCGAAATCACCCCGAGCCTGGCGTCGTCCCAAGCGTTCGTCGATGCCGGTGTCGATCGCCAGGCATTTCTCGACGAGCTCACCTTTACGCCGGTGGTCAACCCCAATGGCCGCAGCGTGGTGCGTGTCACCTCCAGCAAACCGCTGCCCGATTCCTATGTGCGCTTCCTGTTGCAGGTGCAATGGCCCAATGGCCGGCTCATGCGTGACTACAGCGTGCTGCTCGATCCAGCCAAATTCGACCAGCCGACACCCGCTGTCAGCGCGCCGGAGCCCGCTCCGCGCCTGAGCGCGCCGGCCGGCACCGCGGCCGGCGTCAGCAAGCCTGCGCAACATACCACCACTGCTCGCGATACTTTGTGGGAAATTGCCGAGAAAAACCGCAATGGTGGCTCTGTGCAGCAGACCATGCTGGCCATTCAGGCGCTCAACCCGGATGCCTTTATCGATGGCAACATCAACCGCCTGAAAACCGGCCAGGTTCTACGCCTGCCGGACACCGTGCAAAGTACCGCACTGGCGCAACCGCAAGCGATCGCCGAAGTGTCTGCGCAGAACGCCGCCTGGCGCCAGGGCCGCCGCAACGCTACCCGCAAAGTGGCCGGCAAGGCCCAGTTGGACGCCACCAAGCGCACCGAGACCGGCAATGCGCCGTCGAGCACCAACGCCAAGGACAACCTGAGCCTGGTGTCGGCCGAGTCCGCCAAAAAAGGTGACGCGGGGAAGGCCGCAGACAGTCGCGTGTTGAGCGACAAACTGGCGATGACTCAGGAACAGCTGGACACCACCCGTCGCGATAACGAAGAGCTCAAAAGCCGCGCGGCAGATTTGCAAAGCCAGTTGGACAAGCTGCAAAAGCTGATTCAACTGAAGAACGATCAACTGGCCCGGCTGCAGGCCGAGAAAGGTGATGCGGCTGTGCCCGCAACGGCGGCGGCTGCTGCTCAGCTGGCCGGGGAGCCGGCGCCGACCCAGGAAGCTATGGAAGCGCCGGAGGCCCAGGTTGCGGCACCTGCCCCTGTAGCTGCACCCGAGCCGGCCAAGCCGGTTGCTGAGCCTGCGACCACCGAAGGCAAATTCAATGAGCTTTTGACCAACCCTGTCGTGCTCGGTGTACTCGGGGGGGCGGCCGTCATCCTGGCGTTGTTGCTCCTGCTGCTGTGGGTGCGCCATCGCAACGCCCGTCTTGAAGAAGAAAAGCACCTGCGCATGGCGCGGGCGCTGGCCGAAGAGCCGGAGTTCACTTCGAATATCAATCACGACCTGCCACCCGACAGTTTCGAAGGCCTGGAAGTGCCGCCACCGAGCGTCACCCTGGCGGCCGCGCCTGCGCCTGCGCCCGCTCGGGTGGTTGAGCCCGTAGCGCCGACTGTCGCCTCCGTGCTTGCGCCGCTGGCGGCGGCTGTCGCCCCGAACTCCAGCGATGCGCTGGCCCAGGCCCAATCCCATATCGACCGTGGCCACTTGAACCAGGCGGCTGATGTGCTTGAGCAAGCCATTAAGCAGGAACCCAAGCGCAGCGACCTGCGTTTGAAGTTGATGGAAGTGTACGGCCTGCAAGATGACAAGAAGGGTTTTGTCAACCAGGAGCGCCAACTGGTGGCCAACGGTGAAAACCACGCCCAGGTCGAGCAGCTTAAAAGCCGTTTCCCGGCCATGGCGGTGTTGGCGGCTGGCGTGAGTGCCGCGGTGGCCGCTGCAGCCCTGGACGCCCAGTACGTCAAGGACTTGCTGGAAGACAAGCCGGCTGAGCCTGCGCCGGAGCCTTTGGATACCGATTTTGATCTGAGCCTGGACGACCCGGAGGCGGTATCGCCGGCCGAGGCCAAAGACGATCAGCAGACGTTCGAGGCGCTGCTCCAGCAGCAGACGGCCGCCAACGCCGACGCGGATGACCTGTCGGACTTCGACCTGGATCTGCAATTGGATGCACCGGCGTCCGAGCAATCCGACGACGACTTCCTTTCCGGGCTTGAAGAACAGATGAAGGACGTCACTCCCGTCGAGCCGCCGACCTTGACCCCTGCGGCTCCGGATGACTTCGATTTGCCGGAAGATTTCGACCTCTCCCTGGCGGACGAGCCCGAATCGGCAACCAAGCCGGATGCCTTCGCTTCGGAACTGGACGACGTCAACGCTGAGTTGGACCGTCTCTCCCAGAGCCTGGAACATCCGCCCATCGAGCCGTCCTTCACGGCTGAAGACGCGGCGTTGGGTGACGATGAGCCCGAGTTCGACTTCCTGTCGGGCTCCGATGAAGTCGCCACCAAACTGGACCTGGCCCAGGCTTATATCGACATGGGTGATGCCGATGGCGCCAAAGACATCCTTTCCGAAGTGCTGACCGAGGGCAACGAGACCCAGCGCGGCGAGGCCAAGGAAATGCTCGGCCGAATCTAACGGTCGCCGCAGATTGAATGTGAACGCGGGCTTGCTTGCCAATGCGGTGCCTCGGCCAATGAAACCATTGGCTGAGACTGCCTGTTGGCGGGCAAGCCCGCTTCCACATTAAAAGCCCCGCGTGCATCCCGACACCTTATAATGCCCGCCTTTGCGCAACTCATCAGGCTCTCAGTTCTTGGCAAATATAGATAACGCGGCCGCCGAAATGGCGGCCGCAGGCTTTTACCGCATCGCCCTCGGCGTGGAATACAAAGGCTCGCGCTACCGCGGCTGGCAGCGCCAGGCATCCGGCGTGCTGACGGTGCAGGAAACCCTGGAAAACGCTTTGTCGAAAGTCGCTGACTCGCCGGTGTCGCTGATGTGCGCCGGGCGTACCGACGCCGGCGTGCACGCCTGCGGCCAAGTGGTGCATTTCGACACCCAGGCCGAACGCTCGATGAAGGCGTGGGTGATGGGGGCCAATATCAATCTGCCCCACGACGTCAGCGTCACCTGGGCCAAGGTCATGCCGGCGCATTTTCATGCGCGCTTCAAGGCCATCGCCCGGCGCTACCGCTACGTGATCTACAACGATCAGATCCGTCCGGCGCACCTTAACCAGGAAATTACCTGGAACCACCGCCCGCTGGATGCCGAGCGCATGGCCGAGGCTGCGCAGCACTTGGTGGGCGTGCATGATTTCAGCGCGTTCCGTGCAGGCCAGTGCCAGGCCAAGTCGCCGATCAAGGAAGTCCACCATCTGCGGGTGACCCGTCATGGCAAGATGATTGTGCTGGATATCCGTGCCGGGGCGTTCCTGCATCACATGGTGCGCAACATCGCGGGCGTGCTGATGACCATCGGCACCGGCGAGCGTCCGGTGGAGTGGGCCAGGGAAGTGTTGGAAAGCCGCATCCGCCGTACGGGTGGGGTCACGGCGCATCCGTTCGGCCTGTATTTGGTGCAGGTGGAGTACCGCGACGAGTTCGAACTGCCGCAGCGTTTTATCGGGCCGCACTTCCTCACCGGTTTCAGCGAACTTGGCGGCTGACGCCCGGAAGAGCTTTTGTTACCATCCGGACTTTCTCGGTTCAACCCCTTGAGGTTTCTACGATATGCCAGCCGTTCGCAGCAAGATTTGCGGGATTACCCGCATCGAAGACGCGTTGGCGGCGGTCGAAGCGGGGGCGGATGCCATTGGCCTGGTGTTTTATGCCAAGAGCCCGCGGGCGGTGAATGTGTTGCAGGCGCGGGCCATCATCGCCGCGCTGCCCCCGTTCGTGACCACCGTGGGCTTGTTCGTCAACGCCAGCCGTTGTGAACTCAATGAAACCCTGGATGCGGTGCCGCTGGACATGCTGCAGTTTCATGGCGACGAAACCCCGGACGAGTGCGAAAGCTATCAGCGCCCCTATATCAAGGCGTTGCGCGTCAAGGCCGCAGAGGATATCGCCGCCGCCTGTGCCGCCTATGCCGGCGCTCGCGGGATTTTGTTGGACACCTACGTCGAAGGCGTTCCCGGCGGTACCGGTGAAGCATTCGATTGGTCGCTGATTCCGGAGGGCTTGAGCAAACCGGTGATTCTGGCCGGTGGGCTCAACCCCTCGAATGTCGGTACGGCCATCAAGCAGGTCCGGCCGTATGCCGTGGATGTCAGCGGCGGGGTGGAGCAGGGCAAGGGCATCAAGGATCACGACAAAATTCGCGCGTTCATGCAGGCCGTGCGCAACAGCAGCGGTGCGATGTGACGGCTGGCAGTCTGCCGCCGTCCATAACTACCACTGTGTAAAACAGCACCGGCGCCGCCTGCGGGAGGCCCGGAAACGAAGTGGCAACCCTGCGCTGGCAGGTTGTCTGGAAGGCTGAGGATGCACGCGGGAAATGGCTGGTCGAACTTCTGACCCCGTCCCGTCGGCATCATCGCTACATATGAATTTAGCTCAAGGGCATACGCGGGGCTGTGTTCAAGCCACCGGTACTGGAGAAAGAAAGCATGAGCAACTGGTTAGTAGACAAACTGATCCCTTCGATCATGCGTTCCGAGGTGAAGAAGAGCTCGGTTCCTGAAGGTCTGTGGCACAAATGCCCGTCCTGCGACGCGGTGCTGTACCGCCCGGAGCTGGAAAAGACCTTGGACGTTTGCCCCAAGTGCAACCACCACATGCGTATTGGCGCACGCGCGCGCATCGACATTTTCCTCGACGCCGACGGCCGTAACGAGTTGGGCGCTGACCTGGAGCCGGTCGACCGCCTCAAGTTCCGCGACAGCAAAAAGTACAAGGACCGTCTGGTCGGTGCGCAAAAGCAGACCGGCGAAAAAGACGCGCTGATCTCCGTCAGCGGCAAATTGCTGGGCATGCCGGTGGTGGTCTCGGCGTTCGAGTTCTCCTTCATGGGCGGCTCCATGGGCGCCATCGTCGGCGAGCGTTTCGTACGCGCCGCCAACTATGCCCTGGAAAACCGTTGCCCGATGATCTGCTTCGCCGCCTCCGGTGGCGCGCGTATGCAGGAAGCGCTGATTTCCCTGATGCAAATGGCCAAGACCTCGGCGGTATTGGCGCGTCTGCGCGAAGAAGGCATTCCGTTCATCTCGGTACTGACTGACCCGGTCTACGGCGGCGTTTCCGCCAGCCTGGCGATGCTGGGCGATGTGATCGTCGGCGAACCCAAAGCCCTGATCGGCTTTGCCGGCCCGCGCGTAATCGAACAGACCGTACGTGAAAAACTGCCGGAAGGTTTCCAGCGCAGCGAGTTCCTGCTGGAACACGGCGCCATCGACCTGATCATTCCGCGCGGTGAGCTGCGGCCACGCCTGGGTAACCTGCTGGCGCAAATGATGGGCCTGCCGACGCCGGTCTACGTCGCGCCCAAGGTCGAGCCGATCGTCGTGCCGCCGGTGCCAGCAAACCTATGACCCAACGTACCCTGGGCGAATGGCTCGCCTACCTTGAGCAGTTGCATCCGTCCGCCATCGACATGGGCCTGGAGCGCTCGCAACAGGTAGCGGCCCGCCTGGGGTTGGGGCGACCGGCACCGCGTGTGATCACGGTAACCGGCACCAACGGCAAAGGCTCCACCTGCGCCTTTGTCGCCGCGCTGCTGCAAGCCCAAGGGCTGAGCGTCGGCGTGTACAGTTCGCCGCACCTGCTGCGCTACAACGAGCGGGTGCAGCTCAATGGCGTCGAAGCCAGCGACGAGCAGCTCTGCGAAGCCTTCGCCGCCCTCGACGCAGGGCGCGGCGACATTTCCCTGACCTATTTCGAGATGGGCACCCTGGCGGCGCTGTGGCTGTTTGAGCGTGCGCAACTGGATATCGTCGTGCTGGAAGTGGGCCTGGGGGGGCGTCTGGACACAGTCAACGTGGTGGATGCCGACGTGGCGCTGGTCACCAGCATCGGTGTCGACCATGCCGATTACCTGGGCGACACCCGTGAATCCGTGGCTTACGAAAAGGCCGGAATCTTTCGCCAGGGCAAACCTGCATTGTGTGGTGATCTTGACCCGCCGCATCCCTTGCTCGACAAGGTGCGTGAGCTCGATTGCCCGTTCTTCCTGCGCGGGCGCGAATTCAACCTCGAGATCGGCGATCAGCATTGGCAGTGGTTCGGGCGCGATGCCCGGGGCCGGCAGGTAGCGTTGCGCGATTTGCCCCTGTTGAACCTGCCGATGGAGAACGCCGCGCTCGCATTGCAAGCCTATCTGTTGCTGGACCTGCCCTGGGATGCCGGGCAAATTGCCGCAACCCTGCTGGCAACGCGTGTAGTGGGGCGCCTGGATCGGCGTGTCGTCGAGTGGCAAGGCAAGCGTCTTAACCTGCTGCTGGATGTCGGTCATAACCCCCACGCCGCTGAATATCTGTCCCGGCGCCTGGCAAGTACGCCACTGTCCGGCAATCGCCTGGCGGTGTTCGGTTTGCTGGCCGACAAGGATCTTGACGGCGTGGTTGCGCCGTTGCTGGGCGGCGTTCAGTCCTGGGCCGTGGCACCGCTGGATACGCCGCGTAGCCGTCCGGCGGCTGAACTGGAAGTTGCCTTGCAGAACCTTGGTGCTCCGGTGGCGTCGTATGCAAGCGTCACCGCGGCCCTTGAGGCGCAATGTGCGGTGGCGACGGCCGAGGACGAGATTCTGTTGTTCGGATCATTTTATTGTGTTGCCGAGGCGCTCGAATGGCTGGCCCGGCGCTCCACGGAGGAAGCTGCACATGGCATTACTCGATAGCGCATACAAGCAGCGAATGGTGGGAGCCCTGGTGTTGGTGGCATTGGCGGTGATTTTCTTGCCGATGCTGTTTTCCCGTCAGGACGAACAGCGTCAGGTGGTGGTTGAAGCGCCGCCTGCACCCCAGATGCCGGTGGTTCCTCAGGTTCAGGTCGAGCCGGTGGTGGTGCCTGAGCCGCAGGCGCTGCCCGAAGACGAGCCCGTGCCGACGCAAGAGGAGGTCGCTGCGCAACAGGCACCTTCGATGCCGGTGCAGCCGAGCGTTCCGGTGGTCAAACCTGCACCGGCTGCACCGGCTGCGCCTGCCGCAGCCGCAGCCGCCAAGCCTGCCGCGCCGACACCTGCGCCGAAGCCTGTCGCGCCACAGCCTGCCGCGCCGGGCAAGCCGGATGTAGGTCAGAGCCGTATCGACCCGAATGGCTTGCCGATCAGTTGGTCGATTCAAGTGGCCAGCCTCGGCAACCGCGAAGGCGCCGATGCCTTGCAGAAAAAGCTGCGCGCCCAGGGTTACAACGCTTACATCCGCAGCGCCGATGGCAAGAATCGGGTGTTTATCGGCCCGCTGATCGAGCGCGCCGAAGCCGACCGCCTGCGCGATTTGCTGGATCGTCAGCAGAACCTCAAGGGATTCGTGACCCGTTTCCAGCCTGAGCGCGGCTAAGCAATTGATCTAAATGTGGGAGCGGGCTTGCTCGTGAAGGCGGTCTGTCAGTCAATATACTCAGTGACTGACACGGCGCATTTGCGAGCAAGCCCGCTCCCACATTCGTTTTGTGACGGCCTTGAAATGAACCGTGCTTGCCACAAACTATTGATTTGCAAAGCGCCCTCAATCACTGCTTACCGATAGCCCGGCGCTCTGCTAAAATGCGCCGCCTTATCCGTACGTAGGCTGCACTGTGCCATTTACCTGGGTTGATTGGGCGATCGTTGCAATCGTCGCCATCTCCGCTTTGATCAGTCTGAGCCGCGGCTTCGTAAAAGAAGCACTGTCGTTGCTGACCTGGATCATCGCAGGAGTCGTAGCCTGGATGTTCGGTGGTTCACTGTCGGTCTACCTGGCCGGGTACATAGAGACACCTTCGGCTCGCGTCATCGCGGGCTGCGCCATCATGTTCATCGCCACGCTGCTGGTGGGGGCAATGGTCAATTATCTTATTGGCGAGTTGATACGTGTCACCGGCCTCTCCGGGACCGATCGATTTCTCGGCATGGCCTTCGGCGCAGCGCGTGGCGCGTTGCTGGTGGTCGTGGCGGTCGGGCTGTTGAGCCTGGGGCCGGTACAGCAGGATTCGTGGTGGCAGGAGTCGGTACTCGTGCCAAAGTTTCTATTGGTTGCAGATTGGTCCAAGAACCTCATATTGGGGTGGAGCAGTCAGTGGCTGGCCAGCGGAATCAGCGTACCCGCTGATCTTCCGTTCAAGGAGCACCTCTTGCCGGCCAAAACGCCTCAGTAAGAGTGTTCAGTCAAGATTCATTAAGTAGGGGTTGCGTCGCATGTGTGGCATCGTCGGTATCGTCGGTAAGTCGAACGTCAATCAGGCGCTGTATGACGCGCTAACCGTCCTCCAGCACCGCGGCCAGGACGCTGCCGGTATTGTGACCAGCCACGACGGCCGGTTATTCCTGCGCAAGGATAATGGCCTGGTGCGTGACGTGTTCCACCAGCGTCATATGCAACGCCTGGTCGGGCACATGGGCATTGGCCATGTGCGTTACCCAACCGCCGGGAGCTCGACCTCGGCCGAGGCTCAACCGTTCTACGTCAACTCGCCTTACGGCATTACCTTGGCACACAACGGTAACCTGACCAACGTTGAACAGCTGGCGAAGGAGATTTACGAATCCGACCTGCGCCACGTCAACACCAACTCCGACTCGGAAGTGTTGCTCAACGTGTTCGCCCATGAGCTGGCCCAGCGCGGCAAGCTGCAGCCCACCGAAGAAGACGTGTTCGCCGCCGTGATCGACGTGCATAACCGTTGCGTGGGCGGCTATGCCGTGGTGGCGATGATCACCGGTTATGGCATCGTCGGTTTCCGCGACCCGCACGGCATTCGCCCGATCGTGTTCGGCCAGCGTCACACCGACGAAGGCGTCGAGTACATGATCGCTTCCGAGAGCGTGTCCCTGGATGTACTGGGCTTCACGTTGATTCGCGACCTGGCACCGGGCGAAGCGGTCTACATCACCGAAGACGGCAAGCTGCACACCCGTCAGTGCGCCATCGCGCCGAAACTCACGCCTTGCATCTTCGAGCACGTCTACCTGGCGCGTCCGGATTCGATCATCGACGGCGTTTCGGTGTACAAGGCGCGCCTGCGCATGGGCGAGAAGCTGGCCGATAAGATCCTGCGCGAGCGTCCCGAGCACGACATAGATGTGGTCATCCCGATTCCGGACACCAGCCGTACCGCTGCGCTGGAACTGGCCAACCATTTGGGCGTCAAGTTCCGCGAAGGCTTCGTCAAGAACCGCTACATCGGCCGCACCTTCATCATGCCCGGCCAGGCTGCGCGCAAGAAGTCGGTGCGCCAGAAGCTCAATGCCATCGAGCTGGAATTCCGTGGCAAGAACGTGATGCTGGTGGACGACTCGATCGTGCGCGGCACCACGTGCAAGCAGATCATCCAGATGGCCCGCGAAGCCGGTGCGAAGAACGTGTACTTCTGTTCCGCCGCGCCTGCCGTGCGATACCCGAACGTGTACGGTATCGACATGCCGAGCGCCCACGAACTGATCGCCCACAATCGTTCGACTCAGGACGTGGCCGACCTGATCGGCGCCGACTGGCTGATCTACCAGGACCTGCCGGACCTGATCGAAGCGGTCGGCGGCGGCAAGATCAAGATCGAGCAGTTCGACTGCGCCGTGTTCGATGGCAAGTACGTGACCGGTGACGTCGATGAGGCCTACCTGAACAAGATCGAGCAGGCGCGCAACGACTCGTCGAAGATCAAGACCCAGGCGGTCAGTGCGATCATCGATCTGTATAACAACTGAGTGAATACCGGCCCTGAGGGGCCGGTTTTGTATGTTAAACAAAGAATTTGAGTAAGGAGTCGCAGCATGAGTCAGGAATGGGATGCCGGTCGTTTGGACAGCGACCTTGATGGCGTAGCTTTCGATACCCTGGCTGTGCGCGCCGGCCAGCACCGTACCCCTGAAGGGGAGCACGGTGACCCGATGTTCTTCACCTCAAGTTATGTATTCCGCACGGCGGCCGACGCCGCCGCGCGCTTTGCCGGTGAAGTGCCGGGCAATGTTTACTCGCGCTATACCAACCCGACCGTACGTGCGTTCGAAGAGCGTATCGCGGCTCTGGAGGGTGCTGAGCAAGCGGTGGCAACGGCGACCGGCATGGCCGCGATCCTGGCGGTGGTGATGAGCCTGTGCAGTGCCGGCGACCACGTGCTGGTATCGCGCAGCGTGTTCGGTTCGACCATCAGCCTGTTCGAGAAGTATTTCAAGCGCTTTGGTATCGAAGTGGACTACGTGCCCCTGGCGGATTTGTCCGGCTGGGATGCGGCGATCAAGGCCAATACCAAGCTGCTGTTCGTTGAGTCGCCGTCCAATCCGCTGGCTGAATTGGTGGATATCGCCGCGTTGTCCGAAGTGGCGCACGCCAAAGGCGCAATGCTGATCGTCGATAACTGTTTCTGCACCCCGGCCCTGCAACAACCGCTGAAGTTGGGCGCGGACATCGTGGTGCACTCGGCCACCAAGTTCATCGACGGCCAGGGCCGTTGCATGGGCGGTGTGGTAGCCGGTCGCAGCGAGCAGATGAAAGAAGTGGTGGGCTTCTTGCGCACCGCCGGGCCGACCCTGAGCCCGTTCAACGCCTGGATCTTCCTCAAAGGCCTGGAGACCCTCAGCCTGCGCATGAAAGCCCACTGCGCCAATGCCCAGGCCCTGGCCGAGTGGCTGGAACAGCAGGACGGCATTGAGAAAGTGCATTACGCCGGCCTCAAGAGCCACCCGCAGCACACATTGGCTCAGCGTCAGCAGCGCGGCTTCGGCGCCGTGGTGAGTTTCGAGGTGGCGGGTGGTAAAGAGGGCGCCTGGCGCTTTATCGATGCCACGCGTCTGATCTCGATCACCGCCAACCTGGGTGACAGCAAAACCACCATCACCCACCCGAGCACTACGTCCCACGGGCGCCTGGCGCCGCAGGAGCGTGAAGCTGCGGGCATCCGTGACAGCCTGATACGCATCGCGGTGGGGCTGGAAGATGTGGCTGACTTGCAGGCGGACCTGGCTCGCGGGCTGGCGGCCTTGTGATCGAGTGGTCCATGGAGGCCGCGGCGGCCAGTAACGGGCGCGTTGCGCTGGTGACCGGCGCGGCGCGGGGCATTGGCCTTGGGATTGCGGCGTGGCTGATCAGCGAAGGCTGGCAGGTGGTGTTGACCGATCTGGACCGCGAGCGCGGTTCGAAAGTATCCAAGGTGCTGGGCGAGAATGCCTGGTTTATCACCATGGACGTGGCTGACGAGAAGCAAGTGGCCCAAGGTGTCGCTGAGGTGTTGGGGCAGTTTGGACGCCTGGATGCGTTGGTGTGCAATGCGGCGGTGGCCGATCCGCACAATATCACTCTGGAAAGCCTCGATCTGGCTTACTGGAACCGCGTTCTGGCGGTAAACCTCAGTGGGCCGATGCTGCTGGCCAAGCACTGCGCGCCGTACCTGCGTGCCCATGGTGGCGCTATCGTCAACCTGGCCTCGACACGGGCCCGCCAATCGGAGCCGGACACCGAAGCGTATGCGGCGAGCAAGGGTGGCCTGCTGGCGCTGACTCACGCTTTGGCGATGAGCCTGGGGCCGGAAGTGCGGGTCAATGCGGTCAGCCCTGGCTGGATCGATGCGCGTGATCCTGCTGCGCGGCGTGCCGAGCCGCTCACCGATGCCGATCATGCCCAGCATCCGGCGGGCCGGGTAGGCACGGTGGAGGACGTAGCAGCCATGGTGGCATGGTTGCTGTCGCGCCAGGCCGGGTTCGTTACCGGGCAAGAGTTCGTGGTGGACGGTGGCATGAGCAAGAAGATGATTTACAGCGAGTAGGGCGGTCTTGAAGCATTTTTGTCTTTTTCAGAAAAACTTCAAGCAGGCTATTGACTTAGGTCCGCTACCTGCGTAAATTTCGCGGCCTCAACGAAGCAAAGGGTGATTAGCTCAGCTGGGAGAGCATCTGCCTTACAAGCAGAGGGTCGGCGGTTCGATCCCGTCATCACCCACCACTTCTTGAGAGTTTTGCCCTTGTGGCAAGACGCAACGTTAAAGGTTGCACCGACGCGCAGCGGTAGTTCAGTCGGTTAGAATACCGGCCTGTCACGCCGGGGGTCGCGGGTTCGAGTCCCGTCCGCTGCGCCATATTTTCCAGGTTCGATTTATCGGGCTTGAGATTGAACAACCTAGGTTGATCGATCCGATGTTTAAAGGTGGTTGAGGATTAGCTCAATCAGCCAAGCGATACGCAGCGGTAGTTCAGTCGGTTAGAATACCGGCCTGTCACGCCGGGGGTCGCGGGTTCGAGTCCCGTCCGCTGCGCCATATCTGCCTCAAGGCCCGCTGAACGCCATGAAGCACAAGGAAAGCCACTGGCTGACTTTGACCCGATAGCAAAGACCCTGGTCGAAAGACTGGGGTTTTTTGTGCCTGCGATTTCTCCATCCAGGCGAGGAGCCGGCGAACCGGCTCTCATTGTTCATCAAAAACCCAATTTATCCCGCAGCCCGTAGTACCACGCGCCCATTGCGGCAAACGGTGTGCGCAGGAGCTGTCCACCTGGGAACGGATAATGGGGAAGGTCGGCAAATGCATCAAAGCGCTCAGCCTGGCCTCTCAGTGCCTCGGCCAGTACCTTGCCCGCCAGGTGGGTGTATGTCACGCCATGGCCGCTACAGCCTTGCGAGTAATAGATGTTGTCGCCGAGGCGGCCAACCTGCGGCAAGCGCGACAGGGTCAGCAGGAAATTGCCGGTCCAGGCGTAGTCGATCTTCACGTCCTTTAGCTGTGGGAACGCCTTGAGCATTTTTGGTCGGATGATCGCTTCGATATTTGCCGGGTCGCGCGCGCCGTAGACCACGCCGCCGCCGAAGATCAGGCGCTTGTCGCTGGTGAGGCGGTAGTAATCGAGCAGGTAGTTACAGTCTTCGACACAGTAGTCCTGTGGCAACAACGTCTTGGCCAATTCATCGCCCAAGGGTGCCGTGGTGATCACCTGCGTGCCGCAGGGCATCGACTTTGCGGCCAGCTCCGGCACCAGGTTCCCGAGATAGGCATTCCCAGCGACGATGATGAATTTGGCCCTGACCTTGCCTTCGGCGGTGTGCACCACCGGATTGGCGCCACGTTCGATGCGTACCGCTGCCGATTGCTCATAGACGGTGCCGCCCAGAGATTCCACGGCGGCCGCTTCGCCCAGTGCCAGGTTCAGCGGGTGAATATGCCCACCGCTCATGTCCAGCAGGCCGCCTACGTAGTTGTCACAGGCCACCACTTCGCGGATACGGCGTTCGTCCAGCAGTTCCAGTTGCGTATGGCCGTAGCGCTCCCACAGACGCTTCTGCGATTCGAGGTGGCCCATGTGCTTGCTGTTGAGAGCGGCGAATACGCCGCCGTCCTTCAAGTCGCACTGGATCTGATATTTGGCCACGCGCTCGCGAATAATCCTGCCACCCTCGAATGCCATCTCGCCCAGCAACTGCGCCTGCTTTGGCCCGACGCTGCGTTCAATGACGTCGATGTCGCGGCTGTAGCTATTGACGATTTGCCCGCCATTACGGCCGGACGCACCAAAACCCACCTTGGCGGCTTCCAGGACCGTCACGCGAAAGCCGTTCTCGAGCAGAAACAGCGCACTGGAAAGACCGGTATAACCGGCACCGATCACGCAGACATCGGTTTCGATCTCACCTTGCAGCACCGGGCGCGGCGGCACCGCGTTCGCGGAATCGGCGTAATAAGAGTGTGGGTAGGGGGTGTTCGCCATCCTGGAACCTCTGTTTTATATTTTTTACGAGTGCGGCGATCCTACCTGAGTTGAAAATTGCCTGCCAGCCGCCCGTAATTCGCGCACGCATCGCTCGCCAATAAAAAATTCGCATATTCATAGGGTTAGCTGCAAAAAAGATGTTGACACCCCTACGGAATTCCGTAGAATGCCGCCTCACAGCAGGCACGTAGCTCAGTTGGTTAGAGCACCACCTTGACATGGTGGGGGTCGTTGGTTCGAGTCCAATCGCGCCTACCAAACAAAATCCGCTCTGCTGGGCGGTCTAAAGGGGTCACCGGAAACGGTGACCCCTTTTTGTTTTCTGCGATTTGCAAAACCTTTGCAAAACCCCACCTCAGTACGCCTACCTCCACGTAATCGATCTTCTCTTCGTCGCGTCCCTGCTGATAAGCAAGTTTCGCTCAGCCTGGCGTTGCGGCAGCAGCAGGAGTGGGGGCGGCGAGAAGGGAAGAGATTGAGTTAGAGCCTGAAGAGAATCCGCGCCGTTCTGAGAAATATAAAAAAGCCCGCACGATGGCGGGCTTTATTGTGACTTCCGGCGGGTCGGCTACGCCAGCATCGCTAAATTACGCTTGCTGAAACACGCCGAAGCCGCTGCCGTAAAACTGACCGTTGATATCCGCATGATATTGCGCAGGGTGAACCAATACCGCGAGTAAACGATTTCCTTCGAAGATTGAGAGGGAAAGCGCACCCTGATTAATCGACAACTGGAGCGAAAGCTGAATCCCGATCAGGTTCTCTGCATCAGGCACTGTGCCTTGCAGATAGACATTGCTGATATCCAGATTTGTGCCCGTACCGGTTGCTTGACCGATGAATCTGACAAGCGGGCCTTGCTGCGGTGCGTTCGGGCCAATATTGGCGAGCGACGAATTGATCTGAACGGTTTCAGTGTGAGGTGAACAGCCGCAACCACAGCCCTCAAAATTGAAATACCCGCAGATGTTTTGCTGGCAGCCGCATCCGCATAGCGTTTGCGGATGTACCTTTTGGTGGAGAACTTCTTGAAGCGCTGGCTTAGCGCTGACGACATCTTCTCGACGCTGAATTTCCGCGTCAAATGCGGCCTGAGATTGCTTTTTCAGCGCTTCTATTTCTTCTGGTTTGATGTCTTGCATAGAAAGGGCCATAGCTAATTCCTTTTAATTTCAAGAAGCACCCGGAGACAATCCGCTTCTAAGCCGACGCCTCCCTGGCGCGGAACGTCGCGTCATCTTTCGACTCGTGACCAAGCCTTTAAAGCATAGTATTTGGCCTATTTCAATTCTTCGATTGGCGACCAAATGCTAAGGATTAGCCTGCGCTTGCCCTGGTTAAAGGAGGCAAGGGTAAAGCCGATGATTGCCCGGAACAGGTCTGGATGGCGGATATCACCTAGTTGCCGACTCAAGACGGTAT
>NZ_JASLAW010000178.1 GCF_030147005.1 Pseudomonas sp.
GGGGGCAAGCTCCCTCGCCACAGGTCGCAGGTTTTTCTGCTTTAGCGCTTAACTGACCGGCATTAGGGCTTGCCCGCGAAGGTGTCAGCACCGGCGAGCGGGCAAGCCCTAATGCCGGTCAGTTCAGCGCTAAAGCAGAAAAACCTGCGACCTGTGGCGAGGGAGCTTGCCCCCGTTGGGGCGCGAAGCGGCCCCAAAAATGGGACTGCTACGCAGTCCAGCGGGAGCACGCTCCCTCGCCACAGGGACCGGTTCTGTCTTAACTGACTGGCATTAAGGCAAGCCAGCTCCACACGGGACTGCATGGCTTCAGTTACAGCCGGTTATTCGCCGCTGTAGATCTGATCAAACACGCCACCATCGTTGAAGTGGGTTTTCTGCACGGTGCGCCAGTCGCCAAAGGTTTTTTCCACCGACAGGAAGTCGACTTTCGGGAAGCGGTCGGTGTACTTGGCCAGTATTGCCGGGTCACGTGGCCGCAGGTAGTTGTTGGCGGCGATTTCCTGGCCTTCCGGCGACCACAGGTATTTCAGGTAGTCTTCGGCGGCTGCGCGGGTGCCTTTCTTTTCGACCACTTTGTCCACCACCGACACCGGCGGCTCGGCTTCGGCGGAAACGCTTGGGTAGATCACTTCGAACTGATCACGCCCGAACTCACGAGCGATCATTTCCGCTTCGTTTTCAAAGGTCACCAGTACGTCGCCGATCTGGTTGGTCATGAAGGTGGTGGTGGCGGCACGGCCACCGGTGTCGAGTACTGGCGCTTGTTTGAACAGCTTGCCGACGAAGGTCTTGGCTTTTTCTTCATCACCGCCGTTCTTCAGCACATAGCCCCAGGCCGACAGGTAGGTGTAGCGGCCGTTACCCGAGGTCTTCGGGTTGGGCACGATTACCTGCACGCCATCTTTGAGCAAATCCGGCCAATCTTTCAGGGCTTTCGGGTTGCCCTTGCGCACGATAAACACAGTGGCCGAGGTGAACGGCGCGCTGTTATTGGGCAGGCGGGTGACCCAGTTGTCCGGCACCAGTTTGCCGTTGTCGGCCAGGGCGTTGATATCGGTGGCCATGTTCATGGTGATCACGTCCGCCGGCAGGCCGTCGATCACCGAGCGCGCTTGTTTGCTGGAGCCGCCGAAAGACATTTGCAGGGTGAGTTTGTCATTCGGGTGCTCGGCGTCCCAATGCTTCTGGAAGGCGGCGTTGTAGTCTTTGTAGAAATCACGCATCACGTCGTAGGAGACGTTGAGCAGGGTGACCGGTGCAGCCTGGACGGCGCCGGCCAGGGCCAGGCCGGCGGCGAGGAGAGAGGCGCTGAGAATGTTTTTCACTGCTCATTCCTTGGTGTTCGAGAGAAAGGGGGGGGGCACAATGCCAGCGACTATAGCCGGGGCCGCATAGTCGCTTAAAGATTAAAAAGATCTTTGCTTATTCCACTTTCTTGAACAGGTTGCTGCCGCAGCGTGAGCAAAATGCTGCGTTGGGCTCGTGGCTGTCCTTCTTGCACACCGGGCAGTCGGTCTGCAGTTGCGCACCGCGCATGGCACTGGCCAACTCTGCGGTGAATATCCCGGTGGGCACGGCAATAATCGAGTAACCGGTGATCATCACCAGCGAGGAAATCACCTGGCCCAACGGTGTCTTCGGCACGATATCGCCAAAGCCCACGGTTGTGAGCGTCACGATCGCCCAATAAATGCCCTTGGGAATGCTGGTGAACCCGTGTTCCGGGCCCTCGATCACATACATCAAGGTGCCGAACACGGTCACCAGGGTGCACACGCTGACCAGGAACACCACGATCTTTTGTTTGCTGCCGCGCAGCGCCGCCATCAGGTAGTTGGCCTGCTTGAGGTACGGGCTGAGCTTGAGTACGCGGAAGATCCGCAGCATGCGGATGATGCGGATAATCAGCAGATACTGCGCGTCGCTGTAGTACAGCGCGAGGATGCCGGGGACGATGGCGAGCAAATCCACCAGGCCATAAAAGCTGAAGGCATAGCGCAACGGCTTGGGCGAGCAGTAAAGCCGCAGGCCGTACTCAATCAGGAAGATAAGCGTGAAGCCCCACTCGATATACGCCAGCACGTCGGCGTAGTGCTGGTGGATTTCGTCGATGCTGTCGAGCATCACGATCACCAGGCTCGCGAGGATAATCAGCAACAGGATGCCGTCAAAGCGCCGCCCGGCGAGGGTGTCGCTTTGGAAAACCATGACGTAGAGCCGCTGGCGCCAGTCGTTGTTGCTGTCCATAAGTCCCGCTCGAATTGAATATCGGCAAAGCCTAGGGGGATTCGAACGGGCTGTCCATGCGCGGTTTGCCCAGCACTCGCTGGCTGGCGCGCACCAGCCAGCAGGCGAGAACGAATGGCGCGGTCAGCGCCGGCAGGTGCAGCGCGGCAAAACCGGGGGTGAGCATGATTGCCAGCGCTATGCCGAGCAGCGGTAACCAGGGCTGGCGACGTGCCTGGCTCAGCGCCAAAGCGGCGAGCGCCGGGTTGTAGCTGTGCAGGCCGAGCAGGGCGCCGGTGGTTTCGCCCAGCTGCAGGGCGACCAGTACGCCGACGATGGCGCCCACCAGCCCCCACAACGCGGCGCGACGGTCAGCCAGCAGCAGGCCGAGCGCGATCAAGGCCCCGGCCACGGGCTGGTCCAGCAGCATGACTTGCGCCAGGCCGATAAGCGGGGCACCGAGCACCGCCAAAGTATCGGGCTCGCTCAAGGCCAGGGGGCCTGGCGCAATGCCGCCCAGCAGCAACCAGCCAAGGCCGACAAAGGGCGCGGTGTAGGCGGGTAAGTCCTGGGGCTGAGAGGCACGCTTCAACCACTGCCGCACCAGCATTGCGCTCAAACCGCCGCACGCCAGAATCAGCGGCGGCACCATGGCCGACCAGGCAAAGTGCTGGCTGATCAACAAGCCCAGTAATACGCCGTTATAGCTATACAGCCCGGCCTGGCGTTCGACCTTGGGGTAACCCCGGCGCTGGGCCGTGAGCAAACCTGCGACGCCGCCCAATAATGCGCCGCCGAACGACGCCGGGGCACTTATAAGGATGGCCAGCAGGCACAGCAGGCCGCACAGCGGATGGCGCTGGAGAAAGATCTGGCTGAAGCCGTTGAGCAGGGCTTCGGCCCAGTCGGGGCAGGTGGGGTTGTGCATGTATTGAGTATCTGCAGGTGAATATCAATGGGTGCCGAGGGAGCTTGCTCCCGCCGGCGCGCAGCGGCCCCAGAAGACAGGCCTGCTGCGCAGTCCAGCGGGAGCAAGCTCCCTCGCCACTGGGGTCAGATGAGGGTCTCGATGCGCAGTGAGTTGGTCGTCCCCCAACTGCCCGAATGGCGGCCCCAGAAGACAGGACTGCTGCGCAGTCCAGCGGGAGCAAGCTCCCTCGCCACAGGGGTCAGATGAGGGTTTCGATGCGCAGTGAGTTGGTCGACCCCAACTGCCCGAACGGCACTCCCGCTGTAATCACCAAGGTATCCCCACGCTGCGCCATGCCTTGTGCCTGAGCGATCTCCAATGCGGTGGAACACACCTCATCGACCTGGCGCAGCCGATCATTGACCACCGAGTGCACCCCCCACGCCACGCTCAAACGCCGTGCCGTGGACAGGTTCGGCGTGAGGTTGAGGATCGGCGCCACCGGCCGCTCCCTTGCCGCGCGCAGGGTGGAGGCGCCCGACTCGCTGTAGTTCACCAGCACCGCCACCGGCAGGATGCTGCTGATACGCCGGATCGCACAGCTGATGGCGTCCGACACCGTGGCGTCCGCCCTGGGCCGGCTGACATCCAGCTGAGCCTGGTAATCCGGGCCGTTTTCCACCTGGCGAATAATCTTGCTCATCATCTGCACGGCTTCCAGCGGGTACTCGCCCGAGGCGGTTTCCGCCGACAGCATCACCGCATCGGCGCCTTCAGCCACCGCATTGGCCACGTCGGTGACTTCTGCGCGGGTCGGTGCCGGAGAGAAACGCATGGATTCGAGCATCTGTGTGGCCACGACCACCGGTTTACCCAGTTGGCGGCAGGTTTTAATAATGTCCTTCTGGATTTGCGGCACGCTTTCGGCCGGCACTTCCACGCCCAGGTCGCCTCGCGCCACCATGATCGCATCGCTCAATTCGGCGATTTCCCGCAGCCGCTGTACCGCCGAGGGCTTCTCGATCTTGGCCATCAGGAACGCCCTGTCGCCGATCAGTTCGCGGGCTTCGCGGATATCTTCCGGGCGCTGCACGAAGGACAGCGCCACCCAGTCGACGCCCAATTCCAGGCCGAAGCTCAGGTCGCGGCGGTCCTTGGCGGTGAGCGGGCTGAGTTCCAACAGCGCCTGTGGCACGTTCACGCCTTTGCGATCGGACAGCTCGCCGCCATTGAGCACGGTGGTGTCGATGGCGTCGGCATGCGTGGTGATAACGCGCAGGCGCAGCTTGCCGTCGTCCAGCAACAGGTCCATACCGGGTCGCAGTGCCGCGATGATTTCCGGGTGGGGCAGGTTGACCCGACGTTGATCGCCCGGTGTTTCATCCAGGTCCAGGCGCAGCGCCTGGCCGCGTACCAGTTGCACCTTGCCCTCGGCAAAGCGCCCGACGCGCAGCTTTGGCCCTTGCAGGTCCATGAGGATGCCCAGCGGGTAATTCAGTTGGCGTTCTACCTGGCGAATCCATTGGTAGCGCTGCGCGTGGTCGGCGTGGTCGCCGTGGCTGAAGTTGAGGCGAAAAATATTCACCCCGGCTTCCACCAGCTCGCGGATGTCATTGATCCCATCGGTGGCCGGGCCCAGGGTGGCGAGGATTTTGACCTTCTTGTCAGGCGTCATGTTTGGCGGTCTCAAGGATCAGGATGGCGCGGAAGTCGTTGACGTTGGTGCGGGTCGGTTCGGTGACGATCAAGTCGCCCAGGGCAGCGAAATAGCCGTAGCCGTTGTTGTCCTCCAGCTCGTCGCTGGCGCTCAGGCCCAGGGCTTCGGCGCGACGGTAGCTGCACGGGGTCATGATCGCGCCGGCGTTGTCTTCCGAGCCGTCGATGCCATCGGTATCGCCGGCCAGGGCATAGACGCCGGGCAGGCCCTTGAGGCTGTCGGTGAGGCTGAGCAGGAATTCCGCGTTGCGCCCGCCCCGGCCATTGCCGCGTACGGTGACGGTGGTTTCGCCGCCGGAGAGGATCACGCACGGCGCCGCCAGTGGCTGGCCGTGCTGCACGATTTGCCGGGCGATTCCAGCGTGCACTTTGGCCACGTCACGCGCTTCACCTTCGAGGTCGCCGAGGATCAGCGGGCTGAAACCGGCCTGACGCACTTTCACCGCGACTGCTTCCAGGGATTGCTGCGGCCGGGCGATCAACTGGAAGTGGCTGCGGGCGAGTAGCGGGTCGCCGGGCTTGACGGTCTCCGACGCGGGGTTCTGCAACCAGTCGCGCACCGAGGCGGGGACGTCGATGCCGTAACGCTTGAGAATCGCCAGGGCCTGTTGCGAGGTGCTGGGGTCGCCGACCGTGGGGCCCGAAGCGATCACCGTGGCCTGGTCGCCCGGCACATCGGAAATCGCGTAGGTGTAGACCGTGGCGGGCCACGCGGCTTTCGCCAACCGCCCACCCTTGATCGCCGACAGGTGCTTGCGCACGCAATTCATTTCGCCAATGGTGGCGCCGGACTTGAGCAAGGCTTTGTTGATGCTTTGCTTGTCGGCCAGGGTGATGCCTTCGGCGGGCAGGGCGAGCAAGGCGGAGCCGCCGCCGGAGAGCAGGAAGATCACGCGGTCGTCATCGTTCAGATGGCTGATCAGTTCCAGCACGCGTTTGGCCACCGCGAGGCCGGCCGCGTCGGGCACCGGATGCGCGGCCTCGACCACTTCGATTTTCTTGCACGGTGCTCCATGGCCGTAGCGGGTGACCACCAGGCCGCGGACCTCGCCCAGCCAGCAGTCCTCCACGACCAGCGCCATGGCGGCCGCGGCCTTGCCGGCGCCGATCACGATTACACGGCCGCTGCGGTCGGCGGGCAGGTAAGGTTCAAGGACTCGCCGGGGGTGAGCGGCGTCGATGGCGGTGGCAAACAGCTCGCCAAGCAGGTGTTGCGGATCGACCGACATAAGCGGGCTCCCGGGGGATTCTTGTTTTTAGGGGTGCATCGATTCCAAACGTGGAATGCCTTCAACTGTGGGAGCAAGCCTGCTCCCACATTCCACTGCATTGCTAAGCGGGTTATTCCTCGCGAATCGAGAAATTCGCCATATGCTCCAGGCCCTTGATCAGCGCCGAATGGTCCCAGTTACCGCCGCCAATGGCCGCGCAGGTGCTGAACACTTGCTGGGTGCCGGCGGTGTTCGGCAAGTTGATCCCCAACTCCTTGGCCCCGGCCAGGGCCAGGTTCAAATCCTTCTGGTGCAGGTTGATCCGAAAGCCCGGGTCAAAGGTGCCCTTGATCATGCGTTCGCCATGCACTTCGAGGATTTTCGAGGAAGCAAAGCCGCCCATCAGCGCTTCACGCACTTTAGCCGGGTCGGCGCCGTTTTTTGAGGCGAACAGCAATGCTTCGGCCACCGCCTGGATATTCAACGCCACGATGATCTGGTTGGCGACCTTGGCCGTCTGGCCGTCGCCGTTGCTGCCCACCAGGGTGATGTTCTTGCCCATCGCCTGGAACAACGGCAGCGCGCGCTCGAAGGTCTGCGGCTCGCCACCGATCATGATGCTCAGGGTGCCGGCCTTGGCGCCGACTTCACCACCGGATACTGGGGCATCGAGGTACTGCGCGCCGGTCGCGTTGATCTTCGTCGCAAACGCCTTGGTGGCGGTGGGGGAGATCGAACTCATGTCGATCACCACCTTGTTCGGCGACAGGCCGGCGGCCACGCCGTCGGCGCGAAACAGCACGTCCTCGACCTGTGGGGTGTCCGGCACCATGACGATGATGAACTCGGCTTCCTGCGCGACTTGCTGCGGGTTGGCCAGGGCCACGGCGCCGGCGCTGATCAGTTCTGCCGGTGCCTTGCCGTGGTGTTCGGAGAGAAACAGTTGGTGACCTGCTTTCTGCAGGTTCGCGGCCATGGGTTGGCCCATGATGCCGGTGCCGATAAATCCGATTTTAGCCATGAAGCAATCCTCTTTATTAGATGGCGTTGTGGGTCTTCAACCAACCCAAGCCCGCTTCGGTAGTGGTCAACGGCTTGTATTCACAGCCGACCCAACCCTGGTATCCAATGCGGTCCAAATGCTCGAACAGGAACCGGTAATTGATCTCGCCCGTCCCCGGCTCATTGCGCCCCGGGTTATCCGCCAACTGGATGTGGTTGATCTCACCCAGGTGCGCAGCCATGGTCCGCGCCAAATCACCTTCCATGATTTGCATGTGGTAGATGTCGTATTGCAGAAACAGGTTGTCACTGCCCACTTGCTCGCGAATCGCCAGGGCCTGCGCGGTGTTGTTCAGGTAGAAACCCGGAATGTCGCGGGTGTTGATCATCTCCATCACCAGCTTGATGCCCACCGCCTGCAACTTTTCGGCGGCGTACTTGAGGTTGGCGACGAAGGTTTTTTCCACGGTCTGGTCATCCACGCCTTGCGGCCGAATACCCGCCAGGCAGTTGACCTGGGTATTGCCCAGCACTTGGGCGTAGGCGATGGCCAGCTTGACCCCGGCGCGAAATTCCTCGACCCGGTCGGGGTGGCAGGCCAGGCCGCGTTCGCCTTTGGCCCAATCCCCGGCCGGCAGGTTGAACAGCACCTGGGTCAGGCCGTTGGCGTCGAGCTGCGCCTTGATGTCGGCTGAGCTGAATTCATACGGGAACAGGTATTCCACACCTTCGAAGCCGGCATCGGCGGCCGCTTTGAAGCGGGCAAGGAAATCCTGTTCGGTAAACAGCATGGACAGGTTGGCGGCAAAGCGCGGCATAGGGTTCTCCTTAATCGAGCAGGGAAATGGCGGTCGGCGCGTCGTTGCCGACCAGGGCCAGGTCTTCGAATTCATTGACGGCGTTGATCTCGGTGCCCATGGAAATATTGGTCACGCGTTCCAGAATAATCTCAACGATCACCGGCACCTTGAATTCTTCGATCATGTCCTGGGCGCGGCGCAGCGCCGGCTGGATCTGGCTCGGCTCGAACACGCGCAGCGCCTTGCAACCCAGGCCTTCGGCGACCGCGACGTGGTCCACGCCATAACCATTAAGCTCCGGTGCGTTGAGGTTGTCGAAAGACAGCTGCACGCAGTAGTCCATTTCAAAGCCGCGCTGCGCCTGGCGTATCAACCCCAGGTAGGAGTTGTTCACCACCACGTGGATATACGGCAGCTTGAATTGCGCGCCCACGGCCAGCTCTTCGATCATGAACTGGAAATCGTAGTCGCCCGACAGGGCCACCACTTTGCGGCTCGGGTCGGCCTTGACCACGCCGAGCGCCGCCGGAATGGTCCAGCCCAGGGGGCCCGCCTGGCCGCAGTTGATCCAGTGGCGTGGCTTGTACACATGCAGGAACTGCGCGCCGGCAATCTGCGACAGGCCGATGGTGCTTACGTAGCACGTGTCTTTGCCGAACACCTGGTTCATTTCTTCGTACACACGTTGCGGCTTGACCGGCACGTTGTCGAAGTGGGTCTTGCGGTGCAGGGTGGCCTTGCGCTGCTGGCACTCGTTGAGCCAGGCGCTGCGGTCCTTGAGCTTGCCGGCGGCTTTCCACTCACGGGCGACTTCAATGAACATCGTCAGCGCTGAACCGGCGTCGGACACGATGCCCAGGTCCGGGGTGAACACACGGCCAATTTGCGTGGGTTCGATGTCGACATGGATGAACGTGCGGCCTTCGGTATACACCTCCACCGAACCGGTGTGGCGGTTGGCCCAGCGGTTACCGATACCCAGTACCACATCGGACTTGAGCATCGTCGCATTGCCATAACGATGGGACGTTTGCAGGCCGACCATGCCCACCATCAGCGGGTGATCGTCGGGAATCGTGCCCCAGCCCATCAGGGTCGGGATCACGGGGATGCCCGTCAGCTCGGCGAATTCCACCAGCAACTCGCTGGCGTCAGCATTGATGACACCGCCGCCGCTCACCAGCAAAGGGCGTTCTGCCTGGTCGAGCAGGGCCAGGGCCTTTTCCACCTGGATACGTGTCGCCAGTGGCTTGGCCAGGGGCAGCGGTTGGTAGGCGTCGATGTCGAATTCGATTTCGGCCATCTGCACGTCGAACGGCAAGTCGATCAACACCGGGCCAGGGCGCCCGGAGCGCATTTCATAGAAGGCTTTCTGGAACGCGTAGGGCACTTGGCCGGGCTCCAGAACGGTGGTCGCCCACTTGGTCACCGGCTTGACGATGCTGGTGATGTCCACGGCCTGGAAGTCTTCCTTGTGCATCCGCGCACGGGGCGCTTGCCCGGTGATGCACAGGATCGGGATCGAATCGGCCGAGGCGCTGTACAGGCCGGTGACCATGTCGGTGCCCGCCGGGCCCGAGGTGCCGATGCACACGCCGATGTTGCCGGCCTTGGTGCGGGTGTAGCCCTCGGCCATGTGTGAGGCGCCTTCAACGTGGCGAGCAAGGACGTGATCGATGCCACCCACCTTCTGCAAGGCCGAATACAACGGGTTGATCGCGGCGCCTGGGATACCGAAGGCGGTATCCACCCCTTCACGGCGCATCACCAGGACGGCGGCTTCGATTGCTCTCATTTTGCTCATGGTTTTGGTGCCTCTTGCGTTTTGTAATTGTATACAAGTGGTGTCTGCGCAAAGTGTATTCACGGCGAGCAGCGCAGGTCAATGCATTTTATAAACTGGCCTTTGCGTTCGTCGGAACGACTTTTTTCGACGTATGGAAGGTTTGTGTGGAAATATTGTATACAAAAATAAATATCATTGTGTTCTATTTGTTTAATCGGGCATCTGATCAAACGGACCTCCACCGCATTCCCCAATAACAAAAGAAGGACGGCACCATGAGCGCTTTAACCTTGAAAACTGCCACCCACCTGGTCAGCCAGGCACTCGCCGCGGGCCGCACCATTGCCGCCGCGCCACTGACCATCGCAGTGCTCGACAGTGGCGGCCACTTGGTCACCCTGCAACGCGAAGACGGCGCCAGCCTGCTGCGCCCGCAGATCGCCATCGGCAAAGCCTGGGGCGCGATTGCCCTGGGCAAAGGCTCAAGGCTGCTGGCGCTGGATGCGCAGCAGCGGCCGGCATTCATCGCGGCGCTCAACAGCCTGGGGCAGGGCAGCGTGGTGCCGGCGCCGGGTGGGGTATTGATTCGAAATCAGGACGGCGTGGTGCTGGGGGCTATCGGCATCAGCGGGGATACGTCGGATATCGACGAGCAATGCGCGATCACGGCGATCGAGGGGGTGGGGTTGATGGCGGATGCGGGGGTGACGGCTTGATTCAGCGTTGACTGCCAACGCCGCTTTCGCAAGCAAGCCCCACAGTGGAAGGCATTCCCTGTGGGAGCAGGCTTGCTCACGAAAGGGGCAACTCGGTACTGGCCCTATACCCAAACAGCATCCCACAATGGATAGTCGCCAAGTCGCTCTACCAATTTGGCCCGCAGAGGGTTGGCCACAACATACCTGGCCATCTTCATCAGATCATCCTCCTTGCGCAGCGCCTGGTCATGAAAGCCGGGTTGCCACAGCCTGCCTTTGCGCCCGGTAGCGCCGTTTACATTCCGGGTACTCTTGGACTTCACCTGACACATCAGGTCTGCCAACGAACCTTTTTGCAATTCGACCAACCAGTGGAAATGGTCTGGCATCACTACCCAGGCCAGAGAGGTTGCCAGCCCCTGGTAGTGGGCGAGTCTGAATTGCCAGACCACCAGACGACCCAGATGAAAGTCACTGAACACGGGGACGCGGTTGTGGGTATTTGTGGTGATCAAGTAAACGCGATTCGGCTCGCTGTACCTTCCGATCCGCAGGCTATATGAGGTGACTAGATCCGGCATTCCTTGGCCTCTCTTCAGTGGGGGTTCTGAGAGGCTAGATCTGAAGGGCCGGGGTTGAGTGGCTGGCTTTTGGCAGGATGTGTCAGGGAGGGCGCTTTCGCGAGCAAGCCCGCCCCCACAGGGGATTTGTGCGGTTTATACACTGTGTTTCCGGCACTACTACCTGTGGGAGCGGGCTTGCTCGCGAATAGCAGCAGCACCGCGATGCATCAGTCCGGCTCACACCCTTTAAGCACCAACCGGGTAATCGTCCGCGCCGCCGCTTCGTAATCCGCTTCGTCCAGCTTTGCCTTGCCGGTTACCGCCGAGATCTGCCAGTCGAAATCGGCATAGGTTTGCGTGGCGGCCCAGATGCTGAACATCAGGTGATTGGGTTCAATTGCCGCGATCAGGCCACGATCGACCCAGCTCTGGATGCAGTCGATATTGTGTTTGGCCTGGGCATTGAGCTGTTCGACCTGCTCGGCGCTGAGGTGCGGGGCGCCGTGCATGATTTCGCTGGCGAACACTTTGGAGGCAAACGGCAGGTCGCGGGAGATGCGGATTTTCGAGCGGATGTAGTTGCTCAACACTTCCTTGGGCTCGCCGTCTGGGTTGAACGGCGTGGAAGCGGCCAGGATCGGCTCAATAATGCTTTCGAGCACCTCGCGGTAGAGGTTGTCCTTGGATTTGAAGTAATAGTAGACGTTGGGCTTGGGCAGCCCGGCCTTGGCGGCGATGTCGCTGGTTTTGGTCGCGGCGAAGCCCTTGTCGGCAAACTCCTCGCTGGCCGCCCGCAGGATTTTTTCTTTGTTGCGCTCGCGAATGGTGCTCATAAACCAGGAACTTCCTTGCCATGACAGGCGGTTGCGCATGGTAGCACCGGCCATCCGCGCGTCTCAACAATGTGCCCGCAAAGCGTTGCGCCGCGCTATGCTCGCGTCATCTCTCACTTAGCGGATACCCGGTTCATGGCAGGAAGCAGCTTGTTGGTTTTGCTCGACGATATCGCCGCAGTACTCGATGACGTTGCACTGATGACAAAAATGGCGGCGAAGAAGACGTCGGGCGTGCTCGGCGATGACTTGGCGCTCAATGCCCAGCAAGTCTCCGGGGTGCGTGCCGAGCGGGAAATTCCCGTGGTGTGGGCGGTGGCCAAGGGGTCGTTCGTCAACAAGTTGATCCTGGTGCCGACTGCTTTGTTGATCAGCGCCTTTGCCCCTTGGGCAGTGACGCCGCTGTTGATGCTGGGCGGCGCCTACCTGTGTTTCGAAGGTTTCGAAAAACTTGCCCACAAGTTTCTGCACAGCAAGGATGAAGACCAGGCCCAACACATGCAGTTAACCGAAGCGGTGGCCGACCCGGCGACTGACCTGGTGGCCTTCGAAAAGGACAAGATCAAAGGCGCGATCCGTACCGACTTCATTCTATCGGCCGAAATCATCGCTATCACCCTGGGTATCGTGGCCGATGCGGCGTTGACGCAGCAGGTGATCGTGCTGTCGGGTATCGCCATCGTCATGACCGCCGGCGTTTATGGGCTGGTGGCGGGCATCGTCAAGCTCGACGACTTGGGGTTGTGGCTGACACAGAAACCGGGGCAAGTGGCGCGCAGTGTTGGCGGCGCCATCCTGAGTGCCGCGCCTTACATGATGAAGAGCCTGTCGGTGATCGGTACGGCGGCGATGTTCATGGTCGGCGGCGGCATTCTGACCCATGGCGTGCCGGTGGTGCATCACTGGATCGAAACCGTGAGCCAAAGCAGCGGGGCGCTGGCGTGGTTGATGCCGACGTTGTTGAATGCGATAGCGGGGATTATTGCAGGGGCCGTTGTGTTGGTCGTCGTTCAGACACTTGGCAAGCTCTGGCGAGTCGCGAAGCGCTGATTGGTTCGCATTGAGTGATTCCACATCACGGGGGCGTATGCACTTTGGTTTTTGATACCGGCCGCTGGTTTTATATGGTGTCCATCCAGTTGTTCACTCAGGGGCGCTAAGGGGGGATAACGATTACGGTGTGCCTCCTGGTAAAAATGTCAGCTGAGTAACTGAGTAAGCCAGTGCAATAAAAAAGGCCATTCGATTGAATGGCCTTTTTTTGTGGTCGCTGTTTACTCGGCGATCTGCAACTTGCGTGATTCGGTGTAGATATACCGCACCTTCTCATACTCGAACGGCGAGTTCATCTGCCCATAACGGAAGCTGGTCTGATAGCGCTTGTCGACGGCGCGCAGGGCCCAGATTTCCGGGTGGTTGGAGCTGACTTCGGACACGTTGAGGAAGTTGATCTGCGATTCTGCGGTGTAGTCCACCAGCAAGCCGCCGGTGTCGCGCAGGTTCGACGGGCCGAGGATCGGCAGCATTACATAGGCGCCGCCCGGCACGCCGTAGAAGCCCAGGGTCTGACCGAAGTCTTCGCTCTGGCGCGGCAGGCCCATGGCGGTGGCCGGGTCCCACAGGCCGGCGATGCCGATGGTGGTGTTGACCAGCAGGCGTCCGGTGGTTTCCAGGGAACGATGGCCCTTGAGTTGCAGCAGGCTGTTCAACAGGTTGGGCACGTCGCCCAGGTTGTTGAAGAAATTGCTCACGCCGGTGCGCAGGAAGCTTGGGGTGACGTAGCGGTAACCGTCCACCACCGGCAGGAACACCCACTGGTCGAAGCGATAGTTGAAGTGGTAAACGCGGCGGTTCCACGACTCCAGCGGGTCGTAGACGTTCAGCGCGGTCAGCGACGAGCGTTCGAATTCACGCTGGTCCAGGCCGGCGTTGAACTTGAGTTTGGTCAACGGTTCCTTGAAACCGTCGGCATCGACCTTGACCGGTTCGCGGGCCTTGCTGTTGTCGGCATTGGCCACGCCCGCGCACATCAGTGCGGCAAGCAGCAGAAGATATTTAGCCACGGAAGAACTCCAGCATGGCGTCGGCGTTGACGCGGTAATTGAGGTTGCCGCAGTGGCCGCCCAGTGGGTAGACGGTCAAGCGATCGCCGAAGGTTTTACGCAGGAAACCCAAGTCGCCCGGGCCGAGGATCACGTCGTCGGCGTTGTGCATCACAGCGATCTTCGGGCTGGCGTGCAGGTAGTCCTTGAGCGCATACAGGCTTACCTGGTCCACCAGTTGCAGCAGACTGCCGCCGTCGGAACGGGCGCGCCACATCGGGATCACCTGTTCGGTGAGGTAGCAGTCGAAGTCGCATTGCAAGGCTCGCTTGAGGAACGGCGTGAGGCTGGTGCCTTCGGTGATCGGGTACTTCGGCGGGATGATCAGGCCGCGGCGGTTGATCAGGTCCGAGGTAAAGGCGATGTCGGCGGCAGAGAAGCGGAACGAGGTGCCGATCAGCATGGCCATCTGTTCGTTGGTCAGGTGCTGCTTCGATTGCTGGAAGTCGTAGAGCAGGGCGTCATTGAGGTCGATGTAGCCCTTCTGCTGGAAGTAGCGGGTCAGCTTGCTCAACACCAGTTCATAGAAGGTGGTGGTGTTGTTGATGCCCTTGACCTCGGTCTGTACCAGCTTGTCGAGGTTGGTGATCGACGTGTAGAGGTTGACCGGCGGGTTCAGCAGCAGCACTTTCTTGAAGTTGAAGCTGCGACGGGTTTCGTCGAGCTTGCTGACAAAGGCTGCATCCAGAGCGCCCAGGCTGTAGCCGGTGAGGTAGAAGTCGGTGACCGGCAACGAAGCATTCTGCGCGCGCACGGCTTGCATCACGCGGTACATGTCTTCTGCGTCTTCCTGGGTGATGCCCGGGGTGGCGAAGCGCGACGCGGCGCTGATGAAGTCGAAGCTGGTCGGCGATGACAACTGCACTACGTGGTAGCCGGCCTGGTAATACAGTTTCTTCAGGTATTCGTTGATGCTGCTGTCAAACCGCGCACCGGTGCCGGCGATCAGGAATATCAGCGGCGCGGCGCGGTCCTGCTTGGCGATGCGGTAGGTGAGTTTCTTCACCGCCCAGAAGTTGTCCGGCAGGCTGAACTCGCGCTCGGGGCGCATGTTCAGGGTGTAATCGGATTGATTGATCTCGTCGTCAGTCGGCAAGGTGGGCCGGAGATCGGGAGGAGTGGTGGCAATGGTCGCTTCGAACGGGTTCGTCAAAGGGTAGCCATAGCTGGCCTGGTCGATATCGACGGCCAGTGCTGACGCACTCAAAAAAAGGCTGCCCAGTAAGGCAGCACAGCGCAAGGAACGGAGCATGACTTAATCCCTAAGAGGAAAGGTGCTGAATGAAATTCGCAGGCTATGACCACCGCGTTGCCACCGAAGTGCCAGCCCTCGGCACGAAAAATCGGAAAAAAACGTCGGAAACGGAGTAATAGCTGGCAGAAGATACACTTTGCCACGCATTGATGAACAGATATCTGCGCAGACACCTTGCTAACGGCCGTTGTGGGATTAAGCTGAGCGCCGTTTTTGCCTATCGGAGTGCCTCATGTCCCGTCGTTTGCCATTGATCCTGCTGCTTATCGCCCTGCCGTTATGGCTGGCGGCCAGTTACGCCGCCCGTTATGGCTTCTTGGAGGGCGGGCAGTGGGTCGGCATTTGTGCTGATGAGGCCGGCCGCTGGGAATGCCAGGTGCGTTCGAGCCTTGGCTTGATGATCCATTTCAACCTATTGGGCTGGGCGGCCCTGATTACATCGGTGCTGGGTTTTTGCATACCGGGGCGCGCGGGGTGGGGCTTGGCGATATTGGGGTTGGTGTTCGGGTTTCCGGCACTGGCGCTGCACAACACCACGTTTGCGGCGTTTGCACTGGTGATGGCGGGGCTGCGGTTGGTGAGGAAGCCTCGCACCGTCCGGCAGGGCCTCTTCCCTGTATGAGCGAGCTTGCTCGCGAGGTCGTTAACGGTGATGCGGGGCACTTGATGCCCCGCATTGTTCTGACGTTTTTCGCGAGCAAGCCCGCTCCTACAGGTGATCGAATTAAGCCTTGCGCACCCGCAGGCAACGCCACAGGGCTGCAACCATAAGCAGGCTGACCACCGCCCAACCCCACGCCTGTTGATTCAACAGTCCTTCCCGGAACAGCTGCGGCGCAATGCCGACGCCGATAAGGAAGGCCAGCAACGCAATCTCCCGACGCGGCCCGCTCACCGGGCGAACCAGGTACACCAGGGCCGGCAACACCAGTGCCGCGCTTGGGAAGCTGCGATAACGCGGGTCAAACACCAGCGCCAGCATCATCACCGCGCCGGCAAACCCGGCAATCGCTACCAGCCAGCCCGCACGTTGCTGCAGCCAGTTGAATGCCCGCTCACGCCAGCCTTCCCGCGCGCTGAGTGCCAGTGCGGCGTGGGCCAGTACCAGCAGGTTCAGCGCGACCAGCAAGCCTGCCCACACCCATTCATCATTAGAGCGCGCGGTGACGCGGGTCAGTTCGGCCCAGGTGCCGATGGAGCAAGCGGCGACCGCACCCAGTAAAGGCAGGGCAATGGCCGTACGAACTGTACGGACCCGCCCGCCGAGCAACAACGTCCCCAACAGAATCATCCCGCCGACGCCGAGCCACAGCGGCCAGTGCGGCACGTTGGTTACCGGCCCTGCGAGGACGCCCTTGTCCTGGCGGTCGGCATCGAACAGGCCCCAGTAACCGCCCACGGCTCCCTCACTGGCGCGCTTCCAGGGCTGGTCAAAGGCTTCAATGAGGTTGTAGCGCCAGCCATTGGCTTCTGCCATGGCGACAAAGCCGCGTATGAACCTGGCTTCATTGACCCGGTTCGGCACGGCGGTTTCGCGCTGGCGTCCTTCACTGGGCCAGCCGGTTTCGCCGATCAGTATGTCTTTGGGCGCGAACTTGTGGCCGAAGGTCTGGCGTATATCGCCTACTTGCTTGAGCGCCTGGTCGATGCCGGATGGCTCATCTTCCCAGTACGGCAGCAGGTGAATGGTCAGAAAGTCCACCGCCGGGGCGATTTCCGGGTATTGCAACCATAATGCCCACACATCGGCGTAGGTGACCGGCTGCTTGATCTGGCGTTTTACGGTCTGGATCAGCGTCATCAGCTGTTTGGCGGTGACTTCCTTGCGCAGCAGCGCTTCGTTGCCGACGATGACCGAGGTCACCACGTCCGGGTTGGCATTGGCTGCGGCGATCAACTCGTCGATTTCCTTTTGAGTCGCCACCGGGTCGCTGTTCACCCAGGCACCGGCCATCACCTTCAGCCCATGTTTGCGCGCCATCTGCGGCAAAGCTTCCAGGCCGGTCATGGAATACGTGCGCACGCATTCAAAGCGTGTGGCCAGCAGGGCCAGGTCGGCGTCCATGCGCTCGGGACGCAGCGTGAACGGCTGGTCGTACGGCGACTGGTCCTTGTCGAAGGGCGTATAGGACGCACATTGCAGCTTGTGGCTGGCGCTTGCCACATCCGGCAGCACCACTGCTCGGCCGAGGCCATACCAGTAGCCGACTAGGGCGAGAACGCCAAGGATGAGGGCAAAAAAATAGGGCAGGGCAGGGAAGCGGGCAGTCGCGGGCATGGTCGGCTTATCTGGGGGAGCAAAGGCGCGCATCTTACCCGTAAATGTCACGTTCCAGTGGGCCTGCATGATTTTGACAGGCAAAGTTCGGGCGGGATTTTGTCGGTAATTCCTGCAAAACGTTCTGCTGGCGATGTGATGTCGTTTCTTGCTCAACCAAGGTCGCTGACAGAGCAGGGCAAAGGTCTATGCAGGTTGATGATAAAACTGTCAGTACTCCACTGATGCTTCAGCAGCCGGATCGATGCGCGTGAAGGGGGCGCGGTGCACCATATAACAACAGGTTGACGTCGCTCGGCATTCGCCGGGCGCAGCACTTTCGGGGAAGTACTATGAAGATGCGACGACTCTTGGGCGCAGCTGCCACTCTGGTAGTTGCGATGGGCTCCACACTGGCCAGTGCCGACAGCAAAACCCTGAGCATCGGTTATGTGGATGGTTGGTCCGACAGCGTTGCCACCACCCATGTGGCGGCAGAAGTGATCAAGCAAAAGCTCGGTTATGACGTAAAACTGCAAGCGGTCGCCACCGGGATCATGTGGCAGGGTGTGGCCACCGGCAAGCTCGACGCCATGCTGTCCGCCTGGCTGCCGGTGACCCACGGTGAATACTGGACCAAGAACAAGGACAAGGTGGTCGACTACGGCCCCAACTTCAAGGACGCAAAAATTGGTTTGATCGTGCCGGAGTACGTCAAGGCCAAGTCCATTGAAGACCTCAAGACCGACACCACCTTCAAGAACAAGATCGTCGGTATCGACGCCGGTTCAGGCGTGATGCTCAAGACCGACGAAGCCATCAAGCAATACGGCCTCGACTACAAGCTGCAAGCCAGCTCGGGTGCGGCGATGATCGCCGAACTGACCCGTGCCGAAGACAAGCAGGACTCCATTGCCGTGACCGGTTGGGTGCCGCACTGGATGTTCGCCAAGTGGAAACTGCGGTTCCTGGATGACCCGAAAGGGGTTTATGGTGCTGCTGAAACCGTCAACAGCATCGGCAGCAAGGGCCTGGAGCAGAAGGCCCCGGAAGTCGTGGCTTTCCTGAAGAAGTTCCAGTGGGCCTCCAAGGATGAAATCGGTGAAGTCATGCTCGCTATCCAGGAAGGCGCCAAGCCGGATGCCGCAGCCAAGGATTGGGTAGCCAAGCACCCTGAGCGCGTTGCCGAGTGGACCGCTAAATAACACGGTAAAAACTGTAGGAGCGAGCTTGCTCGCGAAGAACATCAACCGTAACGCGTGCATCCTGGATGCACGCGGTGCCTGTGAGTTTTTCGCGAGCAAGCTCGCTCCTACAGTGATTCGTACCCCGGCACATCCCCCTGCAAATGTTTCTGCGCCCTCACAAACCCTCGCTACACTCGATCTACTACTAAGGTCGTCTGGAACCCTTTCCACAGCCGCATACAGTGGCTACGTTCCAATAATAAAAAAGCTGTGCTGCGAGGATAAAAACAATGAACGACAGCATTTACCTCTCGATTCAAAACAGCCCGCGTTTCAAGGAGCTGGTAAGAAAAAGGGAACGGTTCGCCTGGATTCTCTCGGCGATCATGCTAGGGCTTTACTCCGCTTTCATCCTGTTGATCGCCTACGGGCCACAAGTGCTGGGGACCAAGATAAGCCCCGGTTCTTCGATTACCTGGGGCATTCCCCTGGGCGTCGGACTGATTGTGTCCGCCTTCATCCTGACCGGCATCTACGTGCGACGGGCCAATGGCGAATTTGACGACCTGAACAATGCGATTCTCAAGGAGGCTGCGCAATGATCCGGCGTCTATTGGCAGTATTCGGCGCTTCGCTTTTCGCCCCGGCCGTCTGGGCGGCGGACGCATTGACCGGAGCAGTGCAAAAGCAACCCCTGAACATCTCGGCCATCGTGATGTTTGTTGCGTTTGTGGGGGCCACCCTGTGCATCACCTACTGGGCATCCAAGCGCAACAATTCGGCGGCCGACTACTACGCGGCAGGCGGCAAGATCACCGGTTTCCAGAACGGCTTGGCGATTGCCGGCGACTATATGTCGGCGGCGTCCTTCCTGGGGATTTCCGCACTGGTCTACACCTCCGGCTACGACGGCCTGATCTACTCGATCGGCTTCCTGGTGGGCTGGCCGATCATTTTGTTCCTGATCGCCGAGCGCCTGCGTAACCTGGGTAAATACACCTTCGCCGACGTGGCCTCCTACCGCCTTGGGCAAACCCAGATCCGCAGCCTGTCGGCGTGTGGCTCGCTGGTGGTGGTGGCGTTCTACCTGATCGCGCAGATGGTCGGCGCGGGCAAGCTGATCCAGCTGCTGTTCGGCCTCGACTACCATGTTGCGGTGATCCTGGTGGGTATCCTGATGTGCATGTACGTGTTGTTCGGCGGCATGCTGGCGACCACCTGGGTGCAGATCATCAAGGCGGTGTTGCTGCTGTCCGGTGCCTCGTTCATGGCGCTGATGGTCATGAAGCACGTCAACTTCGACTTCAACATGCTGTTTTCCGAGGCGATCAAGGTTCACCCTAAAGGTGAAGCGATCATGAGCCCCGGCGGCCTGGTGAAAGACCCGGTCTCGGCGTTCTCCCTGGGCCTTGCACTGATGTTCGGTACTGCGGGCCTGCCGCATATCCTGATGCGCTTCTTCACCGTGAGCGATGCCAAGGAAGCGCGTAAGAGCGTGCTGTATGCCACAGGCTTCATCGGTTACTTCTACATCCTGACCTTTATCATCGGCTTCGGCGCGATCCTGCTGGTCAGCACCAACCCGGCGTTCAAGGATGCTGCAGGCGCCTTGCTGGGCGGCAACAACATGGCGGCGGTGCACCTGGCCGACGCGGTGGGTGGCAGTATCTTCCTGGGCTTCATCTCGGCCGTGGCGTTTGCCACCATTCTGGCAGTGGTTGCCGGCTTGACCCTGGCGGGTGCTTCGGCGGTGTCCCATGACCTGTACGCCAGCGTGATCAAGAAGGGCAAGGCCAACGACAAGGATGAGATTCGTGTCTCGAAGATCACCACCATCGCCTTGGCGGCGCTGGCGATCGGCTTGGGCATCCTGTTCGAAAGCCAGAACATCGCGTTCATGGTCGGCCTGGCGTTCTCGATTGCCGCCAGTTGTAACTTCCCGGTGCTGTTGCTCTCCATGTACTGGAAGAACCTCACCACCCGTGGCGCAATGATCGGCGGCTGGCTGGGCTTGGTCAGTGCCGTCGGCCTGATGATCCTGGGCCCGACCATCTGGGTCTCGATCCTGCACCACGAAAAAGCCATCTTCCCGTATGAATACCCGGCGCTGTTCTCGATGATCATTGCGTTCGTCGGCATCTGGTTCTTCTCCATCACCGACAAATCGGCGGCGGCAGAGAAAGAGCGTGCGCTGTTCTTCCCGCAGTTTGTGCGTTCGCAAACTGGCCTGGGGGCGAGCGGGGCGGTTAATCACTAAGGTTGTCGCTGGATAAGACATGCCCCGGTCGAAAGGCCGGGGCATTTTTTTGCCTGGAGTAATGTGTTGGCTGTGCCAATGCCTTCGCGAGCAAGCCCGCTTCTACAGTTGGCTGCATTGCAACTGATGTACTCGGTCAACTGTGGGGGCGGGCTTGCTGGCGAAAGCGGCAGGCCAGACAACACAAACAAAAACGGCCTCCACTAAGGGAGGCCGTTCTCAGTACAGCTAAGCCAAGTGCTTACTTGCGATCTTCCAGCTTGGTAATGTCACGCGACTCGTAGCCGGTGTACAGCTGGCGCGGGCGGCCAATCTTGTACGGGCTCGAGAGCATTTCCTTCCAGTGGGAGATCCAGCCCACGGTCCGCGCCAGGGCGAAGATCACGGTGAACATGCTGGTTGGAATGCCGATCGCCTTGAGGATGATCCCCGAGTAGAAGTCGACGTTCGGGTACAGCGAGCGTTCGATGAAGTACGGGTCGGTCAGGGCGATCTCTTCCAGGCGCATGGCCAGTTCGAGTTGCGGATCGTTCTTGATGCCCAGCTCTTTCAGCACTTCGTCGCAGGTCTGCTTCATCACGGTGGCGCGCGGGTCGCGGTTCTTGTAGACCCGGTGACCGAAGCCCATCAACTTGAACGGATCGTTCTTGTCCTTGGCCTTGGCGATGAATGTGTCGATGTTCGAGACATCGCCGATTTCATCGAGCATGGTCAATACGGCTTCGTTCGCACCGCCGTGGGCAGGGCCCCACAGTGCGGCGATGCCGGCAGCGATACAGGCGAACGGGTTGGCGCCCGAAGAGCCGGCCAGGCGCACGGTAGAGGTCGATGCGTTCTGCTCGTGGTCGGCATGGAGGATGAAGATCCGGTCCATGGCCTTGGCGAGCACCGGGCTGATCGGTTTGATCTCGCACGGGGTGTTGAACATCATGTGCAGGAAGTTTTCCGCGTACGTCAGGTCGTTGCGCGGGTACATCATGGGTTGGCCCATGGAGTACTTGTAAACCATTGCGGCCAGGGTCGGCATCTTGGCAACCAGGCGGATCGCGGAAATTTCGCGATGCTGCGGGTTATTGATGTCGAGGGAGTCGTGATAGAAGGCCGACAGGGCGCCAACCACGCCGCACATGACGGCCATCGGGTGGGCGTCGCGACGGAAGCCGTTGAAGAAGGTCTTCAACTGCTCGTGAACCATGGTGTGGTTCTTCACGGTGCTGACGAACTGGGCTTTCTGCTCGGCTGTCGGCAATTCGCCATTTAGCAGCAGGTAGCAGGTTTCCAGGTAGTCCGACTGTTCGGCGAGTTGCTCGATCGGGTAGCCGCGGTGAAGCAGAATGCCATTGTCGCCATCGATATAGGTGATCTTCGACTCGCAAGAGGCGGTCGACATGAAGCCTGGGTCGAAAGTGAAACGGCCCGTGGCCGTCAGGCCCCGTACGTCGATAACATCGGGACCAACGGTGCCGGTTAAAATGGGCAGCTCGACGGGGGCTGCGCCCTCGATGATCAACTGCGCTTTTTTGTCAGCCATGTGGCCTCCTATTTATGCTTCAAATCATCAGACAGACCCCCCACGCAGGGCCCGCACCACTATAGTGAGATAAATTCAGATGTCAATTTGCCTAAAGTCTTGCTCCAGAAGGCTTTAACCGTACTTTTTCGTCGAAATTGCCTGCCGTTTACGCCTTTTATCCCGCCAGCGCAATCAGCTATTAGGGTGAGGTGTGCGCGTTGTCATTAGTAACCTAACTGTCTATACTCGGCCACCGACCGCCAAGGGCTTTTGGGCTTGCTTTCATTGGGGGTCGCACTCCCTGGGTGGTGCTTACCTGACCAGTCGCACTCCCCAACAACTTTGCCCTGATTGTTAGGGGCTCTTCAGTGTGAAAAAAAGCCGTGAATAGCCAACGACCTGTAAACCTAGACCTAAGGACCATCAAACTCCCCATCACCGGCGTTACGTCGTTCCTGCACCGTGTTTCCGGCATCATCCTGTTCCTGGGCCTGGGTATCATGCTTTACGCATTGAGCAAATCCCTGGGTTCCGAGGAAGGTTTTGCCGAGGTGAAGGCATATTTGACCAGCCCGCTGGCCAAGTTCGTAGCATGGGGCCTCCTGTCCGCTCTGCTGTATCACCTGGTAGCCGGCGTGCGCCACTTGATCATGGACATGGGCATCGGTGAGACGCTGGAAGGCGGCCGCCTGGGCTCGAAAATCATCATCGCCATTTCCGTGGTGCTGATCGTTCTGGCAGGAGTTTGGATATGGTAACCAGCGTAACGAATCTGTCGCGTTCGGGCCTCTATGACTGGATGGCACAGCGTGTGTCTGCGGTCGTTCTCGCGGCTTATTTCATTTTCCTGATCGGATACCTCGTCGCAAACCCGGGCATCGGCTATGAGCAATGGCACGGCCTGTTCGCCCACAATGCGATGCGAATCTTCAGTCTGCTGGCCCTTGTGGCCCTGGGCGCTCACGCCTGGGTCGGCATGTGGACTATCGCGACCGACTACCTGACGCCAATGGCGCTGGGCAAGTCCGCGACCGCAGTACGTTTCCTCTTCCAGGCAGTATGCGGCATCGCGATGTTCGCTTACTTCGTCTGGGGTGTGCAGATTCTTTGGGGTATCTGATTCATGGCTAACATTCCTACTATTTCATTCGACGCCATCATTATTGGTGGTGGCGGTGCCGGCATGCGCGCTGCGCTGCAGCTGGCCCAGGGTGGCCACAAGACCGCCGTGATCACCAAGGTGTTCCCGACGCGTTCGCACACCGTATCGGCCCAGGGTGGCATTACCTGCGCGATCGCCTCCGCCGACCCGAACGATGACTGGCGCTGGCACATGTACGATACCGTCAAGGGTTCCGACTACATCGGTGACCAGGATGCTATCGAATACATGTGTCAGGAAGGCCCGGCCGCGGTGTTCGAGCTGGACCACATGGGTTTGCCGTTCTCGCGTACCGAGCAAGGCCGTATCTACCAGCGTCCATTCGGCGGCCAGTCGAAGGATTACGGTAAAGGTGGCCAGGCTGCCCGTACCTGCGCCGCGTCCGACCGTACCGGTCACGCGCTGCTGCACACCCTTTATCAGGGCAACCTGAAAGCCGGTACCACGTTCCTGAACGAGTACTACGCGGTGGACCTGGTGAAGAACGCCGATGGCGCCTTCGTCGGCGTGATCGCCATTTGCATCGAAACCGGTGAAACCACCTACATCCGCGCCAAGGCCACCGTGCTGGCGACCGGCGGTGCTGGCCGTATCTATGCGTCGACCACCAATGCCCTGATCAACACCGGTGACGGCGTCGGCATGGCCCTGCGTGCGGGCGTGCCGGTACAAGACATCGAAATGTGGCAGTTCCACCCGACCGGCATCGCCGGCGCCGGTGTACTGGTGACCGAAGGTTGCCGTGGTGAAGGTGGTTACCTGATCAACAAGCACGGCGAGCGTTTCATGGAGCGTTATGCTCCGAACGCGAAAGACCTTGCAGGTCGTGACGTGGTTGCCCGTTCGATGGTCAAGGAAATCATCGCCGGCAACGGTTGCGGTCCGAATGGCGACCACGTGATGCTCAAGCTCGACCACCTGGGCGAGGAAGTGCTGCACAGCCGTCTGCCAGGCATCTGCGAACTGTCGAAGACTTTCGCTCACGTTGACCCGGTGGTTGCTCCGGTTCCGGTTGTGCCGACCTGCCACTACATGATA
>NZ_JASLAW010000203.1 GCF_030147005.1 Pseudomonas sp.
CCTGTGGCGAGGGAGCTTGCTCCCGCTGGACTGCGTAGCAGTCCCATTTTTGGGGCCGCTTCGCGCCCCAACGGGAGCAAGCTCCCTCGCCACAGGTCGCAGGTTTTTCTGCTTTAGCGCTTAACTGACTGGCATTAGGGCAAGCCCCCTCCCACAGTTTGATCTTCATTGGTTTTGAAAATGAAGTGGGTCAGGTCCACCAGTAGCGCACAAGGTGGAAGAAAATCGGCGCCGCAAAGCACACCGAATCCAGCCGATCCAGCATGCCGCCGTGTCCCTCGATCATATGGCCCCAATCCTTCACGCCGCGATCGCGCTTGATCGCCGACATCACAATCCCGCCGGCAAAGCCAAGCAAGTTGATCAACAGCGCGATCAGGAACGACTGCCAGGGATTGAACGGCGTGGTCCACCACAGCGCCGCACCAATCAAGGATGACAGCAGGATGCCGCCGACAAACCCTTCCACGGTTTTGGACGGCGACAGGTTGGGCGCGATTTTGTGTTTACCGAACAGCTTGCCGCACACGTACTGCAGCACGTCCGAGAGTTGCACCACGATCACCAGGTAAGCGATCAACAGCAGGTTGCGGCCTTCGTAGCCGGGAATGTCCAGCGTCAGCAGGGCAGGCACAAAGGACACGCAGAACACCGCGATCATCAAGCCCCATTGCACCTTCGATGCGCGCTCCAGAAAGTGGGTGCTGTCGCCGCCCAGGGAGGCGAGTATCGGCAGCAGCAGGAACACGTAGACCGGAATGAAGATCGAGAACAGCCCATACCAATCGGCATAGATCAGCACGTATTGCAGGGGAAGGGCGAGGTAGAACGCCGCTACCAGAGCCGGATAGTCGCTGCGCCGTGTCGGGGTGAGTGTGAGGAATTCGCGCAAGGCATAGAACGACACCGCATAGAACAGCAGGATCACCGCGCCGGTACCGAGCCAGAAGGCGATACCGATCACGACCACCATCACCCACCAGGCGTTGATGCGGGCGTTGAGGTTGTCGATCACGGCATTGGGCGTGCCACGGGTGCGCAGCTTCAGGATCAGTCCGATCAGCGAGGCAGTGACCAGAATCGCGCCGATCCCGCCGAATAACATTAAGGTTTGGCTATCCATCTCAGGAGTGCTCCGGGGCGAGGGCGAGCAGGGCGTCGCGAGTGCGGGCAAGAAACGCGGTTTTGTCTTCGCCTTCTTCCAATTGCAGTGGAGCGCCAAAGCTGGTTGTGCATAACAATGGCAATGGCAGAACACGCCCCTTGGGCATGACGCGGTTGAGATTGGCTATCCACACCGGGATCAACTCAGCCTGTGGGTAACTGTTTGCCAAGTGATACAAGCCGCTTTTGAACGGCAGCAAGCCTTCTTCCAGATTGCGCGTCCCTTCCGGAAAGATGATCAGCGAGTCGCCGCCTTCGAGGGCGGCAAGCATCGGCTGCAAAGGGTTATCCACAGGCTCTTTGCGCTCGCGGTCAATCAGCACGCCGTTGAACACGCGGTTGATGATGTAGCGGCGTAGCGCGCTTTTATTCCAGTAGTCGCTGCCAGCCACAGGGCGTGTGAATTTGCGCAGGTTCTGCGGCAGCGACGCCCACACCAGCACGAAGTCGCCGTGGCTGCTGTGATTGGCGAAATAGATGCGTTGCACCGGCACTGGCGCGCAACCCAGCCACAGGCTGCGGGCGCCAGTGACGGTACGGGCCATGGAGGTAATCAACGTGGCGACCACGGGTTCGAACATGGGGGTTCCTTATTCGGCGAAAGGTAGCCAGGGGCTGGCGAGGATGACGCCCAGGGTCAGCAGCGCTTGTGCGCCGAGCAACCAGGCCTGTTTGCGCAGCAATTTGAGGGCGCCACGACGGCGCTCGGCCCACGGCCGGCCGGCGCGCTTGGCCGATTGCAGGCCAAGGGTTTGCAGGGCTTGGTCAAGGTCCGGGGTGCGCTCGGTGTCGCGGGCCAGCAGGGCAAACAAATCGGCATCGAATGCAACGCGCAGTGCCCAGTATTTCTGTAGAAGGCCCAGGATGATCATCCACAGGGCAAGCAGCAGGCAGATAGTTGAAACACTGGCCATTAACAGTTGGGCCAGACCGAACAGCACACCGACCAATGTCAGGCCTGTGGATAACTGGTCCAGCGAACGGCCACGACGCAGCAGGCTGGCAACCACGTGCAGTTCCATATCAGCGGGCATGGGCCAAACCCTCCAACGCTAAACAATGTGCGGGATGCAGGACCACGTGGGCCCGTGCTGCACGAATAATAACCAACGCTTGATCTACAGTCGTCGCGCGCCCGGTGTGCAACAGCCAGGCAGCGATGGCTGTTGCGCTGCGCGAGTACCCCAGGGCGCAGCACACCAGCAACGGGCCCTCTGAGCGCAAGCGTTCGATGGCCTCGGCCGCTTGCAGGCATTCGGCGGAGGTTGGCGCAATCAAGTCCAGAACGGGGACGCATTGATAGCGACGGCCTTGCGGATCAATCGGCAATTCGGCGCAGAGATCAACGATGGCCTTGAATGACTGTTGCTCGCTCGCCGCAGGAAGCCGCCCTAGCCAGACGTTAACCACAATCAGATCGGGCTCTGGATGACGACGCGTCCACAGCCGCGAATTGATAAAGGCGGCGACCAGGTAGGGTGCATACAGCCAACGCGCTGCGGGCGTCAGCTGGCCATCGTTGCGTTTTTGAAAGCCCTCGGCCCCGAGCAGCCAGTAATTGGCTGCGACCAGACCGAGCGATACGGCTGGCCACAGCAGCCATAACCCCCAGCCGCCCAAAGTCAACGCGAGTAGCACCAGCACCAGGGCTCCCAGGCCGTAGCGTGCGCCCAGCCAACCGCGTTTCGGGTCCCGTGTGAATCGGGCATTGAGCAGCGGGCTTGAATGTTCCACCGGCCATAGCCACACACACAACCAACCCGCGAGGGCGCCTGTGGGTAAGTCGATAAAGTGATGTTGATAAGTGGTCAGTACGGAAATGCCGATCAGTGCAAACCAGCCGTGCACCACCCAGCGCCACCCACCCTGGGTATGCCGCTGGAACATGACCCACAGGATCACCAACAGCGCGATATGCAGTGAGGGCGCCTGGTTGAAGGGTTTATCGAAGCCGGCCAGCACTGCAAATAACCAACCGAATACGCCATCCAGTTCCGGCCGTTCGAAGGTGAAGCGCAGCGGCCAGATCAGGAAGCAACTGACGGCAATCAATTGGGCCGTCAGCAGGCGCAGGGCGTGCTGCTTGAGCTCGTGGCGGGTGCTCGGCAGCAACAGGGAGAAACCGTAGAGCAGGTCGATAGACCAGTAGGGCACGATGGTCCAGGCCCAGAACGGCATGTGGGTTTCCCAGCCGAACACCAGCGTGCCCACGTCGCTGCGCTGGCTGGTGACCCAGGTGGCGAAGCCATAGGTGCTGAAAAACAGCGGTGCCAACAGCAGCAGCCACAGGACCGCTGGTTTGAATAAGCCGGGCTCGCGCATGCTTAGATCTTCTGTGCCAGGGACACCGTGAAAATGCCCCACTCATCCACACGCTGAGTGATCTTGCGAAAGCCCGCAGCCTCCACCAGTTGGTCCATTTCCGCCTGGCTGCGCCGTCGCATTACCCAGGCTTGCCCTTGGCGATGGCTGGTCAAGGCGCGGGCGATCAATTCCAGCTGCGGGTGCCACGGTTGGCCGGTGTAGACCAGATAGCCGCCGGGCTCCACCGCTTCGGCCAAGCCGCCCAACGAACCGCCGACCATGGCGTTGTCGGCAAACAATTCATACAGGCCGGACACCACCGCCAACGTCGGCTTCGGGTCCAGCGCTGCCAGGCTCACCCGATCAAACGCATCGCCTTTGACGAACTGGGCGATATCACCCAGGCCTTTTTCACGGATCAACGCACCGCCGTCGCGCACGTTGATGTCGCTGTAGTCGCGCAGCAGGATCGATTCCGGCAGCGGCGACACGCCCTGCAAAGCTTCCAGGATGTAACGACCGTGCCCGGCGGCGATATCGACAATACGTACGTCGCGGTCGTCCGCACGCAACTTGGCCATGGCCAGGCGCAGCAATTCTTCGACGTTCAGCTTGCGCTGACGAATACCGCGCCAGCCAATGGAGTTGAGGTAGTTGGTGTCGATCATCCGCCCCAGCGCGCCCTTGCCGGTGGGCGTGTTGCGGTACACGTAATCCAGGGTGCTGCCGGAGTCGAAACCGGTGTCGAAGCCCAGTTTCACCCCGTCCGACAGGTTTTTGCCCAGGCCCATGCTGGCGCGCGTCATGCGCCAGTACAGATCGCGCAGGGAATTGCGCGGCAGCGGTGCGGCGAGGGCTTCGGATTCGGCGCAGGTGGCGCCCAGTTTGTCGGCGTCCAACAGGCAGGCGCGGTCCAGCGGCTGTGTGAAGTTTTGCAGGATAAAACGCTTGGCGCTGTTGATGGCCACGGCGCGGTTACGTTCGCCGAGGGTGTCATGGAAGAAACCGGGAAGGATATGCAGCTCTTTTTTCAAGCTGCCGAGACGTTCGAAAAATTGCTGCTGGGGTTTGCGGTGCACCACGAAGTCGGAGCCGGATACCAGCAATTGGGTCGGCACCTGAATGGCCTGGGCGTCGGCGACCACTCGGTCGGCCGCTTCGTACAGGCCCAGCAGCACATTCACTGAGATGGCCTTGGTGATCAGGGGGTCGCTGTCGTAGGAAGCAACGCGCTCCGGGTCATGGCTGAGAAACTTGGCCTTGACGTAACTGTTGACGAAAAAATTGCCGCGAAATTTGCGCATCAGTGCCAGGCCCGGGCGGGCGAAGGGCACGTACAGCTTGACCTTGAAAGCAGGAGAGGCGAGTACCAGGGCGCGGATTTTCGGTGCGTAATCATGCACCCAGGTGGCCGCAATCACCGCGCCGACGCTTTGGGCGATGACGGCGAGGTTTTCCTCTTCGATACCGTAGGTGGCGCCTATGTGGTCGCAGAAAGTCTGCACATCGCGGGCGCTGGTGGCAAAGCTGGGGCTGTCGCCGCGCTCGCCGGGGGACTGGCCGTGGCCACGGGCGTCCCAGGCAAAAAAATCGAAGTCGGGCAGGTCCAGTTCGTCGACCAGGTGCGCAATACGCCCTGAGTGCTCATGACCGCGATGGAACAACACAATTGCCTTGCGCGGCCCGGCGTGTGCCGTGGCCGGCCAGTGCCGGTAAAAAAGCTCGACGCCGTCATGGGTGCTGAAGGTGTGCTGTTGCTGTTCGCGCATCGCAAAAATCCTTATGCAATCGGTGAGGTTTCTGTTTGTTCTTTGAGGCCCTGGCGCACCCGGTTGACCAAGGTGCAGGCCAGCAGTGCGGCGACCAGCCACATCACCGTGTCGACCCATCCGGCGCCGAGCCAGCCCAGCGCCACGCCCGTGGCCAGCACACCGAGTACGAACGCCCGATCACTTTTGCCCATCGGCCCGTCGTAGCGGCGTGATGCACCTACCATCGGCCCCAACACGCCGGCGTATTCGCTGAACACCGCGAGCAAGGTGACCAACAACACGGGCGCCAGGCTCGCACCGGGGATCAGGGCAAACGGCAGGATCAACGCGCTGTCGGCGATCACATCGCACAGTTCATTGAGGTAGGCGCCCAATCGTGATTGCTGACCGAATTCCCGGGCGAGCATGCCGTCGATGGCGTTAAGGGCCATGCGCGCGATCATCCACAGCGGGATCAGCGCAAACAGCCAGAGGTGCTGGGCGAAGCCGGCGATCAGCAAGCCCACCAACACGGAAATGACGCCCGCCAGCACGGTGATCTGGTTGGCGGTGGTGCCGTTGTCATAGAGGCGCTGCACAAGGGGGCGCAGCAGGTTTTGAAAACGCGGTTTGAGCTGATAGATGGAAATCATGAACGGCGATGCTTCCTTGTCCGTGGACCCGCAAAAAACTGTTCTGGAGTGTGCCGATTATTTGGGGCGCGCACCAGCGATAGCTCGTGTTTATGGGGGTTTAGTCACGGTCTGGTTAACGTGTGGATACAAATGTGGACGGGGGCAAGCCCCAATGCCGGTCAGTTAATAGAGGGGTAGCCTTCAGAGAGCGCGCGCCTTCTTAATTGACGAGCATTTCCTCCTACTGGCGATCGACGCCGCAGCCAAAAGCGAACAAAAATTTCACGCTTCGTGTTATATCGTAACGAATTGTGTGGAAGCGGGCGTTGAGTGGATGCAAGTGGATCTAGAAGCTGACGGCGCTTCGGTTGAAGGCCTGCCGCGTTTTCAGCAGGGATTGTTCCATGCCCGTCGATTGAGGCAAGCCGGTATCAGCCTGACTGCCTTGGCCATCACCGGTTGGGTGTTGGCGTTATTTGTGGCCCTGTTTGCACCTGTATCGATCTGGCCGGTGGTGTTGATCAATTGTTCGTCGGCCCTGTTCGTGCTGATAGCCGGGTTGCAGTCGGCGTGGTGGGTAGCCGATTGGCGGGCCCAGGCATTGGAAGAACCGGCAGTTGAATTGCCGGTTGCAGAGCCGGGCCGCTACGCACGTTTTGTGGCGCGCGCAGGCGAGCAGATCGGTGCGCCGGTGTTATGGCTCAGCGGCTGGTCGTTGCTGGCGCTGGTCAGCGTTATCGAATTCTGGAGCCTGTCTCTGCCTGCTGCGGCCGTTGGGCAATCCGCCAGCATCGGCGCGGCGCTGGGGTTGGCGCTGGCGTTCGGTTTGCTGGTGTTCGAGCGGCGCCTGGCCCAGGAAACGGCTGCTCAGTGGCCTGAAGCTTCACAACTGGCGCAACTGTGCCGAGTCGCAATCAGTTGCCTGTTGGTCAGCTCGATTTGCCTGCTGTTCGCAGGTGCCGAGTCGGTGTGGCCGTTGCGTTTGGCCGCGCTGATGGGCCTGTTACCCGCGCTGGTGGCGCTGGAGTTTGTACTCCGAGGCGTGCTGTCACTGTTCAGCCCGCGCCAGCCGCGTCTCGAACCCCGCCTGATGGCGCAAAGTTTTGTCGCGGGCTTGCTGCGCTGGCCGCCGCAACCCTTGCTGGCCTTGCAGCATGAACTGCATAACCGCTTCGGCATCGACCTGCGCCAGATTTGGGCGTTTACCTACATGCGTCGGGCGTTCCTGCCGGTGCTGCTGGTGGTGCTGGCCGTAGGCTGGGCGCTGACAGGCGTGCATGAAGTGCCTCTGCAAGGCCGTGGGATTTATGAGCGTTTCGGCAAGCCGGTAGAAGTGTTCGGCCCGGGCCTGCACGCTGGGTTGCCCTGGCCCCTGGGCCGCGTGTTGAGCGTGGAGAACGGCGTGGTGCACGAGCTGGCGACCAGTGTCGGCGAAAGTGCCGCAACCGAGTTGGCCAGCGCAGAAGGCCCGGCGCCGCTGATCGCCAACCGCTTGTGGGACGCCAGCCACGTGAATGACAAATCCCAGGTCATCGCCAGCAGCAGTGGCGACAAGCAGAGCTTCCAGATCGTCAATATGGACGTACGGTTCGTCTACCGCATCGGCCTGACGGACCAGGCCGCGCTGGCCGCTACCTACAACAGCGCCGATGTTCCGACGCTGATCCGCAGTACCGCCAGCCGGATACTGGTGCATGACTTTGCCTCGCGCACCCTTGATGAATTACTCGGCGAACAACGCACCAGCCTCGCCGACGAGATCGGCCGCACCGTACAAGCCGACCTGCAACAACTGGACAGCGGTGTGGAAATCCTCGCCACGGTCGTCGAAGCGATCCACCCACCGGCCGGCGCCGCCAATGCCTACCACGGCGTGCAAGCCGCGCAGATCGGCGCTCAAGCTTTGATCGCTCGCGAGCGCGGCGCGGCCAGCGAGCAGACCAACCAAGCGTTGCTGCAAGCCAGCACGGCCCGCGACCAGGCCCAGGCCACCGCTCGCGAAGTGAATGCCGGTGCCCAAGCGGCGCAGCTGCGGTTTGTCGCCGAACAAAAAGCCTATGCAGCGGCGGGCCGGGCCTTCGTGCTGGAGCAGTACCTGGCCCAACTCAGCCAGGGCCTGGCCCACGCCAAACTGCTTATTCTGGATCATCGCCTGGGCGCCGACAGTGCGCCGACGATCGATCTGCGTTCTTTTACTTTGCCGGCCGATCCCTCGGTGCCGCGCAAAGCCGTTCAATAAGGAGTCTGTCTGTTGAGCGCTCACTCTCACGATCACGGTCATCACGGCCACCACCACCATCACGGCGATGAGCAAGCGGCCGGGCCTTTCCCTTGGCGACGCATGGGCTGGGCTGTAGTGCTCGTGCTGTTCGCCATCGCGGCGGCGAGCCTGGTGCAGGTGCGTTCCGGCGAGGCCACGGTGATTACCCGCTTCGGCAACCCGGTGCGGGTGCTGCTGGAGCCGGGCCTGGGCTGGCGCTGGCCGGCGCCGTTTGAAGCGGCGATTCCGGTGGACCTGCGCCTGCGCACCACCTCCAGCGGTTTGCAGGATGTGGGCACACGCGATGGCCTGCGGATCATTGTGCAGGCCTATGTGGCGTGGCAGGTGCAGGGCGATACCGACAATGTGCAGCGCTTCATGCGCGCGGTGCAGAACCAGCCGGATGAAGCGGCGCGGCAGATCCGTACGTTCGTCGGCTCGGCGCTGGAAACCACGGCAGCCAGCTTTGACCTGTCCAGCTTGATCAACACCGATGCCAACCAGGTGCGCATCGCTGATTTCGAAGCCCAACTGCGCCGGCAGATCGACCAGCAACTGCTTGCCACCTATGGCGTACGTGTGGCGCAGGTCGGTATCGAACGGCTGACATTGCCGTCGGTGACCCTCACCGCCACGGTCGACCGCATGCGTGCCGAACGTGAAACCATCGCCACCGAGCGCACCGCCGTGGGCAAGCGTGAGGCGGCGCAGATCCGCTCGGCGGCCGAACGTGATGCCCGCATTGTGCAAGCCGATGCCACCGTGAAAGCGGCTGATATCGAAGCGCAATCGCGGGTCGAAGCGGCGCAGATCTACGGGCGTGCCTACGCGGGTAATCCGCAGCTGTACAACCTGCTGCGCTCGTTGGATACCTTGGGCACTGTGGTGACGCCGGGTACCAGGATCATCCTGCGCACCGATGCCGCACCTTTTCGCGCGCTGGTGGATGGGCCCAAGGATGTTCAACCATGAGTGAGCGCGACAGCCCGGACAGCCCATGGATCCAGGCTGGGCGGCTGACGTTCCTGGCGCTGTACGCGGTCACCGTCTTGGCGGCGTTGGCCTGGGCGTTTTCCAATGTGCGCCAGATCGACCCGCAGAACCGCGCCATGGTGCTGCACTTCGGTGCCCTGGACCGCATCCAGAATGCCGGGCTGCTGCTGGCATGGCCGCAACCGTTCGAGCAGGTGGTGTTGTTGCCGGCGGCCGACCGGGTGATCGAGCGACGGGTGGAGAACTTGTTGCGTTCAGAGGCCGCGGTGCAGGCCGACCGCGTGGCCAGTTTCGCGACACCTTTGAGCGATACGCTCGCCGGTTCCGGCTATCTGCTGACCGGTGATGCCGGGATCGTGCAGCTGGATGTGCGTGTGTTCTACAAGGTCACTGAACCCTATGCCTTTGTATTGCAGGGCGAGCATATGCTCCCCGCGTTGGACCGTCTGGTGACCCGCAGCGCCGTTGCCCTCACGGCGGCGCGGGACCTGGACACCATCCTGGTGGCGCGCCCCGAGCTGGTCGGCACTGACAACGGCGCCGCCGAGCGCCGCGAACGGCTGCGCGGTGACTTGGTGCAAGGCATCAATCAGCGCCTGGCGCAGCTGACCGCCAGCGGCCTGGGGTTGGGCGTCGAAGTGACGCGGGTCGATGTGCAATCGAGCCTGCCGAGCCCGGCGGTGAACGCGTTCAACGCCGTACTCACCGCCAGCCAACAGGCTGACAAAGCGGTGGCCAACGCGCGTACCGAGGCGCAAAAGCTCACCCAAACCGCCAACCAGGAGGCTGACCGCCAGGTGCAGGTCGCGCATGCCCAGGCCAGTGAGCGTCTGGCCAGTGCCCAGGCGCAGACCGCCACCGTCGCCAGCCTGGCGCAAGTGAAAGACCCAGGCTTGTTGCTGCGCCTGTACCGTGAGCGCATGCCGAAGATTCTGGGCCAGGCCGGCTCGGTGACCACGGTCGATCCTAAAGACGACTCCCGTTTGATCATTCAGGGAGCCGAACAATGAGCGCACCCATGCTCACCTCCGCCGAGCAGCGCAGCGCCGCGCGGCAATTGACCCTGGCCATGCTGGCCCTGGGATTACTTCTGTTGGGCCTGGTGTGGCGCTGGCTGGCGCCGGACCAGAACGGGGTCAGCCAACTGCTGCTCGGTGTTGCCTCGCTGCTGGTGGCCGTGCCGGTGATGCGTTCCGCCTGGTACAGCCTGCGTTATCCGAGCCTGCATGGCATCACTGACCAGTTGATCGCGCTGGCGATGATGGGCGCCTGGGCTACGGGCGATTTGCTGACCGCAGCGTTGCTGCCGATCATCATGATTTTCGGGCATGTGCTGGAAGAGCGCAGCGTGATCGGTTCCCAGGAAGCGATCCATGCGCTGGGCAAACTCACTCGCAGCCATGCGCGCCTGGTGCAGGCTGACGGCAGCATTGTGGAAGTGGATAACGGCACACTGAACACGGGCGATGTCGTCGAAGTGCGCGCCGGCGACCGCGTACCTGCCGATGGCGTGGTGCTCTCGGGCCAGGCCAGCCTGGACACGGCGCCGATCACCGGTGAGTCGGTGCCGTTGGAAGCCAGTGTGGGCGTACCGGTGTTTGGCGGTGCGATCAACCTGGACGGCCTGCTGCGCCTTGAAGTGACGCGCACGGGCAATGAGTCGACCTTGGGCAAAGTCATTGCGTTGATGCAGAACGCCGAGCGTTCCAAGCCGCCGATCACGCGTTTGCTGGAGCGCTATGCCGGTAGCTACATGGTGTTGGTGCTGTTGCTGGCGGCAGTTACCTGGTTTGTCACCCACGATGCCCAGGCGATGCTTGCCGTGCTGGTGGCGGCGTGCCCGTGCGCGTTGGTTTTGTCAGCGCCGGCCACCGCGATTGCCGGAATCGCGGTGGCCGCACGGCATGGGATTCTGATTCGCAGCTCGGCGTTTCTGGAGGAGTTGGCGGACCTCACCTCACTGGTCGTCGACAAGACCGGTACCTTGACCTTTGGCGCCTTGCGTCTGCAGTCCATCGAAACCTCGTCTACCGATCGACAGGCGCTGCTCAACCTTGCCGCGAGCCTCGGTTCGGCCAGCAGCCATCCGGTCAGCCGTGCGCTGGCTGGGCTGGCGACACAGGAACAACGGGTGGTGCTGAGCGATATTCGCGAGCGCCAGGGGCTCGGTGTCGTTGCGCACACTGAGCAGGGCGAAGCCGCATTGGGTCGCCCCGAACTGTTCGAGCAGCTGGGTATCGTCACTACCGGCGCCCCCCACCACGACGGCCCGATTGCCGGGCTGGCGCTGAACGGGCAGTTCCTGGCCTGGCTGCTGCTGGCCGACAGCGTCAAACCTGAAGCCCGCCAGGCCCTGCAAGAACTGCGCGACCTGGGGCTGGGTCGCCAACTGCTGCTCACGGGCGACCGCCAGAGCGTGGCCGACAGCCTGGCCGTGAATGTGGGCATCGGTGAGGTCCAGGCCCAGGCGTTACCGGAAGACAAGCTCAACCGTGTGCTGGCGGAGATCGACAGTGGTTTCCGGCCGATGGTAGTGGGGGATGGAATCAACGACTCCCTTGCTCTGAAAGCCGGTGTGGTCGGCGTGGCGATGGGCGCGGGCGGTGCCGATATCGCGCTGGCCTCGGCCGACGTGGTGCTGATCGGCAGTGACCTGCGCCGCCTGGGCACTTGTGTGCGCTTGAGTCGCCAGTGCCGGCACACGTTGCAGGTCAATGTGATCATTGGGCTGGGCTGGACGCTGGCCATCGTGGTGTTCGCCGCCTTCGGCTGGTTGGGCGCCGCCGGGGCCATGATTGCTGCGGTATTGCATAACCTCAGCACCTTGCTGGTACTCGGTAACGCCGGGCGGTTGCTGCGCTTTCAGGAACCGCTGTTGAAGCTTGACGAGTAATTTTCAGAAACTTTCGTACATGGCTGTAACGCGAAAAGGGCGCCTCACTCTAGTGGTGTGTCGAGACTGAACAGCCCGTTCAGACCGACCCCACTATTGATCTATGAGGACTACACAATGAACATCAAGAAAGCCGTTTCCGGTGCTGCCCTGGCTATCGCTGCCGCTTCCATGTTTGCCGGCGTTGCCACCCAGGTACAGGCCGCCGACGCTCCGGTTCATTGCTACGGCGTCACCTCCTGCAAAGGCATGAACGATTGCAAGACCGCCGAAAACGCCTGCAAGGGCCAGGCGGTGTGCAAAGGCCATGGTTTCAAATCCATGACCAAGGCTGAGTGCGCCAAGGCTGGCGGCACAGTCGGCGAGTAACTGCCAAGCGAATGCAGCCGCAGCGGTCTGGTGCCGCTGCGGTCACTTTCCAGGAGCGCGTGATGGCTAGTTCTTTCCCCTCCCTGGGCTACGGCCTGGGTTTACGCCACGAATACTATGAGCAGATCCTCGCCCAATCCCCAGCGGTGGATTGGTTCGAAGTGATCTCCGAGAATTATCTAGTGCAGGGCGGTAAAGCCCTGTACTACCTGGACGCGATAGCCGAGCGCTACCCCGTGGTGATGCACGGCGTGTCCCTGTCGATCGGCGGGCCCCATGCCATCGATACCGATTACCTCAAGCAAGTCCGGCAGCTTGCCGCGCGCATCCAGCCGGCATGGATTTCCGATCACCTGTGCTGGAGCCGCGGCAGCGCACACCAGCTGCACGATCTGCTGCCCCTGCCGTACACCGAAGAAAGCCTGTACCACGTAGCCGGTCGCGTGCGTCAGGTGCAAGACGTGTTGCAACGCCCGCTGGTGCTGGAAAATGTCTCCAGTTACGTGCGCTCCAAGACCGACGAGTTCACCGAGTGGCAATTCCTGAATGCCCTGGCGCATCTGACGGGATGCCAATTGCTGCTGGACGTGAACAATGTGTACGTCAGCTCGCGAAATCACGGGTTCGATGCCTGGACGTTCATTAGCAACCTGCCGCCTGAAAGCATTCGCCAGCTTCATCTGGCAGGGCATATGGACTACGGCGACTATGTGGTCGATACCCATGATCACCCGGTGAGCGATCCGGTATGGGCGCTCTATCAGCGCACGCTGGAACATTTGGGGCCGGTGTCGACGCTGTTGGAACGAGACGATCATTTTCCGCCATTCGATGAGCTGCTGACTGAATTGAGCAAGGCCCGGCAACTGGGGGCTGCTGCTTTGGCCAGGAGGTCGCTATGCGCCTGATCGATTGGCAGTTGGCCTTCGAGGCTCATCTGCTGTCTGAAACGCGCGCCGCCGACAGCGGCTTTGCCGCCACCTTGCTCGGCGGCCCGACGCTGGATGTGGACACGGGCCTGGCGATTTATCACAACGCTTACCTGTCGCGATTACAGGATGTGTTGCGTCATGACTTCAGCGCTATCCGGTATTGGTTGGGAGACGATGAATTTGCTGCGTTGAGCCAAGCCTATATTCGTCGTTATCCCTCGGCCCATTACAGCCTGCGTTGGCTGGGTGAGCGTTTCGCGGTGTTTATCCTTGAGCATCTGGTGGCTGAACAAAGTGCGCCGCTGGCTGAACTGGCGCAGCTGGAGTGGGCGTTCACCCTGGCCTTCGACGCGCCTGCGGGCGAGCCGCTGACCCTCGATCACATGGCCCGACTCCCGCCTGAGGACTGGCCGCAGTTGCGCGTCTCGCTGGTGCCTTCGGTGCAGCATGTGCTGTGCCGTTTCAACACTCTGGCTATCTGGCGGGCCAATAAGGTTGAATCGGGCTTCCCCGGCAGCCAGGCGCTGGACACCGCGCAAGTCTGCCTGGTGTGGCGTCATCAGAGTCTGTGCCAGTACCGCAGCCTCGAACCTGCTGAAGCCCGGGCGCTGGCGGGCATGGTCACCAGTGGTTGGAATTTTTCAGAACTGTGCATCGAGTTGGCAGTCACTAGTGGAGAGGGTGCGCCACTGCAAGCGGCCACGTGGTTGAAACAGTGGGTCCAGGACGGGTTGCTCGAACGCCGAGCTGTATAGCAGGCAGTTATTTATCGATAGCTTCCTACTTTATTTTGGATGGTCTACCCTCACAGCAGACGTCTGAAACAAGGGGGGGACTACTTATGCTCGCGCAACTTCCACCGGCCTTACAGAATCTTCAGCTACCGCTGCGTCTTCGACTCTGGGACGGCCATGAATTCAACTTGGGCCCCGAGCCCAGTGTGACCATCGTGGTGAAGGACCCTTCGGTCGTCACACAGCTGGCCCATCCCACCCTCGACTCACTGGGCGAAGCCTTCGTCGACGGCAAACTGGAGCTGGAAGGCTCCATCGCCGAAGTGATCAGGGTATGTGACGAGTTGAGTCACGCCTTGATCGAAGACGATGACGAGCCGCGTCCGGTGCGTTCAATCCACGACAGGGCGACCGACGCGGCGGCCATTTCCTACCATTACGACCTGTCCAATGAGTTCTACCAGCTATGGCTGGACCAGGACATGGCGTATTCCTGCGGTTATTTCGAAACCGGCAGCGAGTCCATCGACCAGGCCCAACAAGACAAATTCCGCCATCTGTGCCGCAAGTTGCGGCTGCAGCCGGGTGAGTATCTGCTCGACGTGGGGTGTGGATGGGGCGGGCTCGCGCGATTTGCGGCGCGGGAGTTCGGGGCCAGGGTGTTTGGGATTACCTTGAGCAAGGAACAACTGGCCCTGGCCAAAGAGCGGGTGAAGGCCGAAGGCCTGGAGGGCCAGGTCGACTTGCAGTTGCTCGACTATCGCGACCTGCCTCAGGACGGCCGTTTCGACAAAGTGGTGAGCGTGGGCATGTTCGAACATGTCGGCCACGCCAACCTGGCGCAGTATTGTCAGATTCTATACGGCGCCGTGCGTGAAGGCGGCCTGGTGATGAACCATGGCATTACCGCCAAGCACACCGACGGTCGCCCCGTGGGCCGCGGCGCCGGGGAGTTTATCGAGCGCTATGTCTTCCCCAACGGCGAGCTGCCGCACCTGGCGATGATGACCGCCGAAATCAGCGAAGCCGGGTTGGAAGTGGTGGATGTCGAAAGTCTGCGCCTGCACTACGCGCGTACATTGGACCATTGGAGCGAGCGACTGGAGGACAACCTCGAAGCGGCCGCGAGGATGGTGCCGGAGCATGCGTTGCGGATCTGGCGGCTGTACCTGGCGGGTTGCGCCTATGCCTTTGCGCGGGGCTGGATCAACCTGCATCAGATCCTGGCGGTTAAACCGCATGCCGATGGCGGCCATGAATTGCCGTGGACGCGGGAGGATATCTACCGCTGATCTCAACGCAGGGATCAAACCTGTGGGAGCCGGCAAGCCAGCCAGCTCCCACAGGTTTTGTGTTGTCTGTCAGAGAATCGGTGAGATCAAGCGCGCCACGCGCATGCCCAGCTGTTGCAGGCGCCGGGTTTCGCCGCTTTCTTCCTGGCTGACTTCATGGGCTTGGGCGAAGTCGTCCAGCAGCATCTGCTCCACCTGTTTGGCGAAGGTTTCATCAACCGTCAGCAGCATCACTTCGAAATTCAGCCTGAACGACCGGTTGTCCATATTGGCGCTGCCGATGGCGCTGATTTCGCTGTCCACCAACACCACCTTTTGATGCAGGAATCCGGGCGTGTAGCGGAACACCCGCACGCCGGCGCGAACCGCTTCGATGGCGTAAAGACTGGAGGCGGCGTACACGATGCGGTGGTCCGGTCGCGATGGCAGCAGCACCCGCACATCCACGCCGCGCAGGACGGCCAGGCGCAGGGCGGCGAACACCGCTTCGTCGGGGATGAAATACGGGCTGGTGATCCACACGCGTTCGGTCGCGGCGTGGATGGCTTCGACAAAAAACAGCGAGCAGGTTTCATACGGGTCCGCCGGGCCGCTGGCCAGCAACTGGCAGAGCACGCCATCTTCCGGATACGCGTCCGGCAGGATCAGGGGTGGCAATTCCCGCGCGGCCCAGAACCAGTCCTCGGCGAACGACTCCTGCAAGCACGCCACCACCGGGCCGGTAACCTGCACGTGGGTATCGCGCCACGGTGACAACGGCGGTTTTTTGCCGAGGTATTCATCGCCCACATTGTGCCCGCCGACAAACCCCATGATGCCGTCCACCACCACGATTTTGCGGTGGTTGCGGAAGTTGACCTGGAAGCGGTTCAGCCAGCCGCTGCGGGTGGCGAATGCCTTGACGTGGACCCCGGCGTCGCGCAGCGATTGCACGTAGCGATGGGGCAGGGCGTGGCTGCCGATGCGGTCGTAGAGCACGTAAATGGCCACGCCTTCGGCAGCTTTCGCAGTGAGCAACCGCTGCAGTTGGCGGCCGAGTTCATCGTCATGAATGATGAAGAACTGGAACAGTACGGCGGTTTTTGCGTTGCCGATGGCCTCGAAGATGGCGCTGAAGGTGGCGTCGCCATTGATCAGCAACTGCACCTGGTTATTGGCCAGGCATGGCATGCGCCCCAATTTGGGCATGGCGCGCAAAGACGCGTAGGCACTGGAATTGCGCGCGGCCAGGGCTTCCTCGACCCAGGGTCGCCAGTTCAACTCGGCAATTGCCGTGCGCATTTCCTGATTGGCCTGGCGACGCGCCTGGATATAGGCATCGAACGTGCTGCGGCCGAAAATCAGGTAGGGAATCAGTGTGAGATAGGGCATGAACATCAGCGACAACGCCCAGGCAATCGAGCCTTGAGCGGTCCTGACGGTCAGTACCGCGTGGATCGCGGCGAGGCTTCCGAAAAAATGCAGCGTGGCAATGAAGTAGGCGAGCAGGTGCGGGCCAAAAAAATCCATGAACGACATCACTCCGGGCAGTCCAGTGCGTAACAGACCATGTTCCACAGTGAATGTCGCTATTTTATTTGGCGTGCAACACTGGCACCTTTGCGGCGTCTAACGCCCACAATTGCCCAGGAGTTACCCGATGAATGCTCGTCTGCTCTGTTTGTCCATAGTTGTTGGTTTGGCGCTGCCGGTGGCGGCGCAGGCGCAGATGCTGGCGCCGGGCTTGTGGGAATTGACTAGCAGCAATATGAAAGTCGATAACCAGGACCTGCCGGACCTGTCGCTGATTCTCGGTCAGCTCAAGCAACAGATGACCCCTGAGCAACGTGCCATGCTCGAAAAACAGGGCATCACCATGGCCGGTAAAGGCGTGCAGGTGTGCCTGACGCCGGCCCAGGTCGCTTCCGACTCCATCCCCCTGACCGATCCGCAATCGGGTTGCAAACAGGAAGTGACCGACAAGACCGGCAACCAGTGGAAATTCCGTTTCAGTTGCCCGAAAGCCCAAGGCACGGGCGTGGCGACTTTCCAGAGCCAGAAAGAATTCACCACCACCGTCAACGGCACGTTCAATGCCACCGGCATCCAGCAAAAGGGCAGCCTGGACACTCACGCCCAGTGGCTGGGTAACGATTGCGGCACCGTCAAACCTCGCGCTTAACGCAAAAAATGCAGGGGCAAGCCCTGGCAGCTGTCGACCACCTGGCCGTTGTGCCACGCCAGGTGGCCGGACACCAGCGTGGTACTCACGCTGTGACGAAAGCTGCGCTCGGCGAACGGCGTCCAGCCGCAACGGGCCAGGATCGGTTGACTGCTGACGGGTATGCCTGCGGGCTCGGGCTTGATCACTACCAGGTCGGCCCAATACCCCTCGCGTAGGTAACCTCGGTCTGGAATGGCAAACAAGTCGGCGACGCGGTGACTGGTTTTCGCCACCAACGTGGTCAGCGGCAGCAGCCCGTCGGCCACCAGTTCCAGCAACGCCGGTAACGCATGTTGCACCAAGGGCAAACCTGCCGGTGCCTGGCGATAGTCCAGCTGCTTTTGGGCCCAGGTATGCGGCGCATGGTCACTGCCAATCACATCCAGACGATCACTCAGTAGAGCCAGGCGCAGCGCGTCGCGGTCGGCACGGGTCTTGATCGCCGGGTTGCATTTGATCTGATGGCCGAGGCGCTGATAGTCGCGGTCGTCAAACAGCAAGTGGTGCAGGCAGACTTCGGCCGTGATGTGTTTGTCCGACAACGGCTTGTCTTCGAACAAGGCCAATTCCCGCGCGCTGGTCAGGTGTAATACGTGCAAGCGCGTGCCGTGGCGCTTGGCCAACTCCACGGCAAACGATGACGAGCGATAGCACGCCTCGCCATCGCGGATCAGCGCATGCGCCACGGCGGGGATGCGCTCGCCGAAGCGCTCGCGCATGCGCAGCTCGTTGGCCTGGATGCTCGGTGTGTGTTCGCAGTGAGCCAACAATATCGTCGGCACGTGGGCAAACAGGCGCTCCAGAATCCGTGGGTCGTCCACCAGCATATTGCCGGTGGAGGCGCCCATGAACACTTTGACCCCCGCCACTTCGCGCGGATCGAGGGCCGCGACGGTGTCGAGGTTGTCGTTGCTCACGCCAAAGTGAAAGCCGTAGTTGGCCACCGAGTGCAACCCGGCGCGGCGTTTTTTATCGGCCAAGGCGGCCAGGCTCAGCGTTGCCGGATGGGTGTTGGGCATATCCATGAAACTGGTGATGCCACCGGCCACCGCCGCCCGGGACTCGCTGTAGAGGCTGCCTTTGTCCGGCGCGCCGGGTTCGCGAAAGTGCACCTGGTCGTCGATCATCCCTGGCAACAACCATTGCCCTTGAGCGTCGATCTCCACCGGTTCGTTCAGGTTTTCGATGCTGCCGGCAATCTTCTCGATACGGCCACTGACAACCAGCACATCAGCGTCGAATTCCCGGCCTTCATTGACCAGTCGGGCATTGCGAATCAACAGGCGGCTCATGGTTCAGAACTCGTTTTGCAGGGCTTTGTAACCACGCACCAGGTCGACATTGGTGCGTGCCACATCTTCGGAAAACTCCGAAGCGCTGACGCTCACCGGTGGAAATTGCGACAGGTCGGTGGTCGGTCCGATGCGGGTGGTGGAGGGTACGTAGAAGGCCGCCGGCAGGTCGCGCCCGTCCACCACGGAGTTGTGCCGCACCACGCAGCCGTCGCCCACGGCGCAGTTGAACAGCACGCTGTTGAAGCCGATGAACACGCGGTCGCCGACGGTGCAGGGGCCGTGGACGATGGAACGGTGGGCAATGGAGGTGAACTCGCCGATGGTCACTGCGGCACCGGATTTGGAGTGGATCACCACACCGTCCTGAATATTGGAGTTGGCCCCGATGGTGATCGGGTCCATGGCCCCACCTGCATCGACTTCGTCGGCGCGGATGACGGCGTAAGGGCCGACAAATACGTTTTCGCCGATGATGACCTTGCCGCAGATGATCGCGGTTTTGTCCACATAAGCCGACTCGGCAATCACCGGCAGGTCACCGGAAGGGTTTTTGCGGATCATGGTTTGCTCAGCGCTGCGCACAAGGTGTTGAGGTTATATTCGAACAGCCCGATAAACGTGCTGGCCGGGCCTTCGGCGGCGAGGGCATCGGAGTACAGCGTGCCGCCGATCTGCGCGCCGCTTTCGTCGGCGATTTGCTTGAGCAGGCGTGAATCCTTGATGTTCTCCACAAACACGGCCTTGACCTTGTCCTTGCGGATCTGGGTGATCAACGCGGCCACTTCGGCGGCCGACGGTTCGCGCTCGGTGGACAGGCCTTGAGGCGCGAGGAACTGGATGCCATAGGCCTGGCCCAGGTAACCGAAGGCGTCATGGGAGGTGACGATACGGCGGTTGCCCGCAGGCAGTGCGCCGAACTTGGCTTTGGCCTCGGTCAGCAGGCGGTAGATTTCTTTCAGGTAGGCCTGGCTGTTGCGCAAGTAATCAGCCTTGTTGGCCGGGTCGGCAGCGACCAGCGCTTTGGTGATGTTGTTGACGTAGATCTCGGCGTTGGCCAGGTTGTGCCAGGCGTGTGGGTCGGGGATGGTCTCGCCGTCCTCTTCCATGGTGTGGGAAATCACGCCTTTGCTGGCGGTGACCACCGTGGCTTTGGTTTCGGTGCTGGCCACCAGGCGGTCCAACCAGGGCTCGAAGCCGAGGCCGTTCTTGATGATGAGCTTGGCCTTGAGCAGCGCCTTGGCGTCGTCCGGCGAGGGCTCGTAGGTGTGGGCGTCGGCGTCCGGCCCGACCATGTTGCTGATCTGGATGTGGTCGCCACCGATCTGGTGAGTGATGTCATCGAGAATGCTGAAGCTGGTGACTACTTGAAGTTTGTCGGCGGCCTGGGCCATCGAGAGCGGCAGCAGCAGGCTGAACAGCACGAGTAGAGCGCGCATCGGAAAACACCTCATTGGGATGTAAGCAAGGGCGGTCGGCGAAGCAAGCCATGCACCGGACCGAAGACCACGGACAGCAAATACCCGCCGCCCGCCACCAGCACGATGGCCGGGCCGCTGGGCAGTGAGTAGTAAAACGACAACAACAAACCCAGCCACACCGACAGGCATCCCAGCACTGCCGATACAGCGATCAACACCGGCAGGCGCCGGCTCCAGAAACGCGAGGCGATGGCCGGCAGCATCATCAAACCCACCACCATCAAGGCGCCGATGGCCTGGAAACCGATCACCAGGTTAAGCACCACCAGCGTCAGAAACAGCCCGTGGGCGAGCGGGCCGAGGCGGCTGACGGTTTGCAGGAACAGGGGGTCGAGGGTATCGAGCAGCAGCGGTTTGTAGATCAGCGCCATGGCAATCAGGCTGAAGCCGGTGACCCACAGCATGCCGGTGAGGGTGGTTTCATCCACGGCCAGGGCAGAGCCGAACAGCAGGTGCAGCAGGTCCAGACGCTTTCCGGCGATGCCAAGGATCAACACACCGGCGGCGAGGGAGATGGGGTAGATGGCGGCGAGGCTGGCGTCTTCACGCAGGCCGGTGCGGCGGGTGATCCAGGCTGACAGCCCGGCCATGCTCAGGCCTGCGCCGAGCCCGCCGATGGTCAGCGCGGGCAGGCTCAACCCGGCGAACCAGAAGCCCAGGGCGGCGCCGGGGAGAATGCCGTGGGCGACGGCATCGCCAATCAGGCTCATGCGCCGCAGGATCAGAAATACCCCCAGCGGCGCGGTGCTGCAGGCCAGGACCAGCCCACCGATCAGTGCGCGGCGCATGAAGACGAAATCGACAAAAGGCATCCATAGGTGAGCGGCAAAATGCATCAGGCCACCTGTAATTGCGGTTGCGGGCGGATCAGCTCTTTACTCAGGCCGAGTACGCAGCCGGTGCTCTTGATGTGCAGCACGTGCTGGGTGTGGCGGCGCACTGACGCCAGGTCGTGGCAGACGACCATCAGCGTGCGGCCTTCGTCGTGCCAGGCATGAATGTGTTTCCAGCACAGCGCCTGGCCCTCTTCGTCGAGGGCGGCGTGGGGTTCGTCGAGCAGCAACACTGGCGAGTCGCTCAGGCTCATGCGGGCGAGCAGGGCGCGTTGCAGTTGGCCGCCAGACAGCGCCATCAAAGGGCGTTGCTCCAGGCCGCTGAGGCACCAGTCTTCCAGTACGGCGTGCAGGCGCTCGCTGCGTTGCTGTGGCGTGAGCCGAGCACCCCAGAACCCGGCGGCGACCAGTTCCTGCAGGCTGATGGGGAACTGTCGGTCCAGGTGTTGCTGCTGGGGCAGGAAGGCCAGACCGCCGCGACGTGGTACCTCGACGCGGACTTTGCCCGCCAGCGGCTTTTGCAGGCCGGCGATGACTTTGAGCAGGCTGCTTTTGCCACAGCCGTTGGGGCCGATGACCCCGGTGAGGCTGCCTTTTTCCAGGGTGAAATCCACGGCGGGGGTCAGCGGCTGGCCCGGAGCGCCCCAGCGCAAAGCGTTGCAGGTAATCATGTGTTGGGTCTCGTCCAGCGGCTTTCAGCCACGGCATCGTGAGCGTGCAGGCTTTCGGCGTGGATCACTTTGAGGTGGAAGGCTTTGACCGCATCCGAGCGCTTCAAGGCGAGGTTAAGGCGGCGGGCGGCGTCCTCGCAGAACATTAGGTTCTGCCCATTGGCCAGGGCGAAGGCTTGTTCATCTGCACGTTTCACTGCGGTTTGCACGGCGGTGCCGAGGGCTGCTTCGGCACTGTCGATCAAGTCAACGATCGCCAAGTGTTCGCCTTGCAGCTGCACGTGCAACTGAGCGGTGCTGCGCTGGCTGTGGGGTGTGGCGACAATCCCGTTGGCGCTGCCGAGCCAGGTCAACACGTCTGCATGCTGCAACGGCGTGTTGGCGAAATCATCCAGAAATTGCTGCTGAATCAACTGCCTGGCAAGGGCCGCGGAGCACGGGCAGGTGGAGGAATAAGTAACGTCAATTTTTAGTTCCACGTGGAACATCTGGTTTTCCAGGCGTGCCTCGATGCTGATTGGATAGCGCTTCCATCCGTCCAAAGGGCTGACCAGGGCAGGGCGTTTTAACAGCAAGTGAGTGTGGATGCGCAGGTAGGCGTTGTTAGATAAATCTTCATGTGTGTCGAGAAAGCGCTGCAGTACATTACGCAGAAGTGCAGGCGTCAGCGGTTGCTGGTCGAGCATCTCCAGTGCCAGGTACAGGCGTGACATATGAATGCCACGGGCCGAGCCATCGTCCAGGCTCACACCCGCATCGGCGGTGGCGGGCAGACGTTGGCCATCGAGCAGAACAGGCAAGGCAATGCCGCACATGCCCACCCAGTCGAGTGGCAAGGCCTGGCGTGAAGCCTGCGCGGCGATGTCCGGCAGAGTCAGCGCATTCATGAGCAGGTCCATCGTTGGAAATAATTCGACATGTTATAGTATAACAATAGTTTCGACGATGAATTTTCTGCTCCAGCCTTTCTTCAGTCACGTCGAGCAGGGACGCTCCCTTATTCGCGGTATAGGTCATGCACAGACGTCAGCTCCTCAACCTGCTGCTGGTCAGCCCCCTGTTCGCCTTGCCGCTGGGGGCTTACGCCACGCAGATCCGCAATGCGCGCTTGTGGCGTTCGGACGATAAGCTCAGGCTAGTGTTCGACCTCAGCGGCCCGGTGCAATACAAGACTTTTTCACTGGTCGCCCCGGAGCGCTTGATCATCGACCTGAGCGGCGCCGGGCTCAGTGGTGACTTCTCCCAGTTGGTGCTTAAGAACAGCGGGATTACCTCGATCCGCTCCGGGCATTTCGGCAAAAACGACACTCGCATCGTGCTGGACCTGGCAGCGCCTATGCAGCTCAACAGCTTCCTGTTGCCGCCCCAGGAGGGTCAGGGTCATCGCTTGGTACTCGACCTGACCCGCGCCACACAGGCGCCTCGACAAATCGCCGCTGAGCCTGCGCCCTTGATCGCTCCGGTGGACAAGGCACACCCCAGGCGAGACATCATCGTGGTGGTCGACCCTGGCCACGGCGGCAAGGACCCCGGCGCCATCGGCTCAAAGGGCCAGCGGGAAAAAGATGTGGTGCTGTCGATTGCTCAGTTGCTGGCCAAACGTTTGAAACGCGAAAAGGGTTTCGACGTGAAGCTGGTGCGCAACGATGATTTCTTCGTGCCTTTACGCAAGCGCGTGGACATCGCCCGCCAGCACAAAGCCGATATGTTCATCTCGGTGCATGCCGACGCCGCACCACGGCTCACTGCATCGGGTGCCTCGGTGTATGCGTTGTCCGAAGGGGGCGCCACCTCCGCGACCGCGCGCTTCATGGCCCAGCGCGAAAACGGTGCGGATCTGCTCGGCGCCACGACGTTGCTCAACTTGAAAGACAAGGACCCGATGCTCGCGGGCGTGATTCTCGACATGTCGATGAATGCCACCATCGCCTCCAGCCTGCAACTGGGCAGCTCGGTGTTGGGCAGCCTGCAAAACATCACCAGCCTGCACCAGAAGCGTGTGGAGCAGGCCGGGTTCGCGGTGCTCAAATCACCGGATGTGCCGTCGATCCTGGTCGAGACCGGATTTATCTCCAACACCCAGGACGCCCAGCGGCTGGTGACCGTGCGCCATCAACAGGCCGTTGCGGATGGCCTCTTCGACGGACTGAAAAAATACTTCGAGAAGAACCCGCCGATGAACAGCTATATGGCGTGGGTGCAGGAGCAGAAGAAAGGCCAGGTCTAACAGCCGGTCATTCGGCTGCAGGTGAACGTGGCGCTGGCTCCGCCTGAACTGGAGAACCGGTTGAGGGTGGTCCAGCCCACGCGTCGCGTGTAGCCGACCCACGCCTCACCGTCCGATGCCAACCCGGTAAAGAACGTCAGCTGCCCATAGCGGCTGTTGGTTTGTGCCCAATAGCGCTTGCCGATCACTTCGAACCCGCGCAAATACGTGGTGCCGCCAACGGTCGCCACGCTGTAGGCATTGCCCAGCGGGTCCATACAGGCCAACAGGTTGGCGCTGCGCGTGCAGTGGGCCAACGGGCTTGGGGTTTGAGCACAGGCAGGTCCTGCCGCTGCCAATAGCAGGATGTACCAGAGGCGTTTCATCAGGTTTCTCGGGGTGGGAAGGTGATCAAGCTTCGCGCCCTTCGTCACGCAGAGCAAGGAAGGTTGGCTTGTTTGTATTGTTATACTATAACATAAAACAAAGCCTGGCCTGACCGGGCAGTCTGATGAGAGCGACCTGATGCCCAACCGTCTACCCGTTACTGTGTTGTCCGGCTTTCTCGGCGCCGGTAAAAGCACGCTGCTCAACTACGTGCTGCGCAACCGCGAAAACCTGCGCGTGGCGGTGATCGTCAACGACATGAGCGAAATCAACATCGACGGCAGCGAAGTCCAGCGCGACGTCACCCTCAACCGCGCCGAAGAAAAGCTGGTGGAGATGAGCAACGGCTGCATCTGCTGCACCTTGCGTGAAGACTTGCTCGAAGAGGTCGGCAAGCTCGCCAAGGAAGGTCGGTTCGACTACCTGCTGATCGAATCCACCGGTATCTCCGAACCCTTGCCGGTAGCCGAAACCTTCACCTTCCGCGATGAAAACGAGCAAAGCCTGGCGGATGTCGCGCGCCTGGACACCATGGTCACTGTGGTCGACGGCATGAATTTCCTGCTCGACTACCAGGCCGCAGAAAGCCTGGCCTCCCGTGGGGAAACCTTGGGCGAAGAGGATGAGCGCTCGATCACCGACCTGTTGATCGAACAGATCGAATTCGCCGACGTGATACTGATCAGCAAGATCGACCTGATCAGCAGTCGCGAGCGCGAAGAATTGATCGCAATTCTTGAGCACCTCAACGCCCAGGCGCAAATCATTCCGATGGTCATGGGCCAAGTGCCGCTGAACAAGATCCTCAACACCGGCCGCTTTGATTTCGAACGGGCCGCCCAGGCCCCGGGCTGGTTGCAGGAATTGCGCGGCGAGCACGTGCCGGAAACCGAAGAGTACGGCATTGCCTCCACCGCTTACCGTGCGCGTCGGCCCTTCCACCCTCGGCGGTTTTTCGACTTCATCGACCGCCCTTGGGTTAATGGCAAGCTATTGCGCTCCAAAGGCTTCTTCTGGCTGGCCAGCAAACACGAGGACGCCGGTAGTTGGTCCCAGGCCGGTGGTTTGATGCGCCATGGTTTTGCCGGGCGCTGGTGGCGCTTCGTGCCGAAAAGCCAATGGCCGCAAGACGAAGAAAGTGTTGCGGCGATCATGGGTAACTGGCAACCGAGCACCGGGGATTGCCGTCAGGAGTTGGTGTTTATCGGGCAGAACATCGACTTCGCGCAGATGCGCGCCGAACTGGCCCTGTGCTTGCTCACCGACGAAGAAATGGCCCTGGGCGTCGAAGGCTGGCGCCAGTTGGCCGACCCCTTTGGCCCTTGGTATGAGGAGGTAGCCGCCTGATGTTGGCCCCGGTCATTCCCCTGCGCCCCGTGATCCGCCAGACCCGCGGCGAAACCCCGCTGGCGCTGTCCGATATTCTGGAAGACGGCGTGAACCTGGCGCTGTGGCAGCGCCAACTGCCCCTGCATATCGCCGAGTTCGGTGCGTTGCTGGTATCGCTCAATGAGCCGCTGGCCGAAGCATTGGTCATCGAATTGGACAGCGAAGACAGCGTGCCGAACTTGCAGGGCCTGGCGTCCAGTTGCCGTGATCTTGAAGGCTATGACGGCTTTATCGCCGATGTCTCCTGGCTGATCAGCGCATTCGCCTGCCTGCTTGGCGCCCGGCGCATCGGTGTGCGTTTGCGCCTGCTGGACAAGGCCATGTGCCCGCGTTTTCATGTCGACCATGTGCCGGTGCGGCTGATCACCACCTACGCTGGCGTCGGCAGCCAGTGGTTGCGCGAAGGCGTCATGGACCGCCGCCGGTTGAGCCGGCCTGACGCAGAACCTACCGAGCGCATCGAGCAAATCCGCTGCGGTGAGGTGGCCCTGCTAAAGGGCACAAAATGGCACGGCAACGAAAACCACGGCCTCATTCACCGTTCGCCTGCGCTGAAGGCGAATGAGCGTCGCTTGATCCTCACACTGGATTGGCTCGCATAAACGCGTAGGATCAAGCGCTCTACACGGTCTGAATGATGCCACTCATGCTGCAGGACATTCCCACCCACGTGATTGCCGGGCCGTTGGGCGCCGGCAAGACCAGCCTGATCAAACACCTGCTTACCCAACGCCCGGCCAACGAGCGCTGGGCGGTGCTGATCAACGAGTTCGGGCAGATCGGCCTGGATGCTGCCTTGCTCACTCAAGATGACGATGGGGTTGCCTTGGGCGAAGTGGCGGGTGGCTGCCTGTGTTGCGTGAATGGCGCGCCATTCCAGGTAGGCCTTGGCCGGTTGTTGCGTAAGGCCAGGCCGGATCGGTTGTTTATCGAGCCGTCGGGCCTGGGCCATCCGGCGCAGTTGCTCAAACAACTGGGCCAGGCGCCCTGGCAGAACGTGCTGGCGGTTCAGCCTTGCGTGCTGGTGCTGGACGCTCAGGCCCTGGCGGCCGGCAAACCCCTGCCGCAAGCGCAGCAGGAAGCGCTGGCCAGTGCCGGCCTGCTCGTGTTGAACAAGGGGGAGATGCTGGATGCGGCCCAGCGCCAGGCTATTGAGCGGCAGTTACCTGGCAATGCGCTTTATTGGACGCGTCAGGCTCAGTTGCCCATTGAGCGGTTGCCTGGCTTGAAGACAAAAGCTGGCGGGGTTGTGGGTAACTTCGTGGTGCCCGAAGGTGTGGCACCTATGCAGGCGGTCTGGAGCGACCCCGCATTACCGATCTGCCTGAGCCAGGCCCAGGAGGGCGGCTGGAGCATCGGCTGGCGCTGGCACCCGAGCCAGCAGTTCGACCTGGAACGCTTGAGTCAATGGCTGACACAGGTGGAATGGCGGCGCGCCAAATTGGTTATCCACAGCCGTGAAGCCTGGGTATCCGCCAATGCTGTGGATAACGGCCTGCCGGCTTGGCAGCCGAGCGAGTGGCGCCGCGATTCGCGTATCGAATTGATTTTCAGCGCACCACAGGACGTGGCGGCATTGCAGGTCGCTTTGGCTGACTGCCGTTACTGACGGTTCTTGGTCGCGTGGTCCTGGCGCCACTGGCTCAGTTCGATGACCTCGGCGCTGGGCAGCGGCTCCTTGGCTTCGAACGGGTAGGGCGCCAATTCAATCTGCGCGCTGTGGGCGCCAAATTGGGTGATGGACCCGCTGTGACGAGCCTCGCCCGTTACGGTGAACTCGAAATTATAGACGCGGGCCAAACGTCGCCGACCCTTGGCATCCTTCACCCAACCGATGCGTTTGAGCGCCACCGCACCGTCGAGCAGTTCGATATCGAGTTTGGCGCAGTGCTGCTTGACCCGCTCCAGCGCCCGCTCGCGCAGGCCATGGTTGTGCCAAACCCAAGCGGCCCCCGTCGCCAGCAGCATCAACACGAACATGTTTCCCAGGGTCAGCATTCCATGAACTCCAACAAAGTGAGCGCAGCTTAACTGTGTCGCCGGTCTGTCGTACAGGCTGCGTTTAGTCGCATACTGCGCGGCCAGAATTTCAACGGCTTTATGGAAATCTCCTGCATGAAACGTACACCCCATCTGCTTGCGATCCAGTCTCATGTGGTCTTTGGCCACGCCGGAAACAGCGCCGCCGTGTTCCCTATGCAGCGGGTCGGGGTAAACGTGTGGCCGCTCAACACGGTGCAGTTCTCCAACCACACACAGTATGGCCAATGGGCGGGCGAAGTGCTGGCGCCACAGCAAATTCCTGCTCTGGTGGAAGGTATAGCGGCGATCGGCGAGCTGGGTAACTGCGATGCGGTGCTGTCCGGCTACCTCGGCAGTGCGGATCAGGGGCGCGCAATTCTGACTGGCGTGGCGCGCATCAAGGCGCTCAATCCCAAGGCCGTGTACCTGTGCGACCCCGTGATGGGCCATCCGGAAAAGGGCTGCATCGTGCCGCAGCAAGTCAGTGATTTCCTGCTGAACGAGGCCGCGGCCGTGGCGGATTTTCTGTGCCCTAACCAGCTGGAGCTGGACAGCTTTGCCGGGCGCAAGCCGCAATCGCTGCTCGATTGCCTGGCGATGGCCAAGGCCTTACTGGCGCGCGGGCCCAAGGCGGTGCTGGTCAAACATCTGGATTATCCGGGCAAGCTGCCGGACGGCTTCGAGATGTTGCTGGTAACGGCCGATGGCAGTTGGCACTTGCGTCGGCCGCTGCTGGCCTTCCCGCGCCAGCCGGTGGGTGTGGGTGACCTGACGTCGGGGTTGTTCCTGGCGCGGGTGCTATTGGGCGATAGCCTGGTGGCGGCATTTGAGTTCACTGCGGCGGCGGTGCATGAGGTGCTGCTGGAGACCCAGGCCTGCGCCAGTTATGAACTGGAACTGGTGCGGGCGCAGGATCGTATTGCCCATCCCCGCGTACGCTTCGAGGCTATGCCGATCAGCCTGTAATCACACCGAACCACTGTGGGAGCGGGCTTGCTCGCGAATGCAGTGGGTCAGTCAATACATGCGTGACTGACAGACCGTATTCGCGAGCAAGCCCGCTCCCACATGTTGATTGGGTTACGGCGCGTCGGCCTTGATTTCCTGGTAACGCTTCTCCAGCTCCTGGCGAATCTGGCGACGTTGCTGGGCCTGCACGAAGCGACGCTTGTCTTCGCTGTTCTGCGGCTGCAAGGGCGGCACGGCAGCCGGTTTGCGCTGGTCATCCACCGCCACCATGGTGAAGAAGCAACTGTTGGTATGACGCACCGAGCGTTCACGGATGTTTTCGGTCACCACCTTGATGCCCACTTCCATCGACGTGTTGCCGGTGTAGTTGACCGACGCGAGAAAGGTCACCAGTTCGCCGACATGGATCGGCTCGCGGAAAATCACCTGGTCCACCGACAGGGTTACCACATAACGGCCGGCATAACGGCTGGCGCACGCGTACGCCACTTCGTCGAGGTACTTGAGCAGGGTGCCGCCGTGGACATTGCCTGAAAAATTGGCCATGTCAGGGGTCATCAATACCGTCATCGACAGCTGGGCGTTTCCGGGTTCCATAGCACACTCACGGGTTGTAGGCATTGGTTGGGTAGGGCACCTCTGCGGGTGCTGGGATCTTTGCAGCCATCCCTAACGGGACGCCGGTGGGAGGCTTGCCGTCACGCCCGGGCCGATCTGTTTCCATATATTGCATCGGCTTTCCGGCCGAAGTCGCGGTGTTAACCTTCAGACGCGCCTCTATGGGCATTTCTTACGGTCACGGCAGACTTTTCTTTCAGCGGCTGCGCACGCAGGACGTGAGAAAACCGCCAGCAATTTCAAGGAGCCCCACGCCATGCACGCCGTCAGCTTTATCCAGGACTTGGCCGTGATCATGTTGGTGGCGGGGGTTGTCACCATTCTGTTTCATCGCCTCAAGCAGCCCGTGGTGCTGGGCTACATCGTCGCCGGCTTCATTATTGGCCCACACACGCCGCCGTTCGGTCTGATTCACGATGAAGACACGATCAAGACCCTGGCTGAACTTGGGGTGATCTTCCTGATGTTCTGCCTGGGCCTGGAGTTCAGCCTGCGCAAGCTGTTCAAGGTGGGCGCCACGGCGTTTATCGCGGCGTTCCTGGAAATCGTCCTGATGATCTGGATCGGCTACGAAATCGGCCAATGGTTCGACTGGAACACCATGGACTCGTTGTTTCTCGGCGCGATCCTGGCGATCTCCTCGACCACCATCATCGTCAAGGCCCTCAATGACCTGAAGATGAAGAACCAGCGCTTCGCCCAGCTGATATTCGGCGTGCTGATTGTCGAGGACATCCTGGGGATCGGCATCATTGCCTTACTGTCGAGCATCGCGGTCAGTGGCACGGTCAGCTCCGGCGAGGTGTTTTCCACCGTGGGCAAGCTGTCGCTGTTCATGATTGTTGCGCTGGTGATTGGCATTTTGCTGGTGCCGCGCCTGCTGGCTTACGTCGCCAAGTTCGAAAGCAACGAGATGCTGCTGATCACCGTATTGGGACTGTGCTTCGGCTTCTGCCTGCTGGTGGTCAAACTCGAATACAGCATGGTGCTGGGTGCCTTCCTGATCGGCGCGATCATGGCCGAATCACGCCAACTGATCAAAATCGAGCGCCTGATCGAACCGGTTCGCGACATGTTCAGCGCGATTTTCTTTGTCGCCATCGGTTTGATGATCGACCCGCAAATTCTGCTGCAGTACGCCTGGCCGATTGCGGTCATCACCGTGGCCGTGGTGCTGGGCAAAATGTTGTCTTGCGGGCTGGGTGCGTTTATCGCCGGCAACGATGGCCGCACCTCGCTAAGGGTGGGCATGGGGCTGTCACAGATTGGCGAATTCTCCTTCATCATCGCGGCGCTGGGGATGACCCTGCAGGTCACCAGCGATTTTCTGTATCCGGTGGCGGTGGCGGTTTCGGCGATAACGACATTGCTCACCCCCTACCTGATCCGTGGCGCCGACCCGCTGTCATTGAAAATAGCCGCCGTGATGCCCCAGCGCATGAGCCGGGTCTTCGGGATGTATGGCGAGTGGCTGCGCAGTATTCAGCCTCAAGGCGAAGGCGCCATGCTGGCGTCGATGATCCGTAAGATCGTTCTGCAAGTGGGGGTGAACCTGGCGCTGGTGATCGCGATCTTTTTCGCCGGCAGCTTTTTCGCGGCGCGCATCGGAGGGTATCTGGAAGGCTGGATCAGCGATCAAAGCTGGCAGAAAGCGTTGATCTGGGGCGGGGCATTGCTGTTGTCGCTGCCGTTCCTGATTGCGGCGTATCGCAAGCTCAAGGCGTTATCGATGCTGCTGGCGGAGATGAGCGTGAAGCCGGAAATGGCGGGACGGCATACCCAGCGTGTACGACGGGTGATCGCAGAGCTGATCCCCATTTTGTCGCTGTTGGTGATCTTCCTGCTATTGGCAGCCTTGTCGGCCAGTATTCTGCCGACCAACAAGTTGCTGGTGCTGATCGCGGTGGTCACGGCCGCGGTGGCGGCGGTGCTCTGGCGCTGGTTCATCCGTGTGCATACGCGCATGCAGGTTGCCTTGCTGGAGACGCTGGATAACCACAAGGATACGCCGGAGCATTAGAGGAGATATTAAGGGGGGCTGCTTCGCAGCCCAGCGGGAGCAAGCTCCCTCGCCACAGGTCTGGGCTCAGCTTTCCAGCCAGACGTCCCGTGCCCAGTGCCACACTGATTCCCAAGTTTCTTCGGTGACCAGTTCTTCTTCGCCGGACCACAGCACCACGGTGCCGTCTTCTTCGACACAGTAGTAGTCGTCGCCGTCCTGGCAGATCGGGATCAACTCACGCGGTAAGCCCACGTCCCAAGCGGTCGAGGCCACATCCGGCAGGTAAGTGTGTGAACCTGGGTCGGTCACTGTTACCGGCTCAAGGCTGCCATAGACCACATCGCTGACGGTCAGCAAAAATTCCTTGAAGACGAATGGGATATTGATGAACAGCTCTTCTTCAATTTCCACCAGTTGGTCTTCGTCAGGCAGCTCCAAAGGAACCGGAACCGGTTCGTTGGCTTCACGCAGTTGTTCGATGACTTCTTCCACGGCCGGGATCCTCTTGCTAGATGGCGCGTTTATA
>NZ_JASLAW010000206.1 GCF_030147005.1 Pseudomonas sp.
CCTGTGGCCTGTGGCTTGTGACCTGTGACTTGCGACCTGTGGCCTGTGACCTGCGACCTGTGACTTGCGACCTGTGGCCTGTGGCTTGTGACCTGTGACTTGCGACCTGTGGCCTGTGACCTGCGACCTGTGACTTGCGACCTGTGGCCTGTGGCCTGTGGCTTGCGACCTGTGACCTGTGACCTGTGACCGGTGGCTTGCGACCTGTGACCTGTGGCTTGTGACCTGCGACCTGTGACTTGCGACCTGTGGCCTGTGGCTTGCGACCTGTGGCCTGTGACCTGTGGCTTTTGACCTATGACCCTGTGACCCTGTGACTGTGACTGTGACCGTGACCGTGACCGTGACCCTGTGACCGTGACCCTGTGACACTGTGACTGTGACCGTGACCGTGACCGTGACCCTGTGACCTGTGGCGAGGGAGCTTGCTCCCGCTGGATTGCGTAGCAGTCCCGTTTTATGGGGCCGCTTCGCGACCCAGCGGGAGCAAGCTCCCTCGCCACGGTACAGCGCTGCTTTCTAACCGACTGGCACAGTCCCCCTCCACCTTTGAGCTCGCTCGTCTGCAAGGACATTGACAACCCGGGGAATCCCTAACACTATTTCGGCATAGTCATACGACAACCTACAACAAAAAATTGGAATGCTCATGACCACCACGACCGCCGTTCCCTTCAACCGTATCCTGCTAACCGGCGCCGCCGGCGGCCTGGGTAAAGTCCTGCGCGAACGCATGCGCCCTTACGCCAAGGTACTGCGCCTGTCAGACATCGCCGACATGGCCCCCGCCGCCGCCCACGAAGAAGTGCAAACCTGCGATCTTTCCGACAAACAGGCCGTGCACCATCTGGTGGAAGGCGTTGATGCGATCCTGCATTTTGGCGGCGTGTCGGTGGAGCGCTCCTTTGAAGAAGTGCTCGGCGCGAATATCAGTGGCATCTTCCACATCTACGAAGCCGCGCGCCGTCATGGGGTAAAACGCGTGATCTTCGCCAGCTCCAACCATGTGATCGGCTTCTACAAACAAGGCGAAAAAATCGACGCCCACTCACCGCGCCGCCCGGACAGCTACTACGGCCTGTCCAAGTCCTACGGCGAAGACATGGCGAGTTTCTACTTCGACCGCTACGGTATCGAGACCGTCAGCATTCGCATCGGCTCTTCGTTCCCGCAACCGCAGAACCGCCGGATGATGCATACCTGGCTGAGCTTCGACGACCTGACCCAACTGCTCGAACGCGCGCTGTACACGCCGAACGTCGGCCATACCGTGGTCTACGGCATGTCGGACAACCTCGACACCTGGTGGGACAACCGCTACGCCGCGCACCTGGGCTTTGCGCCCAAGGACAGCTCCGAAGTGTTCCGCGCCCAGGTCGAGGCGCAGCCGCCGGTGGCTGATAATGACCCAGCCAAAATCTATCAAGGCGGCGCGTTCTGCGCGGCGGGACCGTTCGGTGACTGAGTTCACAGCAACCCAAGGGAATGAGTGGCCATGAGTGCAGAATTGATTGTCGACGCCCGCAACGCCGTGGGCGAATGCCCGGTGTGGGTGCCCGAGGAAAACGCCCTGTACTGGGTGGATATCCCCAACGGTTGCCTGCAGCGTTGGGACGCGGCCACCGGCCAAGTCGCAACGTGGCAGGCCCCGCAGATGCTCGCCTGTATAGCTCGCACGGACAAAGGCGATTGGGTCGCCGGCATGGAGTCCGGTTTTTTCCAACTGGCCCCGCACAACGATGGCAGCCTCCACGCCACGCCTCTGGCCAGCGTCGAGCACGCGCGCGCAGACATGCGCCTTAACGACGGCCGCTGTGACCGCCAGGGCCGCTTCTGGGCCGGCAGCATGGTGCTGGACATGAGCTTGAACGCCGCCGAGGGCGTCCTTTATCGCTACGCCTCTGGCGCTGCGCCCCATGCACAGTTGGGCGGTTTCATCACCCTCAACGGCCTGGCGTTCAGTCCCGATGGCCGCACGATGTACGCCTCGGATTCACACCCGTTGGTGCAGCAGATCTGGGCCTTCGACTACGACGTCGACACCGGCACGCCGTCCAACCGCCGCGTGTTCGTCGACATGCACCAACACCTCGGGCGGCCCGACGGCGCAGCGGTAGACGCGGACGGCTGCTACTGGATCTGCGCCAACGATGCCGGCTTGATCCATCGCTTCACCCCGGACGGCCGCCTCGATCAGTCGCACCACGTACCGGTCAAAAAACCCACCATGTGCGCCTTCGGCGGCAGTCGGCTGGACACCCTGTATGTCACCTCGATCCGTGACGATGCGAGCGAACAGTCACTGTCCGGCGGCGTGTTCGCCCTCACCCCCGGCGTCCAGGGACTGCCCGAACCCCGCTTCACCCTCTAGCTGCATCGCTGTGCCTTGAATACAACAATAACAAGACAGGAATGACCGCCCATGGACTTCAAACGCACCTTGCTCGCCGCCACACTCGTCGCCCTCAGCGGCGCCGCCCAGGCACTGGAAATCAAATTCGCCGACGTCCACCCCGCCGGCTACCCCACCGTTGTCGCCGAAGAAAACATGGGCAAGGCCCTGACCAAGGAAAGTAACGGCGAACTGACCTTCAAGTACTTCCCCGGCGGCGTGCTGGGCTCGGAAAAGGAAGTGGTCGAACAGGCCCAGGTCGGCGCCGTGCAGATGACCCGCGTCAGCCTCGGCATCGTCGGCCCGGTGGTGCCGGACGTCAACGTGTTCAACTTGCCCTTCGTGTTCCGTGATCAGGCGCACATGCGCAAAGTCATCGACGGCGAGATTGGTGACGAAATCCTCGCCAAGATCACTAATTCGCAGTTCGGCCTGGTCGCCCTGGCCTGGATGGACGGCGGCACGCGCAACCTCTACACCAAGAAACCGGTGCGCAAAATCGAAGACCTCAAGGGCATGAAAATTCGCGTCCAGGGCAACCCGCTGTTCATCGATGCCTTCAATGCGATGGGCGCCAACGGCATCGCCATGGACACTGGCGAGATTTTCAGCGCATTGCAGACCGGCGTGATCGACGGCGCGGAAAACAACCCGCCGACGCTGCTCGAGCACAACCATTTCCAGAACGCCAAGTACTACACCCTCACCGAGCATTTGATCCTGCCCGAGCCCATCGTGATGTCGAAGATAACCTGGGACAAGCTCACCCCCGCGCAGCAGGACATGGTCAAGAAAGCCGCCAAGGCCGCCCAGGCTGACGAGCGTGTGTTGTGGGACGCCAAGTCCGCCAGCAGTGAAGAAAAACTCAAGAAGGCCGGGGTGGAATTCATCACGGTCGACAAAAAACCCTTCTATGACGCCACCGCGGAGGTTCGCGCCAAGTACGGCGCGAAGTACGCCGACATCATCAAGCGTATCGACGCCGTTCAATAACGCCCTCCTCCCTGACAAGGCCCGGCGCGGTCCGTTGCTCCAGCAGCGAGCCGCGCCCGGTTACGGTGAACGCCATGAAGAATCTACTGCTGCGCATCAATGACCGCATTTACATGACCTGCATCTGGGTCGCCGGCCTCTCGGTGCTTGGGGTCGCACTGATCATTCCCTGGGGCATTTTCGCCCGCTACGTCCTCGGCACCGGCTCAAGCTGGCCGGAGCCCACCGCCATCCTGCTGATGCTGGTGTTCACCTTTATCGGTGCCGCCGCCAGCTACCGCGCCGGTGCGCATATGTCGGTCGCCATGGTCACCGACCGCTTGCCTGCCGCCCAACGCCGCGTCATCGGCATTGTTTCGCAGCTGCTGATGGGCGCCATCTGTTTGTTCATGACGATCTGGGGCGCCAAGTTGTGCCTGTCCACCTGGAACCAGTTCATGAGCGCCATCCCTACCCTGCGGGTAGGCATCACCTATATGCCGATCCCGATTGGCGGTTTGCTGACGTTGATATTCGTGGTGGAAAAACTGCTGCTGGGCGACCAGAGCAACCGGCGCGTGGTGCGCTTCGACCTGGTGGAAGAAAGCGAAGGGGCCGCCTGATATGGACGCATTGATTCTGTTGGGCAGCTTTATCGCCTTGATCCTGATCGGCATGCCGGTGGCCTATGCCCTGGGCTTATCGGCGCTGATCGGCGCGTGGTGGATCGACATTCCGTTCCAGGCCCTGATGATTCAAGTGGCGGGTGGGGTGAACAAGTTTTCACTGATGGCGATTCCGTTCTTCGTGCTGGCCGGGGCGATCATGGCCGAGGGCGGCATGTCGCGGCGGTTGGTGGCGTTTGCCGGCGTGCTGGTGGGCTTCGTGCGCGGCGGTTTGTCCTTGGTCAACATCATGGCCTCGACCTTCTTCGGCGCGATCTCCGGCTCGTCGGTGGCCGATACCGCGTCGGTCGGTTCAGTGCTGATTCCGGAGATGGAACGCCGTGGCTATCCGCGGGAGTTTGCCACCGCGGTGACGGTCAGCGGCTCGGTGCAGGCGCTGCTGACACCGCCCAGCCATAACTCGGTGCTTTACTCCCTGGCGGCGGGCGGCACCGTGTCCATCGCCTCGCTGTTCATGGCCGGCGTCGTGCCAGGCTTGTTGATGAGCGCATGCCTGATGGTGCTGTGCCTGATCTTCGCGAAAAAGCGCGATTACCCCAAAGGCGAAGTCATCCCCTTGAAGCAGGCGCTGAAAATCGCCGCCGATGCGCTCTGGGGCCTGATGGCCATGGTGATCATCCTCGGCGGCATTCTGTCGGGCATCTTCACCGCCACCGAGTCCGCCGCGATTGCGGTGCTGTGGGCGTTCTTCGTGACCATGTTCATCTACCGTGACTACAAATGGCGCGAGCTGCCCAAGCTGATGCACCGCACGGTGCGCACCATTTCCATCGTGATGATCCTGATCGCCTTCGCCGCCAGCTTCGGCTACATCATGACCCTGATGCAGATCCCGGCGAAGATCACCACGCTGTTTCTGACCCTGTCGGACAACCGCTACGTGATCCTGATGTGCATCAACGCGATGCTGCTGTTGCTCGGCACGGTGATGGACATGGCGCCGCTGATCCTGATCCTCACGCCGATCCTGTTGCCGGTGGTCCTCGGCATCGGCGTCGACCCGGTGCATTTCGGCATGATCATGCTGGTGAACCTGGGGATCGGCCTGATCACCCCGCCGGTGGGCGCGGTGCTGTTCGTGGGTGCGGCGGTGGGCAAGGTCAGTATCGAGAAGACCGTGAAGGCGCTGCTGCCGTTCTATGCGGTGCTGTTTCTGGTATTGATGGCCGTGACCTACATTCCGGCGCTGTCGCTGTGGTTGCCGAGCGTGGTCCTGTAAACCCAGGCTTCCAGACAGCCGATCCACTGTGGGAGCCAGCTCCCACAGTTTTGAATCCTGAGTGTCTGTTTCACTTCACAGGGGCAGGTCAACCGTGTCTTTGAACCTCATCGAGCTTACGGATCAACTCACTCATCTGGTGCTCGCCCCGTCCATCGGCGGCAGCATCCTCAACTGGAGCGTAGGCGCCACCGGCCAACCCTTGCTGCGACATAGCGACCAGCACGCAATCAACACCGGGCTGCCCGGCAAGCTGAGCTGTTATCCATTGGCGCCGTGGTCCAATCGAATTGCCGCAGGCGGCTTCGACAACCCCGATGGCTGGCTGGCCCTGGCCCCCAACAGCCTCACCGACCCGCTGCCGATTCATGGCTCGGCCTGGCAACAGGCGTGGCAGGTCGTGAGCCAGTCGGCGCATGAGGTGGTGCTGGAGATGCTGTGCGACACGCCGTTCGCCTACCGGGCCGAACAACGGTTTCGCTTGCGCGACGGTGTGCTGACGGTTGAATTGCGCGTGACTCATCTGGCCGAAAACGCGGCGTGGCATGGGCTGGGGCTGCACCCGTATTTGCCACGGCGTGCGGGTACACGATTGCAGGCCCAGGCTGCGCAAGTATGGTTGAGCGATGCGGCCAAGCTGCCGACGCAATTGGCGGCGGTACCGCAGGATTGGGATTTCAGGCAACCCAAAACGCTACCCGAAGGGCTGGTGGACAATGGATTCCGTGGGTGGGATGGGTACTGCCTGATCGAACAACCGGAGCTTGGCTACACCCTCGAATGCCAGGCCAGCGGTGCCGATTACTTCCTGCTGTACTGCCCGCCAGGGTTGGAATTTTTCTGCATCGAGCCGGTCAGCCACCCGGTGAATGCCCATCACTTGCCGGGAAGGCCTGGCCTTAAGTTGTTGGAACAAGGGCAGTCCACACACCTCAACTTCACCTTGCAATACCGCCCACTATAGGGGCGAGCTTGCTCGCGAAAAACCAGAGAACACCCGGGGAATCAGATTCCCGCGTTATCGTTGACGCCCCTCGCGAGCAAGCTCGCTCCTACAGGGATAAACGCCGGCCTCAAGGTGGGGAGTTTTTCAGGCGGCCGGCGGTATCGATACTCACCACCACCGACAACCCCGGTCGCAGCCGCTCACTCTCGGCCTGGTCCGGGTCCACCGTGATCCGCACCGGCACGCGCTGGGCGATCTTGACAAAGTTGCCGGTGGCGTTGTCCGCCTGCAACAGGCTGAACTCCGACCCGGTCGCCGGGGAAATATGCTGCACCGTGCCGTGAAACTTGCGGTGGTTCAGCGCATCCACGGTGAAGGTCACCGGCTGGCCGACCTGCACATTGTCCATCTGGGTTTCTTTCATATTGGCGATCACCCATAACTGCTTGGGCACCAGCGCCATCAACTGCGCGCCGGAGTTGACGTACGCCCCCAGGCGCACGCCAATCTGCCCCAGCTGGCCGTCCCGAGGCGCGGTGATGCGGGTGTTGGACAGATCAATTCGCGCCAACTCAACCGCCGCTTCCGCGCTGGCCACCGCCGCTTCCAGAGAGCCGCGATTGACGATCACCGTTTGCAGGTCCTGTCGGGCGATTTCCAGGCTGGCCTGGGCCTGGGCCACGGCGGCGACGGTCTGCGCATTGGCGGCACGGGTCACGTCCAGTTCACGCCTGGACACCGAGCCGTCGCTGATCAAGGCCTCATTGCGGCGCAAGTCAGCGGTGCTTTTGCGGGCCTGGGCCTGGCTGTCGACCAGCGCGGCCTGGCGCAACTTGATGGTCGCTTCGGCGCTGTTGCGTTGCTGCACCACATTGGCCAACGATGCTTTCTGCACCGCCAGTTGCGCCAAGGCCTGGTCCAGGCGCTGCTTGTAGATGCGGTCATCGAGGCGCACCAGCAGGTCGCCGGCTTTCACATACTGGAAGTCCTGCACCGGCACTTCGAATACATAGCCGCTGAGCTGCGGGCCGATAATCGTCACCTGCCCACGCACCAAGGCATTTTCTGTGGTTTCCACGGCACTGCTGAACGGCGGCAGTTGCCAGGCGTACAGCACAATCAGCACGCCGACGATGGCAACCGCGGCAAAGCCCAGGGACGAAAGGATGCGTACCCGCAATGAGCGCGGTTCGGTTACTGCGGCGCCCGGCGGCGTGGTGCCCTCGGGCGTGGAGGCGATGGCGTTGGTAGTGGTGGTCGTGGGTTCGGTCATGAAGAGGCGCCGACAGGTTGAACAGGAGGGGTCGCTGCTTTGGTGGTACTCATCAGCCAGAGGCTGCGGATAAAGATCCAGAGCATGGTCAGGATCGCGATGATCGCGATCAGCATGAAGACATCGTTGTAAGCCATCACTTTCGCTTCACGGGTGGCCGCCGTAGCCAGGCTGCGAATGCCCATGAGGTTGCGCAATTCCGGGTCGGCGACGATACCGCCATAGGCCGAGCCACCACTTTGCACCCGCGCCGCCACACGGGGGTCTAGCAAGGTCAGGTGCTCGGTGATCATGCTGGAGTGATACTTCTCGCGCACGACCTGGAAGGTGCCCAGCAACGCCGCGCCGATCAGGCCGCCGAGGTTCTGGCAAATCCCGAACATCACCGAAAAACTCACCAGGTTGCGCGGGTTGGTCAGCACGTTCTTGGTGCCCAGCACCATGGTCGGCCCCAGAAAGAACGTACCGCCGAAGCCTAGCAGGAACTGGCTGATATACAGGTTCTGCGGCCGCGTCAGGTTGCTGGAGAAGCTGTCCATCACAGACCCTGTCGCCATCAGCGCCAGGGAAATCACCAGAGGCATCAGCAAATGCGCCGGGTTGATCGTCAAGGCGCTGACCACCAGCCCGGCAATCGCCCCGGCCAGCATCACCACGTACAGCGTATGCATCTGCTGGTAACTCATGTTCAGCATCTGCATGAAACCCACCGCGCCGGTGGACTGTTCGGACAGCACCATACGAATCAGGATCACCGCCAACGCCAGGCGAATCATGGTGCCACTGCCCAGCCAGCGGGTCATCAGCATCGGGTTGGCGCGATTATGCTCGATGGCCAACCCGGCCATGATCAGCACCAGCGAACAGGCCGAGGCGATGCCGATCCAGGGCGCTTCCAGCCACCAGTCGATGCGGCCCAGGGACAACACCGCGCAGAGCAAGGCGACACCGGTGGCGAGGATCGCAAAGGTCAGGAAATCGAGTTTTTCAAAGGTTTTGAAGCGGTCGCCAGGCGGCAATTTAAGCAGGAACACACACCCCAGGCAGATCAACGCCAGGCCCAGTTCGAACAGGTACAAGCCGCGCCATTCGGCGATTTGCAGCAAATCCTCGGAAAACAGCCGCGCCAGGGGTAACGCCAGTTGCGCGGTGCCCAGCCCCAGCACCAGGGCTTTGAGGCGCCACTTGGCCGGGAACGCCTGGATCATGTAGTACAAGCCCAACGAACTCAGCGCCGCCCCCACCATGCCGTGGGCCGCCCGCACGGCGATGGCCGAGTTGAGATCGTTGACGAACAAGTGGCCGAAGGTCACCAGCGCATACAACACCAGGAACACTTCGGTAAACGCACGCAGGCCGAATTGCTGACGAAACTTCACCAGCAGCAGGTTCATGCACACGTTGGTCATCACGTAAGCGGCGGGCAGCCAGGCCATTTCCGCCGTAGTCGCGCCAAGCGCGCCCTGCAGGTATTGCAGGTTGGCGATAACCAGCGCGTTACCCAGCCCACCGGTGATTGCCACCAGCACGCCGACCATCGCGAACAGCCAACGCTTGTGCGTCGGGTGCAACGGCGTCGACGGCGAACCGGGCAGGCTTGGCCGCTCATGCGGCTCCCAGGCGTGGGGGGTGTATTTATTCATTCAGTGGCCTTGATGAGCCGACGGGGGAAGTCGGCGGAACCATTACTCAGGGAGTGGTAAACCTGAGAGGAGTTCATCTTGCCATGCCGAAGGTACAATTGATCTTCGAAGTGTGCAGCGATCAAAAATGGGCGAGCGGGCTTGCTCGTGAAAGCAGTGGTTCAGTCACACATTTATCCAAAGTGAGTCGCTGCAAGAGCGAACCCATAAGTAGCCGTTACCTGAATAACGGATATGTACTCATTCCAGCCCAAGGGCATGGTCGGCTCGAAGGCCGCCATCGCAGGCAAGCCCCCCACATGGACTGCACGGTCAAACCCAACCCAACCAGCTCCAATACGTCGCCGCAAACACCAGCATCAGCCCATACCCGATCAACGTCACCAAAACCCCCACCTTGGCAAACTGCCGCGCCGTGAACGTCCCCGTCCCCAGGCACACCATATTCTGCGGCGCATTGATCGGCAGGATAAACCCGTAGCTCATCACAAACCCCAGCAGCATGGTCATGCCCAACCGGCTGAAATCCCCCGGCAAGGTTTGCAGCACTGCAATCAGGATCGGCAGCAATGCCGAGGTCAGCGCCGTGGCGCTGGCGAACCCCAGGTGAATCAGGATGAGGAACGCCCCAAGAATCGCAAACACCCCCAACGGTCCCACTTGATCCAGCCCCGTGTGGGCTACGACAGCAGAGCCCAGCCACTGTCCGGCCTGGGTCGTCAGCAACGCCGTGCCCAGGCTGATGCCCACGCCGAACACGATGACCGTGCCCCACGGGATCCGCGACTGCACATCCTTCCAGGTCATCACGCCGATGCCCGGCAGCAGCAGGAATACCAACCCGGCATAGGTCGTGGAGGTGGTGTCGAAACTGTGCAGCCGACCTTCTGTCGCCCAGGCCAACAGTAGTAAGACCGACACGCTCAACAGCCGCCTTTGCGGCCCGGTCATCGGTCCTATCTCTGCCAGCGACTGCGCCACCGCCTCTTTACCCCCCGGGATACTGTCGGTTTCCGGCGGCAGCAGTTTGAGCACCAGAAACAGCAACACGGCCGACATAATCAACGCCCACGGCGCACCGGCGATCAGCCAGTCGATCCACGACACGCGTTGGCCAAGCATCTTGTCCATGAAGCCGACCGTCAGCAGGTTCTGCGCAGCGGCGGTCTGTATGCCGACGTTCCAGATGCTGGTGCCTTGGGCCACTACGATCATGATTCCGGCGGCGATGTTCGAGCGCTTGTCGACGCCGAACGCGGCGATCACGCCCATCATGATCGGCACCACACAGGCACTGCGCGCGGTGGCGCTGGGCACCACAAGGCTGAGCAGGATGGTCACCGCAATCGCCCCGAGCAGGATACGCCGGGTGCTGGTGCCCACTCGACTGAGCGTGACCAGGGCGATACGCCGGTCCAGGCCGGTGTGGGTCATGGCAGCGGCGATAAACAGCGCGCCCGCCACCAGCGCCAGCGCCGGGTTGGAGAACCCGGTGAGCGCCATGCTGATCGCCGGGCTGGTGCCGATCAGGTGCGTGGGGTCCTGGATCGACGGCGCGGTGCCGAGCAGAAACGCCATGAGCGATGTGATCATGATCGCGCTGGCTTCATAGGACACCGCTTCAGTGATCCATACCACCACGGCAAACGCGAGGATCGCCAGCATGCGATGCCCGGCCACCGGCAGATCGGCGGGCAGCGGCATTAGCAGCACGCCGACCATTACCAGCACGGCGAACACCAGGCCAAGCGGCAATTTGAATGATGCAGCTGTTGTTGCGGGGGCGTTCATGGGGTGCTCCGTGAACCGTCAGATCAGGCTCGGAGCATGGCGCAAGCTGCCGCACGCGGTGTTGACGGGTATCAACGCTCCAGCCCGACTGCGCTGAAAACGCTAAAAACTCATCAGTTGCCCCCTCACCGGGAGCGTCCCGTTCCTCATTTGGACTGTAGTTCAGGCCGGAAGCAAAGCGTTCATCAGCATTCCAGCCGCCACCAGCACACACAAGCCGGCAAACCCCACCTGCAACGCACGCGCAGGAATCACTGAACACAAGCGACGCCCGGCCAACATGCCGACAATACTCGAACCGATAAACACCCAGCCCACCGGCTCGACGCTCACGCCGGCATGAAAGGCCCCCGCCACGCCGATCAACGACAGCAGGCTGACGACCATCAACGAGGTCGCGACGATGCCGCGCATCTGCACATCGGTGAGTTGCTTGAACGCCGGCACGATCAGAAAGCCACCGCCCACACCGAGCAACCCCGAGACCGCACCCGTCACCGCGCCCAATGCAGCCAGGGTGGCACTGCATTTGGCCGTCCAGGCCAGGCGCCCGGTCTGCTGGTTGAGCATGCAGTTCTTCTGGCCCCAGGAGGCGGCGCCATGGTCACTCGGCCCCGTCTCGACCTTTTCGCGCTGCAACATGCGCCAGGCCACCAGCACCATCAATGCGCTGAACAGGCCCATCAGCACCGGCTCCGACAGTTGATGGGCGACGAACACCCCCAGCGGCGAAAACAGCGCGCCAAGCAACGCGATCAATAACGCCGCCCGGTAACGCACCAGGCCATGGCGCAGGCCGTCAATCGCGCCGACCGCCGCCGCCGCGCCCACCGCGAGCAATGACACCGGCGCGGCCTGGGTCATCGTCAACCCCAGCCCCAATACCAGCGCCGGCACCCCAAGGATGCCGCCGCCCGCGCCGGTCAGGCCCATGACCAGGCCCATCAATACACCCAACACGCTTGCCAGCAGCATTCAGTCCACCTTGCTCAGGCGGGTCAGCCACTCGCGGCCCTTGAGCATGCCGTTCCAGTAGAACCACGGCAGCAATGTGGCCTTGAGGAACCACATCGAACGGCGCGCCTTGGTCGGGTCCAGAGCAAAGGTCGGCAGCAGCTTGCCGCCGTAACCGAACTCGGCCAGCACCACCTTGCCCTTCTCCACCGTCAACGGGCATGAGCCGTAGCCGTCATACTTGAGCGGCAGCGGCTTCTGTTTGCGCAGCGCCAGCAGGTTTTCGGCAACCACCACGATTTGCTTGCGCACCGCCGCAGCGGTCTTGGCGTTGGTGGTGCCGCACACATCGCCCAAACCGAAGATGTGCGCATAGCGCAGGTGTTGCAGGCTGTGGGGGTTCACCTCGCACCAGCAACCGGCGTCCGCCAGCGGGCTTTGGCGAATAAAATCCGGGGAGACTTGCGGCGGCACCACGTGCAGCAGGTCAAAGGGTTTTTCGACGACACTGACGTTGCCTTCGGCGTCCTTCACTTCAAACCAGGCCTTGCGTGCCGGGCCATCGACCTTGATCAGGTTGGCATTGAACGCCAGCCGTGCGTTGTATTTCTCCACGTACTTCATCAACGGCGGCACAAAGGCCGCCACGCCGAACAGCGCGGCACCGGCGAGGTTGAATTCAACGTCGATGTTTTTCAGGGTGCCCTGTTTAAGCCAATGATCGCAGGACAGGTACATGGCCTTCTGCGGCGCACCGGCGCATTTGATCGGCATGGCCGGCTGGGTGAAGAGTGCCTTGCCGCCCTTGAGTTGCTGCACCAGTTGCCAGGTGTAGGCGGCATGTTCGTAGCTGTAGTTGGAGGTGACGCCATGGCGGCCGAGGGTATCTTGCAGGCCCTCGATTTTTTCCCAGGCCAGGCGCAGGCCGGGACAGACCACCAAGTTGCTCCAGCTGACGCGCTGGCCGCTGTCGAGGACCAGGGTCTGCTCGTCAGGCAACAACTCGCTGACGGCGGCCTGGATCCAGGTGACACCGTTGGGCAATACGTCCGCCAGCGGGCGCCGGGTCTTGTGCAGGTCGTAGGCGCCGCCGCCGACCAGGGTCCAGGCAGGTTGGTAAGCATGGAAGTCGTTGGGTTCGATCAGGATGATGTTCAGCTGCGGGTCGCGCTTGAGCAGGCTGGCCAGCAGGCCGATGCCTGCCGAGCCGCCGCCGATGACGACGATATCGCCACTGATGGTGGGTCCCCAGTGTTGTTCGGTCATTGTCTACTGCCTTTTTGAGTCAATGCACACAAGGGTCGCTGCCGGATGGCGTCACGCCCAGCTTTTCATGACCGCGCCGCAGTACAGGCCGGACAGGGTCTTCATCACTTGAATTACTTCGTGGCTGGCCAACCCGTAGAAAATGTATTTGCCTTCCCGACGGGTGGCGACCAACCCTTCGTCACGCAGGATGCCCAACTGTTGTGACAGCGTCGGCTGACGCACGCCGGTTTGGGCTTCCAGCTCGCCGACGTTGCGCTCGCCCAGGGTCAGCTGGCACAGGATCAACAAGCGGTCTTCATTGGCCAGCGCCTTGAGCAAGGAACAGGCCTTGGACGCCGATGCACGCAACTGGGCGACCTCGCCCTCACTCAACGTAGATTCCATTTGCCTCGGCTCCGTTATCTCACTTAAGCTCAAAACATTATGTTTAAACGTAAACTGATTGTAACCACTTTTTTCTTCATCGGGGACAGCCGCCATGCCAGCGTTGATTCAAGCCTTTCTGGACGAGGCATCGTCGACCTTCACCTACATCGTCTATGAGGCCGACGGCGGTCCCTGCGCCATCGTCGATTCGGTGCTCAACTACGACCCGGCTTCCGGGCGCACCGATACCGCTCAGGCCGACAAGGTGATTGCCTTTGTCAGTGAGCATGGCCTGCAGGTGCAGTGGCTGCTTGAGACCCATGCCCATGCCGACCACTTGTCCGCCGCGCCCTACCTGCGCCGCACCTTAGGCGGCAAAATTGCGATTGGTCAGTCCATCAGCAAGGTGCAGGACGTCTTCAAGCACCTGTTCAACCTGGAGCCGGAGTTTCGCGTTGACGGCTCACAGTTCGATCACCTGTTTGCGCCGGATGAAATCTTTCATATCGGTGGCTTGCAGGCCCAGGCGCTGCATGTGCCCGGGCATACCCCGGCGGATATGGCTTATCTGATCGATGGCCGCTTGATTCTGGTGGGCGACACCCTGTTCATGCCCGACGTCGGCACCGCCCGCTGCGACTTCCCCGGCGGTGATGCGCGCCAGTTGTACGCGTCGATGCGCAAGCTGTTGGCGTTCCCGCCCCAGACTCAGTTGTATGTGTGCCATGACTACCCGCCCGAGGGTCGAGCGGCCAAGTGCCAGACCACCGTGGCCGAACAGCGCGCGGAGAATATCCATGTGCATGATGGGGTGGACGAGGCGGCGTTTGTAGAGATGCGCACCACCCGTGATGCCGGGCTGGGCATGCCGACGCTGTTGCTACCGGCGATCCAGGTGAATGTGCGGGCGGGAAACATGCCGCCTGCGCAAGACAATGGCGTCACTTACCTCAAGATTCCTATCAACCAACTTTAGGAATCAGGAACCGAGGCTTATACCGTTCGCCGGCAACGGCAACGCGGTTTTGTAGCGCACTTGCTTGAGGGCAAAGCTTGAACGAATGTTCGCAACCCCTGGCACCTTGGTCAGAAAATCCATCATGAAACGCTCCAGCGACTGGATCGTCGGCACCAGCACCCGGATCAGGTAATCCGGGTCGCCGGCCATCAGGTAACACTCCATCACTTCCGGCCGGTCCGAGATCGCGCCTTCGAACTGCTGCAACGCCAGTTCGTTCTGCTTTTCCAGGCTTACATGGATGAACACATTGACATGCAGCCCCAGCAGGTCGGCGTCCAGCAGCGTGACCTGCTCGCGGATCAGGCCCAGTTCTTCCATTGCTTTAACCCGGTTGAAGCACGGCGTGGGCGACAGGTTGACCGAGCGGGCCAGGTCGGCGTTGGTGATGCGGGCATTCTCCTGCAAGGCATTGAGAATGCCGATGTCGGTACGGTCCAGTTTGCGCATGAGACAAAATCACCTGTTTATTATGTTTATGCAGTTTTTTTATCCGCAAATGATCTTGAGCGCAATGAAACACAGATAAATATTCTTCTACGCCACGCCTATGATTGTTGTAGGACAAGATTTCTTCTACCCGAAGACTGACTGTCAGCTAGCGCGCCCACTACAAGAAATTCACAAGATCGAGCGTAGAAGCCATGACTCAGCAGTATGAACCACTGCGCCTGCACGTCCCTGAACCCTCGGGCCGTCCAGGCTGCAAGACCGACTTCACCTACCTGCGCCTGACCGACGCCGGCCTGGTGCGCAAACCTGCCATTGACGTAGAACCGGCCGACACCGCCGACCTGGCCAAGGGCCTGATCCGCGTGCTCGACGACCAGGGCCAGGCCCTGGGCCCGTGGGCCGAGGGCGTCAGCGTGGAGATCATGCGCAAAGGCATGCGCGCGATGCTCAAGACGCGCATCTTCGACAACCGCATGGTGGTTGCCCAGCGCCAGAAAAAAATGTCGTTCTACATGCAAAGCCTCGGCGAAGAGGCCATCGGCAGCGCCCAGGCCCTGGCCTTGAACATCGACGACATGTGCTTCCCCACCTACCGCCAGCAAAGCATCTTGATGGCCCGCGAAGTGCCGCTGGTGGACCTGATCTGCCAACTGCTGTCCAACGAACGCGACCCGCTCAAAGGCCGCCAGTTGCCGATCATGTACTCGGTCAAAGACTCGGGTTTCTTCACTATTTCCGGCAACCTCGCCACCCAGTTCGTACAGGGCGTGGGCTGGGGCATGGCCTCGGCGATCAAGGGCGATACCAAGATTGCCTCGGCCTGGATCGGCGATGGCGCCACGGCTGAATCCGACTTCCACACCGCCCTCACCTTCGCCCACGTCTACCGCGCGCCGGTGATCCTCAATGTGGTCAACAACCAATGGGCCATCTCCACCTTCCAGGCCATCGCCGGCGGTGAAGCCACGACGTTCGCCGGACGCGGCGTGGGTTGCGGTATCGCCTCGCTGCGTGTCGACGGCAATGACTTTGTCGCCGTGTACGCCGCCTCCGCCTGGGCCGCCGAGCGTGCGCGTCGTAACCTGGGGCCAAGCCTGATCGAGTGGGTCACCTACCGCGCCGGTCCGCACTCGACTTCCGATGATCCGTCCAAGTACCGCCCCGCCGATGACTGGAGCCACTTCCCGTTGGGCGACCCGATCGCCCGTCTCAAGCAGCACCTGATCAGGATTGGCCAGTGGTCCGAAGAGGAGCACGCGGCGGTCAGTGCCGAACTTGAAGCCGAAGTCATCGCCGCACAAAAACAGGCCGAACAGTACGGCACCCTTGCCGGTGGCCAGATTCCAAGCGCCGCGACCATGTTCGAAGACGTCTATAAAGAGATGCCGGAGCACTTGAAGCGCCAGCGTCAAGAGTTGGGGGTGTGACATGAACGATCACAACAACAGCATCGAACTGGAAACCGCCATGACCACCACCACCATGACCATGATCCAGGCCCTGCGCTCGGCCATGGATGTGATGCTTGAACGTGACAACAACGTGGTGGTGTTCGGCCAGGACGTCGGTTACTTCGGCGGCGTGTTCCGCTGCACCGAAGGCTTGCAGACCAAGTACGGCAGCTCACGGGTATTCGACGCCCCGATTTCCGAAAGCGGCATCATCGGCGTGGCGGTGGGCATGGGCGCCTACGGCCTGCGCCCGGTCGCGGAAATCCAGTTCGCCGACTACGTCTACCCCGCCACCGACCAGATCATCTCCGAAGCCGCGCGCCTGCGTTATCGCTCGGCCGGCCAGTTCACCGCGCCGTTGACCATGCGCATGCCCTGCGGCGGCGGCATCTACGGCGGTCAGACCCACAGCCAGAGTATCGAAGCGGTGTTCACCCAGGTCTGCGGCCTGCGCACGGTGATGCCGTCCAACCCCTATGACGCCAAGGGCCTGCTGATCGCCTCCATCGAAAACGATGACCCGGTGATCTTCCTGGAACCCAAGCGCCTGTATAACGGCCCGTTCGATGGCCATCACGACCGCCCGGTAACGCCGTGGTCCAAACACCCGCAAGCCCAGGTGCCGGACGGTTACTACACTGTGCCGCTGGACGTGGCCGCCATCGTGCGTCCGGGTTCGGCCGTGACCGTGCTGACTTACGGCACCACCGTGTATGTGTCGCAAGTCGCCGCCGAAGAAACCGGCATCGACGCCGAAGTCATCGACCTGCGCAGCCTGTGGCCGCTGGACCTGGACACCATCGTCACCTCGGTGAAAAAGACCGGCCGTTGCGTCGTGGTGCATGAAGCCACGCGCACCTGCGGTTTCGGCGCCGAGCTGGTGGCGCTGGTGCAGGAACACTGCTTCCACCACCTGGAAGCGCCGATCGAGCGCGTCACCGGTTGGGACACCCCCTACCCGCACGCGCAGGAGTGGGCGTATTTCCCAGGCCCGTCCCGTGTGGGCGCGGCGTTGAAACGGGTCATGGAGGTCTGAATGGGCACGCACGTTATCAAGATGCCGGACATTGGCGAAGGCATCGCGGAAGTTGAACTGTCGCAGTGGCATGTGAAGGTCGGCGACCTGGTCGTCGAAGACCAGGTGCTGGCCGATGTGATGACCGACAAGGCGATGGTGGATATTCCCTCGCCGGTCCACGGCAAGGTGATTTCCCTCGGTGGCGAGCCGGGCGAGGTCATGGCGGTGGGCAGTATTTTGATCAGCATTGAAGTGGAAGGCGCCGGTAATGCCAAGGAAGCGCCGGCGGTAGCCGCCCCCGTGGAAAAAACCGCACCTGTGGTAGAGAGCAAGCCGGCACCGGTGGTCGAAAGCAAGCCCGCGCCTGCTGCGGCCAAGGCTCAGGCGCCCGTGGCCCGTGAGGCCAATGAGCGCCCGCTGGCCTCCCCCGCCGTGCGCAAGCATGCCCTGGATGCGGGTATCCAGTTACGCCTGGTACAGGGCTCCGGCCCGGCCGGGCGGATTTTGCATGAAGACCTCGACGCTTACCTTCAGCAAGGCGCGAGCACAACCTCGGCCACCGCCAACCCCTATGCCGAACGCAACGACGAGCACCAGATTCCGGTGATCGGCATGCGCCGCAAAATCGCCCAGCGCATGCAGGACGCCACCCGCCGCGCCGCGCATTTCAGCTATGTGGAAGAAATCGACGTCACGGCGCTGGACGAGCTGCGCGTGCACCTCAATGAAAAACACGGCGCCACACGTGGCAAGCTCACCCTGCTGCCGTTCATCGTGCGCGCCATGGTGGTGGCACTGCGCGAGTTTCCGCAGATCAACGCCCGCTACGACGACGAAGCCCAGGTCATCACCCGCCTCGGCGCGGTGCATGTGGGCGTCGCCACCCAGAGCGACGTCGGCCTGATGGTGCCGGTGGTGCGTCACGCCGAGGCGCGCAGCCTGTGGGGCAATGCCGAAGAAATCGCGCGTTTGGCCACGGCGGCGCGCAACGGCAAGGCCAGCCGCGAAGAGCTGTCGGGGTCGACCATCACCCTGACCAGCCTCGGCGCGCTGGGCGGCATTGTCAGCACGCCGGTGCTGAACCTGCCGGAAGTGGCAATCGTCGGCGTCAACCGCATCGTCGAGCGGCCGATGGTGATCAAGGGCCAGATCGTGGTACGCAAGATGATGAACCTCTCCAGCTCGTTCGATCACCGTGTGGTCGATGGCATGGACGCGGCGCAATTCATCCAGGCCATTCGCGGCCTGCTCGAACAACCCGCCAGCCTGTTCCTGGAGTAAGGGCATGACTCAGACATTACACACCACCCTGCTGATTATCGGCGGCGGCCCTGGCGGTTATGTGGCCGCGATTCGTGCCGGCCAACTGGGCATCCCGACCATTCTGGTGGAAGGCCAGGCATTGGGGGGCACTTGCCTGAACATCGGCTGCATTCCATCCAAGGCCATGATCCACGTGGCCGAACAGTTCCAGCAAAGCATGCACCACAGCCAGGGCTCGCCACTGGGCATTGAAGTGGCTGTGCCGACCCTGGACATCCGCAAAAGCGTGGAATGGAAAGACGGCATCGTCGACCGCCTGACCACCGGCGTCGCCGCGCTGCTCAAGAAGCACAAGGTGCAGGTGATTCACGGCTGGGCCGAGGTGGTGGACGGCAAGACGGTCGACGTGGGCGAGCAGCGCATTCAGTGCGAACACCTGCTGCTGGCCACCGGATCGAAAAGTGTCGAACTGCCGATGCTGCCGCTTGGCGGGCCGGTCATCTCGTCCACCGAAGCGCTGGCACCGAGCAGCGTACCGAAGCGGCTGATAGTGGTGGGTGGCGGCTATATCGGCCTGGAACTTGGGATTGCCTACCGCAAGCTCGGGGCCGAGGTCAGTGTGGTCGAGGCTCAGGAGCGTATCCTGCCGGCTTACGACGCCGAGCTGACCCAGCCGGTCGGCGAGTCGCTCAAGCAACTGGGGGTCAAACTCTTCCTCAAGCACAGCGTCACGGGTTTTACCGATAACTGCCTGCAAGTGCGCGACCCGAATGGCGACACACTCTCGCTGGAGACGGACCAGGTGCTGGTGGCCGTGGGCCGCAAACCCAACACCCAGGGCTGGAACCTCGAAGCGCTGAACCTTGCAATGAACGGCGCGGCGATCAAAATCGACAGCCGCTGCCAGACCAGTATGCGTAACGTTTGGGCCATCGGCGACGTGAGCGGCGAGCCGATGCTGGCGCACCGGGCCATGGCCCAGGGCGAAATGGTTGCCGAACTGGTCAGCGGTAAGTCCCGCGAGTTCAACCCGGCGGCGATCCCCGCCGTGTGCTTTACCGACCCGGAAGTGGTGGTGGTCGGCAAGACGCCGGACGACGCCCAGGCGGCAGGCTTGGACTGCATCGTGTCGAGCTTCCCTTTCGCGGCCAATGGCCGGGCGATGACGCTGGAATCGAAAACCGGCTTCGTACGCGTCGTGGCGCGGCGTGACAACCACCTGATTGTCGGCTGGCAGGCTGTAGGGGTGGGCGTGTCCGAGCTGTCCACTGCGTTTGGCCTGAGCCTGGAAATGGGTTCGCGCCTGGAAGACGTGGCCGGCACCATCCATGCCCACCCGACCTTGGGTGAAGCGGTGCAGGAAGCGGCTTTGAGAGCTTTGGGGCACGCCCTGCATCTATAAACAGGACGGTTTCTGTGGCGAGGGAGCTTGCTCCCGCTGGGGTGCGAAGCCCCCCCAAAAGCCGGCGACTGCTGCGCAGCCAAGCGGGAGCAAGCGCCCTCGCCACAACAAGCCCGCTCCCACACCGACCAAGAATGCAGTATTGTTGCGCCCATCCAGAAAAAAATCCGACTTGACCAGAGATAGAGGGTGTCATGGGTAACGAGAGCATCAATTGGGACACGCTGGGTTTTGACTACATCAAAACCGACAAGCGGTTTCTCCAGGTCTGGAAAAACGGCGAATGGCAAGACGGCACCCTGACCGACGACAACGTGCTGCACATCAGCGAGGGCTCCACCGCCCTGCATTACGGCCAGCAATGCTTTGAAGGCCTCAAGGCCTATCGCTGCAAGGACGGCTCGATCAACCTGTTCCGTCCGGACCAGAACGCCGCGCGCATGCAACGCAGCTGCGCCCGCCTGCTGATGCCGCATGTGTCGACCGAAGACTTCATCGAAGCCTGCAAACAAGTGGTCAAGGCCAATGAGCGCTTCATTCCGCCTTACGGCAGCGGCGGCGCGCTGTACCTGCGCCCGTTCGTGATCGGCACCGGTGACAACATCGGTGTGCGCAGCGCGCCGGAATTCATCTTCTCGGTGTTCGCAATCCCGGTCGGCGCCTATTTCAAAGGCGGGCTGGTGCCGCACAACTTCCAGATCTCCACTTTCGACCGCGCCGCGCCACAGGGCACCGGGGCCGCTAAAGTGGGCGGTAACTATGCCGCCAGCCTGATGCCGGGCGCGCAAGCGAAGAAATCCGGCTTCGCCGATGCGATTTACCTGGACCCGATGACCCATTCGAAAATCGAAGAAGTCGGCTCGGCCAACTTCTTCGGCATCACCCATGACAACCAGTTCATCACGCCGAAGTCGCCTTCGGTACTGCCAGGCATCACCCGCCTGTCGCTGATCGAACTGGCCCAGACCCGCCTGGGCCTGGACGTAGTCGAGGGCGAAGTGTTCATCGACAAGCTGGATCAGTTCAAGGAAGCCGGCGCCTGCGGTACCGCTGCGGTGATCTCGCCAATCGGTGCCATCGAGCACAACGGTAAACGCCACGTGTTCCACAGCGAAACCGAAGTGGGCCCAGTCACTCAGAAGCTCTACAAAGAGCTGACGGGCGTGCAGACCGGCGATGTTGAAGCGCCGGCGGGTTGGATCGTCAAGGTCTGATGCCTGTGCGGGAGGGGCACGTCGATTCGTCGCGCCGCCCCTCCCACTCTGGCCTCCCTCATTTCAAGCGTGAGGAATATTCCCGGCAATCTTCTTGCCCATGCTGATCCTCGGCTCCACCCCGTATCCCAACGCCTCGTAAAACGCCACCACTGCGTCATTGCCGCCGGTGATCTGCAGGTTGATCTTCATGCAGCCCAACGCCGTCAATGCCTGTTCCGCATACCGCACCAATGACGATCCCAGCCCGTGGCGACGATAGTCGGCATGCACCGCCACCGAATACAACCAGCCACGATGGCCGTCATACCCGGCGAGAATCGTACCGATCACGGCTTTCTTGTCTGTCGCGACAAAGAACAACCCGTCATTGACCGCCAGCTTCTTATCAATCGCCAGGCTCGGCAGGTTATGCGCGGTGTCATAGCCAAACGCCTCCTGCCACAACTCAATCACTTGGGCACGGTGCTGACGGTCGCGGTATGGGCCGATGGGATGCCGAGACAACAGCGCTTTTTCCATGACCAGCGTGCGCTCGTTGCCGTGGTAGACATCGCGCACGGTGTGAAAACCCAGCTTGCTATAGAACGGCTCGGCGGTCAGCGAAGAGGGCACACTCAACACCGTCACCCCGGCTTCACGGGCGCGCAACTCGATCTCGATCATCAGCAGGCGACCAATGCCCTGCCCTTGCAGCGCCGGGTTAACGAAGACCGAGCGCACCACGTTGGCGTCGAGAGCGGCCGTGGCGACGATCACCTGATCCTGGGTGGCCACCAGCACGACACGGCGCTTGAGCAACTCCAGCACCGCATCGGGGGTGAAATTATTCGCCACACGAGCTATCACATCCGCCGGGTAATCCTGTGCATTACTGCTGTGCAAGGCCGCGAGGATGACGTGGCTGATGCCTTCGGCATCGGCGGTTTGGGCAAGACGAACAGCGGTAGACATGATTGCTCCTGGCTGAGGGCGCTCCAACAGACACCACAATACCAATGTGGAAGGCGGCTTGCCCCCCGATTACGAGGGTCCAGCTAGCGATAATCTGACTGAACCACCGCTATCGGGTGCAAGCCCCCTCCCACACTTTCTATCTAACCGTGCCCGCCTGAAATGCGTTTTCCGGGTTTGGCGCCCACCAGCCTGGCCTGCCCATCCTTCTGTTTGCCGGTGCGCGCCTCGCTGATAAGCCCCGGAATCAACTTGCCCTCCGGCAGGTTCTTCCAGAACCGGCTCGGTAAATGCCCTTCCATCACCTTGGGGTTCAACCGCGCCGGGTTGAAGATGTGGCTGTAGTAGGTGAGCCACATGGCGCTGTGCGGGTCTTCAACGTTCTGCGCCAGCTGCTGCCATGCCTCGGGGCAGCGGCGTTGGTGAATCAGCTGCTCGCCGTCGTAATACACCCCATCCAGCGGCGTTGCGATCATCCAGCGATGACGGCCCATGCGCCCCACAAAATGCTGGCTGGCACTTTTCAAAATATCGTGGGCCGGTTCGTGCCAGGCCACGTACTCCGGCAGCTCGGGCCCCGCCCCGGCCGGCAAGGCGATAAACCGCACGAACGCATGCAAGTGGTGGGCTTCCCGGCTGACCTGCTTGATGCGCCGCTGCAATTCGCTGCCCAGTTTGTCGCCTGCCAGCATCGCCGTGCGATCGCCATGGCTGACCCGCCACAGCACTTCATACAACAGGCTCCAACGCTGATCGCCGTGGTAACAGGCAGCCGACTCCAGCAATTGCAGCAACGCCTTGGGGATGCGCGCCTGGAACGGACCCGGCTCGGACGGAATGGGCTGGTCGGTGGCAAACAAATCCGCAACCTCGGCCTCGCCCCAACTCACCTGGCTGGGGTCGACCTGATGGCTGAGCAGCCAGCGCGCCTGTTCACGCCAGGTGCTGAACAGGTTGTCGCATTCCAGGCTGATCATCCCCACAACCCCATCTGTTGCGGTTGCGGGCGATCGCGCAGCTGTTCGCGCAGCAACACGCTGGTGCTGTCCGCTTGCTGCGGGTGGTAATCGCTGGTGATGAAAAACGGCTTGGCCTTGGCCAGCACGCAGCGCATGCGCGCCAGGTCTTCGAAACGGATCTTGCGTTCGCGGCGCAGGTCCACCAGACGCTGGGTGGTGCGCAGGCCGATGCCGGGGATGCGCGCGATCAAGGTCGGTTCGGCGCGGTTCAGGTCCAGGGGGAACACCTCGCGATGTTCCAGGGCCCACGCCAGCTTGGGGTCGATATCCAAGGCCAGGTGGCCAGGGCCTTCGAACAGCTCATTGGCGCTGAAACCGTAGCTGCGCAAGAGGAAGTCGGCCTGGTACAGGCGATGCTCGCGCATCAGCGGCGGCGCGGCCAGGGGCACGCTTTTCGGGCTGTTGGGGATGGGGCTGAATGCCGAGTAATACACGCGGCGCAGCTTGTAATTGCCATACAAGGCTTCGGCACCGTGCAGGATGGTGCTGTCGTCGGTGTCATCGGCGCCGACGATCATCTGCGTGCTCTGCCCGGCCGGGGCGAAGCGCGGTGCGCGGGGTTCGTTGAACACCGTCTGTTCACCGGTGTAGATGGTCTGCATGGCCTGTTTGATCGAGACGATCTGCTTTTCGGGCGCCAGGGTTTGCAGGCTGGCATCGGTGGGCAGTTCGATATTCACGCTCAGGCGGTCGGCATAACGCCCGGCTTCGGTGATCAGGGCCGGGTCGGCTTCGGGGATGGTCTTGAGATGGATATAGCCGCGAAAATCGTGTTCTTCGCGCAGCAGTTTGGCGACTCGCACCAACTGTTCCATGGTGTAGTCGGCTGACCGGATGATGCCCGAACTGAGAAACAAGCCACTGACGCAATTGCGCTTGTAGAAGTCCAGGGTCAGGGTGACCACCTCTTCCGGGCTGAACCGCGCACGGGGCACATCGCTGGAGCGGCGGTTGACGCAATACTGGCAGTCGTAGAGACAGAAGTTGGTAAGCAGCACCTTGAGCAGCGACACGCAACGGCCGTCGGGCGTGTAGCTGTGGCAAATGCCCATGCCATCGGTGGAACCCAGCCCCGCCTTGCCTTCGGAGCTGCGCTTGGGTGCGCCACTGCTGGCGCACGAAGCATCGTACTTGGCGGCGTCGGCGAGAATGCTGAGTTTTTCGATCAACTGCATGGAGAGCTACCGATACTGGTTTTTTGTACAGTATCAGCGACCACCCCTTGTCACAAGTACCGTCCGTAGGAGCGCTTCTGTGGCGAGGGCGCTTGCCCCCGCTCGGGTGCGAAGCGCCCGCAAGCTTTTGGGGCCGCTTCGCAGCCCGGCGGGAGCAAGCGCCCTCACCACAACAATCAGCTTGCAGTGGCGAGCAGCAGATCCTGCACCGAACGCGCGCTGCCACGGCTACGGTCATTGCCATATAACGACGCGGCAATTTCATCCGCGCGAATCGGCAACACCGACAGCAACGTATCGCTCAAACCATGGCTGGCCTGGCTGAACCCCTGGATGTAAATGCCGGCCTTGCAGCGTTCGTCGGTGACGATGCGATAGTCACGCGCCACTTCGAAATCACCCATATAAGCTTCCAACGGCGCGAGCAGTTCTCTGTGCATCTGGCGCTCGTAGCCGGTGGCGAGGATCACCGCGTCGTAGTGGCTCACGCCGGTTTCGCCGGTGGCGTTGTTGCGCAGCACCAGTTCGATGCCCAGCGGGCCGGGGGTGGCCTTTTCGACGATGGTCATGGTGCGAAACGCCTGGCGCGCGATGCCGGAGACTTTCTGCCGATAAAAGATGCCGTAGATGCGTTCGATCAAATCCAGATCCACCACCGAATAGTTGGTGTTCTGGTACTCGGCCACCAACCGCTCACGCTCAGCGCCGACTTGCTGGAACACCAGGTCGGTAAAGGCCGGCGAGAACACTTCGTTGACGAACGGGCTGTCATCGGCGGGTTTGAGCGCCGAGCCGCGCAGGATCAGGTCGACCTGCACCGACGGGAAGCTGTCGTTGAGGTCGATAAAGGCTTCGGCGGCGCTCTGGCCACCGCCGATCACCGCGATGCGCATGGCTTTGCCGTCGACACACGGCTGGCTGGCCATGCGCTCAAGGTACTGGGAATGGTGGAACACCCGGCCGTCGCCCCTGAGCGCCTTGAACGCTTCGGGAATACGCGGCGTGCCACCGGCGCTGACCACCACCGAGCGCGTGGTGCGTACGTGCTGTTCGCCGTCGGCATCCCTGGAAATCACGCGCAGCGCTTCCACCTGCTGCTGATGCAGGATGGGCTCGATGGCCAGTACTTCCTCGCCGTAGTTCGCCTGGGCCTGGAACTGCCCGGCGACCCAGCGCAGGTAGTCGTTGTACTCCATGCGGCATGGGTAGAACGTGCCCAGGTTGATGAAGTCCACCAGGCGGTCGTGGGCCTTGAGGTAATTGACGAAGGAGTACGGGCTGGTGGGGTTGCGCAGGGTCACCAGATCCTTGAGGAAGGAAATCTGCAATTCGCTCTGGGTCACCAGGGTATTGCCGTGCCAGCGGTAATCGGCTTGTTTGTCGAGGAACAGCACGTCCAGTTTGCCCTGGGCCTTCTCACGCTCCTGCAGGGCGATGGCCAGCGCCAGGTTCGAAGGGCCAAAGCCGATACCGATCAGGTCGTGAACCGCGGGCGAAGCAATTGCCTGTGTCATTCCAGTGTCCTCTGGATAAGCCCCTTGGCGGTTGGGGCGGGAATACCTTCATGGCCTGAACAACAGGCCGTGTGTTGATAGGAAACGAGGACAGTGAAATAAAATTTAACTAACGGCGCTTCAGTGCGCTTCCCACTCACGCACGCGCAGCCGGCAGTGCTTCATGGCGTTGACGATGTGTTTTTCCACCAGGGCGCGGGAAATGCACAGGCGCTCGGCGATTTGCAGGTGGGACAGACCGTCGAGCTTGCGCAACAGAAAACTGTCGCGGCAGGCCGCCGGCAACTCGGCCAGGGCGCGCTCGAGCATCTCCAGGCGCTGGCGCTGGTCGTGGGCCGTGTGTGGTGAACACGGGGCGAAGCGTTCTTCGCTGTCCAGCACCTCCAGCGGCTCGACCTGGCGCAGGGCGTTGCGCCGATGGCCGTCGATCACCAGGTTCAACGCGGTGCGGTACAGGAACGCGCGCGGCTGTGCGATCGGGGTGGCACTGGAACGCTCCAACACCCGCACATACGCGTCATGCACCACATCCTCGGCCACCTGACGGTTGCCCAGCTTGGCGTTGAGGAAACACACCAGCTCGCGATAGTAGTTTTCCAACATGACTCCTGGCCCCATGGCCGTGGTGCTGACACTCGATGAATACCGAAGGACTTACAGAAGTTGCCGTAAAAGCCGCTCATCCGGTGGTTGAACAAGTCGCCGAGACCCCGCCGGAGCTGGAGCCTGCCCCGCCTGCGGTGGTTGCCGAAGCGCCTGCCC
>NZ_JASLAW010000009.1 GCF_030147005.1 Pseudomonas sp.
GCGAAAGCCCCGTATGGCGGGGGATTCCAGACTTATCAAAGGCTTACGTTTCGTTACAGTGCGATGGGTCGATATCAGGCTGACGAATGATGACAGACAGCCCCCGCGCGGCTGACTAGATTGCAGGTTCCGGGCTCGACGCGCTGGCAGTGAAGCCCTCATAACAATAAAGAGACGGACCCATGCAGAACTCGACCCAAGCGGCGAATGCCTGGCGCATTCTGTTCCTGCTGTTCCTCGCCAACCTGTTCAACTTCTTCGACCGTACCATTCCCGCCATCATCATCGAGCCCATCCGCATGGAATGGCACCTGAGCGACTTCCAGCTCGGCATCATCGGTACCTCCTTCACCATCGTCTATGCCATCGCCGGGCTGCCACTGGGGCGCTTGGCCGACACCGGCTCGCGCAGCAAATTGATGGGTTGGGGCCTGTTTGCCTGGAGCGGGCTGACGGCGGTCAATGGCCTGGTCGGCAGTTTCTGGAGCTTCCTGTTGGTGCGTATGGGCATTGGTATCGGGGAAGCCAGCTACGCGCCCGCCGCCAATTCGCTGATTGGCGATCTGTTTCCCGCCCATCGCCGTGCGCGCGCCATGGGTATCTTCATGCTCGGCCTGCCGTTGGGCTTGTTGCTGGCGTTCTTCACCATCGGCTGGATGGTCAAGGCGTTCGACAGCTGGCGCGCGCCGTTCTTTATTGCCGCCGTGCCGGGGATGATCCTCGCGGTGTTCATGTTCTACATCAAGGAGCCCAAGCGCGGCGCGGCGGAAACGGTGCAAGTGTCCCAGGAACGTGTCGACCGCCCGATCCGACGTGTGCTGGCGGTGCCGACTTTCCTGTGGCTGGTGCTGGCCGGGCTGTGCTTCAACTTCGCCACCTATGCGTGCAACTCATTCCTGGTGCCGATGTTGCAACGTTATTTCCTGATGCCTTTGCAGGACGCGGCGGTGGCCACCGGTGTCATCGTCGGCTTGACCGGCCTGGTGGGCCTGACCCTGGGAGGCTGGATTGCCGACAAGATCCATCAGCGGGTCGCCAATGGCCGGCTGCTGTTCGCCGCGTGCAGCCTGATCATCTCCACGGTCACCACCGCCTGGGCATTGCACGCCGGGCGTATTGAGATCGGCGTGTTCGTTTTGCTGTTCAGCGTGGGCTGGTTGTTTGCCTATAACTTCTATACCTGCGTGTACACGGCGATCCAGGACGTGGTCGAACCGCGCCTGCGGGCCACGGCGATGGCATTGTTCTTTGCCGGCTTGTATCTGCTGGGTGGGGGGATGGGGCCGATCGTGGTGGGCGGGCTGTCTGATCACTTTGCGCATGCGGCGATGTACGCGGCGGGGGCGGAGCAAATGACCGAGGCCTATAAAGCGGTGGGGTTGCATGACGCCATGTACCTGATCCCGGTGGCGCTGTTCTTGACCATGCTGTTTCTGTTTCAGGCCTCGCGCAGTTTTGTGCGGGATGCCAAGCGGATGAAGGAGGGGTTGAGTGCGGTTGCGGTGCCGGCTGCTGCGGCAACGGCTTGAGGCCCAGTTGACACCTACGCAGGCAAACCAGCTCCGACATTTGACCGAGTTGTCTGAACCCGCCTCGGTCAGATGTGGGAGCAGGGCCTGCCGGCGATGCGCACAAACCTGGGGACGATGCTGAACCTGTGGCGAGGGAGCTTGCTCCCGCTGGGCTGCGCAGCAGTCCCATTCTTTTAGGCAAAGAACGGGGCCGCTTAGCGCTGCGGCGCCGGCCCGGCCCGGCCCAGCGGAAGCAAGCTCCCTTGCCACAGGTTTTGCCATGACCGGCGCCCGGCATTTGCGCGGGCCCTTCACTTTTCAGCGGTTTATCAGCCTGCCACCAACACCCGAATCGCTTCCAGTCGCAACGCCGCCTTGTCGAGCATGGCCAGGCCTTGCTCGCGCTGGTTGCGCAGGGCTACCAACTCGCTGTCGCGTACGGTCGGGTTGACCGCTTGCAGCGCGGTCAAACGCGCCAGCTCTTCGTCGGTGTCTGCCGCCAAGCGACGCTTGGCCTCGGCCACGCGCTCGGCGTGGCGCGGCGCGATCTTCTCCTCGCCGGCATTGATGCGCGGCGTCAATTGGTCGCGCTGGGCCTGCACGAATTTGTTGGCGCTGGCGCGCGGCACGCTTTCCAACTGGTCGTTCAAGGTCACGAACGACACGCGGCCGGACAGGTCATTGCCGTTGGCATCCAGCAGGCAGCGCAGCGCCGCCGGTGGCAGATAGCGACCCAGTTGCAGAGAGCGCGGGGCAACCACTTCGCTGACATACAGCAGTTCCAGCAGGACGGTGCCCGGCTTGAGTGCCTTGTTCTTGATCAGCGCCACGGCGGTGTTGCCCATGGAACCGGACAGCACCAGGTCCATGCCGCCTTGCACCATCGGGTGTTCCCATGTGATGAACTGCATGTCTTCGCGCGACAGCGCCTGGTTACGGTCGTAGGTGATGGTCACGCCTTCGTCGTCGCCCAGAGGGAAGCTGGCGTCGAGCATCTTTTCGCTGGGCTTGAGGATCAGCGCGTTTTCCGAATGGTCTTCGCTGTCGATGCCGAAAGCGTCGAACAGGGTTTCCATATAGATCGGCAGGGCGAACTGGTCGTCTTGCTCGAGGATGTCCTCGACCAGCGCATCGCCTTCACCGGCACCGCCGGAGTTGAGTTCCAGCAAACGGTCGCGACCGGTGTGCAGCTCTTGTTCCAGACGCTCGCGCTCGGCACGGGCTTCGTCGATCAGGGCTTGCCATTCGCCGTCGTCGGCGTCTTCCAGCAGCGGCAGCAGGCGCGGGCCGAACTGATGCTGCAAGGCGTTGCCGGTTGGGCAGGTGTTGAGAAAGGCGTTGAGCGCTTCGTGGTACCACTGGAACAGGCGCTGTTGCGGGCTGGTTTCCAGGTACGGCACGTGCAGTTCGATCACGTGTTTCTGGCCGATCCGGTCCAGACGACCGATCCGCTGTTCCAGCAGGTCGGGGTGGGACGGCAGGTCGAACAGCACCAAGTGGTGGGAGAATTGGAAGTTACGGCCTTCACTGCCGATTTCCGAACAGATCAGCACTTGGGCGCCAAACTCTTCGTCGGCAAAGTACGCGGCGGCGCGGTCGCGTTCGAGGATGTTCATGCCTTCGTGGAACACCGTGGCCGGAATGCCGGAACGTACGCGCAGTGCATCTTCCAGGTCCATGGCGGTTTCGGCGTGGGCGCAGATCACCAGGACCTTGGTGCGCTTGAGCATTTTCAACTGGTCGATCAGCCACTCGACGCGCGGGTCGAAGCGCCACCAGCGGTTCTCTTCTTCGATGTCCGGCTGCGACTGGAAGCTGACTTCCGGGTACAGCTCGGCGTGATCGCCCAGGGGCAATTCCAGGTATTCGTCCGGGTTCGGCAGCGGGTAGGCATGCAGTTTACGCTCGGGGAAGCCTTGCACGGCGGCGCGGGTGTTGCGAAACAGCACGCGGCCGGTGCCGTGGCGGTCGAGCAGTTCGCGCACCAGGCGTGCGCTGGCTTCGGTGTCGCCATCGTTGACGGCGGTGAGCAAGGCTTCGCCTTCGTTGCCGAGGAAACCCTGGATGGTCTTGTGCGCGGCAGGCGACAGGCGACCTTTGTCCAGCAGCTCCTGCACAGCTTCGGCCACCGGGCGGTAGTTCTCGCTCTCGGCGCGGAAGGCATGCAGGTCGTGGAAGCGGTTCGGATCAAGCAGGCGCAGGCGCGCAAAGTGGCTGTCCTGGCCCAGTTGTTCCGGAGTGGCGGTGAGCAGCAGCACGCCAGGAATGACTTCGGCGAGTTGTTCCACCAGCGAGTACTCGGCGCTCGCCTTGTCTTCATGCCACACCAAGTGGTGAGCTTCGTCGACCACCAGCAGGTCCCAACCGGCGGCAAACAGCGCGTCCTGGGCCTTCTCGTCGTCCACCAGCCATTCCAGGGCGACCAGCGCCAGCTGAGTGTCTTCGAACGGGTTGGTGGCATCGCTTTCGATAAAGCGTTCTTCGTCGAACAGTGCAACCTGCAGGTTGAAGCGGCGGCGCATTTCCACCAGCCACTGGTGCTGCAGGTTTTCCGGGACCAGGATCAGCACGCGGCTGGCGCGGCCCGACAGCAACTGGCGATGGATCACCAGGCCGGCTTCGATGGTCTTGCCCAGGCCCACTTCGTCGGCCAGCAACACCCGTGGTGCGATACGGTCAGCGACTTCGCGGGCGATGTGCAATTGGTGGGCAATCGGTTGCGCCCGCACGCCGCCCAGGCCCCACAGCGAGGACTGCAGTTGGCGGCTGGTGTGTTCCAGGGTGTGGTAGCGCAGCGAGAACCAGGCCAGCGGGTCGATTTGCCCGGCGAACAGACGGTCGCTGGCGAGGCGGAACTGGATGAAGTTGGACAGTTGAGTTTCCGGCAGAGTGACCTGCTCGTTCTGCCCGTTGAGGCCGTGGTAGACCAGCAGGCCGTCGACGTCGTCGACTTCCTGTACGGTCATCTTCCAGCCTTCGAAATGGGTGATGCTGTCGCCCGGCGAAAACCTCACGCGGGTGAGGGGCGCATTCCGTAGCGCATACTGGCGAGTGTCGCCAGTGGCCGGATAGAGCACGGTCAACAAGCGGCCGTCCTGTGCCAGAACGGTGCCTAACCCCAGCTCTGCTTCGCTGTCACTAATCCAGCGTTGCCCCGGTTGATACTGCTGCGCCATGCTGCCTGACTCCCGCCGTGAAAAAGCCGACTATCTTAACGGAACAAGCCCCTGCGCCCAAGGACTCTGACAAAAACTACTGCGTTTGCGCGCAGGCTCGCCGGCTGAATCGACGGGTGGCGGGCACTCACAAGTGTCGACTGGGTCACAGCTTGGCGAGCGAATGTTCAAGTCGCCCTGGGGCGCGCCGACAGCCTGTAGATCAGGAGAATCAAGATTATGCTGCCACCCATGCTGCCCGTCAGTGTTGTGCCGGTCACGTCGCAACTCGATCCGGTGCGCCAGAAACCGGATATCCCGCCCGTGGTGCCTGTTCAACAGAGCTCCAACGAGAGCACCATCGACCTGAAAAAGGATGATGCCGAACAGTCGACCTTCCTGCTGCGCGAAGAACAACGCCGCCAGCAAGAGCAGCAAAAACGTCAGCGTGAAGCCGACGACGACGCTGATCAGCACCTGCCTATCCCCGGCGATCTGCTCAACGCCGACAACACCGTTCCCGTGGCGCCGCTGATCGACGACGCGCCGCGCCAGGGCCTGTGGGTGGATATCGAGGTTTAGCAAAGGGGCGCGCACGGGCGGACGTTGTGCCTTTTGTCGCCCGCTGATTTGCCGTCTGGCGCAGGAGCCCGCATTATTCAGGCATTCCCGCCACGACGTAAGCCAAGCCATGAGTGATGATGACAAGCTGATCGACCTGAATGCCGAACGCGCCAAGCGTGTACACGATCTCAATGACAAGCGCCTGAATGAAGTACGGCAAGCCTTTGAACAAGCCATGCCCTTGGGTAAAGCCAAGAAAAAGTCGAAGAACAAACCGAAAAAGCGTTGAAATGGCCTGCATCCCTTGATGCAGATCAGTTATTGCCCTTCTTTACGCCCCGTTGCGGGCGACATTGATCCTGATCAATTTCCCACTGCGCCTTCTCCATTAACTTAGCCCTATCGCAACAGGGCAAGTGCAGGAGGCCGGTCATGTTTATCGATAATGTGGTATTTGCCGGGGTGCTGACCGTAAGCCTCATGGTGCTGTTTTTTGCAGGGTTTGGAATTTTTATCTGGAAAGACGCGAACAAGCGTAAAAAACCATAAGTTTTTTCGGATTACAGGGCACGCAAGGCATTTTGGGCGACTTCGGTCGCCTTTTTTTTTGGCTGCGATTTAACTCGCGCGCGGTCACCCTTGTGGGAGCGGGCTTGCTCG